>NZ_JABWRZ020000001.1:2942788-3266987 GCF_014269185.2 Pseudomonas oryzicola
GGTTCAGGTGCCTGCGGGCGTAATCCAGCGCGGCCTGGATACGGTCGGACCGGGGCGACAGCGCCAGCAGCTCGGAATGCTGGGATTGCCCGCCTGAGCGGCGTTGGTGCATGACCAGCTTGTGCGCCACCGACCTGGCCACCTCTGCGCCAAGGTCTTTCTCTACCATGCCCAGCGCCATGTCCAGGGCTGCAGTCATGCCGGCGGAGGTCCATAGCGGCCCATCGACGATGAAAATGCGGTCTTCCTCCACCTCGACCTGCGGATACATTTCGCGCAGCTTTTTTGCATAGGCCCAGTGCGTCGTCGCTCGTCGCCCCTCCAGCACTCCCGCATGGGCCAGGACGAAGGTGCCGGTGCACAGGCCAGCGGTGCGCCGGGCGCCTTCGACAAAAGCGCGCACGCTGGCCAGCACGGCCTCATCAGGGGCAGTCAAGGGGGTCAAGGTACCGGTGACCATCCAGGTGTCGGCCAGGCCTGGAGCACCCAGGGGCAGCGTATCGATGTGCATGCCCAGGGAAGAGCGCACGGTGCCGCCGTGAATGGAAAAGTTCTGAATCCTGTAGACCGCTTCGCCCGCGACGATATTGGCAAACTCGAACACTGCCTGCGTCGCCAGGGACATGACCTGGAAGCCTTCGGTCATCAGATAGCCGACCCGGTGCATCGCCAAACTCCTGCTGCAATGTCTCGAAAGCGTACCATATACGTCGTTTGAGACAAGCGTAACCCTTGTCATCATGGCTCCACACCGCACCCCGCCACTGGAGCATGACCATGACGCAGCAATTCAAAGGCACCGCGCTCATCACCGGCGCGTCCACCGGAATCGGCTCGATCTACGCAGAACGCCTGGCCCGTCGCGGCTACGACCTGGTACTGGTGGCGCGCAACCGGGAGCGCCTGAACGACCTGGCCAGCCGCCTTACCACCGCAACCCGACAGAATGTAGAAGTGTTTCCGGCAGACCTGGCCAGTGCGGATGACCTGGCCAAGGTAGAGCGCAAGCTGCGCGAAGACGCCAGTATCAGCCTGCTGGTGAACAACGCCGGCATCGGCACCCATACCAGCCTGCTGGACAGTGATGTCGAGCGCATGGCCGAAATGATCACCCTCAACGTCACCGCCCTCACCCGCCTGACCTACGCAGCAGTCCCGGGCTTTGTCACTCGCCGGCAAGGCGCGGTGATCAACATCTCCTCGGTGGTGAGCCTCGCCCCCGAGCGGCTCAATGGCGTGTATGGCGGCAGCAAGGCCTATGTCACCGCTTTCAGCCATTCCCTGCACAGGGAACTTGCCGACCAAGGCATCAGGATCCAGGCGGTACTGCCCGGCGCCACCGCGACCGACTTCTGGCAGATAGGCGGCTTGCCGGTCGAAAGCCTGGACCCCGCTATCGTGATGTCGGCCGAAGACCTGGTAGACGGCGCCCTGCAGGATTTCGACGCCGGCAAACTGATCTCCATCCCCTCGCTGCATGACCTCGAGGCGTTCGAGCGCTACGAAGCCAGCCGTCAAGCCCTGTTCAGCCAGTTGTCCAGCAACCGGCTGGCCCCGCGCTACGCCACCAATTGATCGCCAGGACAGGAACCCCACCGATGAAACTCAGCGCCAACACCATTTTCATTACCGGCGGCACCTCGGGCATCGGTCGCGCCCTGGCCGAGGCTTTCCATCAGCGTGGCAATCAGGTGATCGTGGCGGGCCGCCGCCAGGCACTGCTGGACGAGATCGCCCAGTCCAACCCCGGTATCGATACCGTGAGGCTCGACATCAACGACCCGCAGCAGATCAGGCAAGTCGCCCAGGAAGTCATCCGCCGCCACCCTTCGCTGAACGTGATCATCAACAACGCCGGTATCATGCCCTTCGACAACCCGGCATCAGGCGACTACGACGACGCCCAGGCAGTGAGCCTGCTGCAGACCAATCTGCTCGGCCCGGTGCGTGTCAGTGCCGCTTTCGTGGAGCACCTGAAACACCAGCCTGATGCCTACATCATCAATAACAGCTCGGTGCTGGCCTACTTGCCACTGGCGGCCACCGCACTGTATTCGGCGACCAAGGCTGCCCTGCACTCCTATTCCCTGTCGCAGCGCTTCAGCCTGCGCGACACCAGCGTGAAAGTGCTGGAAATCGCCCCGCCTTGGGTCGATACCGACCTGGTCCACAAAAGCGGCGATGAACGTGCCATGCCGCTCGATGCCTTCATTGAGGAAACCCTGGTCAAGCTCGAGAGCGCGACAACCGAGGTGCTGGTGGACCGAGTGGTCGCGCTGCGCGCCAACCAGGGGATCAACGAGCACGCGCTGATCGACCAGTTCAACCAGGCGTTGGTCGACAACCCGATCCCGGTTGCCTGAACTGGCCCCGCAGGCCACCCGCACCCATTCACGGCCAGGCCGTCACCAGGCCGAACGGAATGACGCGCCATAGGCACTGGGTGGCAACCGGCTGGCACCATCCGCTCTCAACCGGGAGCGGAAGGTCCCGGCCTGCGGTTGGCTTCGGTAAAGCCCACGCTTCTGCAACTCAGGTACTACCAACTCGACAAAATCCTCCAGCGTGCCGGGGCTGGTCAACGGGTTGAGCATGTAGCCACTGGTACCCGAAATGCGCGCATGTGCTTCGATTCGATCGGCGACCTGCTGCGGCGTGCCCACCAGGATCAGGTCGGTGCCCCGAGTGACGCTGGCGAAGCGTTTTCTGACATCCCCCGCGGTCAATGGCTTGCCGCTGCCATCCGGTCGCATCATGTAAGAGGTCAGGCCCTCGGTATGATTCGACAGTGCATCACTGTCGGCATAGCGACTGAGGTCGAAGCCGGTGTCGCCAGCGTAACTGACGAGCTGGGCTTCCAGGTGGTAGTGGCTTTGCAGCTCATCGTACTTTCGCCGCGCCTCGATCTCGGTTTTCGCGGTGACGATCCGCAACACCGTCAACGACTGCACATCGCCCCGGTTGCGGCCGCGGGCCTCGGCCATCGCCCAGATTTCTTCCAGGCCCTGGCGAATTTCGTGGGGGTCGGACTTGGCAATGAATATCAGCTCGGCATGTTTGGCGGCGAACTCGCGGCCCCTGCCTGACCAGCCTGCCTGGATCAGCAAGGGCGTGCGCTGTGGTGACGGTGCACAGAGGTGTGGCCCGGCCACCCGATAATACTCGCCAATGTGGTCGACAGGCTTGACCCGGTCACCCTGGGCATACACCTGGCGGACCTTGTCGGCGACGACCGCATCTTCCGCCCAACTGCCTTCCCACAGCTTGTACACCACGTCCATGAATTCCTCGGCACGCGCGTAGCGATCGCCATGCCGGATCATCTGTTCCAGGCCAAAATTGCGCGCCGCGCTGGAAAGATACGACGTGACGATGTTCCAGCCGATCCGGCCATGGGTCATGTGGTCCAGCGTGCTGAACCGCCGGGCATGGGTGAAGGGATGCTCGTAGGTAGTGGTAACAGTGGCGCCGAACGCCAATTGCCGAGTGATGGCAGCTAGCCCGGGAATGATCATCAACGGGTCGTTGGCAGGCGCCTCGACGGCCCATTTCACCGCTGCATCCGCGTTGCCGCCGAATACATCGTAGAAACCCAGCACGTCGGCGAAGAACAACATGTCGAGGTTGGCCTGGTCGGCGATACGGGCCTGGTTGGACCAGAAATCGAAGGTATTGGCGGTCAGACGTTCATCAGCCGGATGCGTCCACAGACTCGGTGCGCCACCGCAGCCGACACTGGCCTGTTCGTAAAGCGCAAACAATAGGGGTTTCGGGTCGGACATCGGCGGTTACTCGGTAGGCAAAAGGTTTTTAAATAGTAAATAGAAATATAAAAACGATTTGAACTACCGATATCGAATAAGCATGTACCACTGGGCTATAGGTCGCCCGCCGCGCCCTGACAGCGCGAATGCATCTACATGCGCCGGCGCACCTGCAGCCACTCGAACACAGCCATGCCGCCCAGCATCGCTGCCACGAACAGCCAGGCCTGCCAGTAGCCTCCCGGCAGCAGCACCAACGCTGGGCCCGGGCACATGCCGGCAAGCCCCCAGCCAATGCCGAACGCCAGGCTGCCACCAACAAGGCGGCGATCCACGTCACGTCGGTCAGGCAACTGTATCGCCCCGCCCAACAACGCCGTCGAATGCCCGCGCGCCCAGCGCATCGGCAACCATGCCGCAGCAATAGCACCGATCATCACCAGCGCCAGCGAAGGGTCCCACCGCCCGGCGATGTCGAGGAAGGCAAGGACCTTGGCCGGGTCGGCCATTCCCGCCAGCAGCAACCCTACGCCGAACAGCAGCCCGGCGATAAATCCACTCAGAGCACGCATGTCAGGCCCCTTGTACGAGGTGTCGGACGACATACACCGTGGCAAAACCACTGGCCATGAAGCACAGCGTTGCCACGGCTGAACGGGGAGACAGCCGCGATAGGCCACAGACACCATGGCCGCTGGTACAGCCGCTGCCGTAGCGCGTGCCAAGCCCGACCAGCAACCCAGCCACCACGAGCGTGCCGGCTGCCGCAGTGAATCGGGGGACAGGCACTGTGGCGAACATCCCCCACAGCAGCGGTGCAGCCAGCAACCCCAGAATAAAGGCCAGCTTCTCACCGCGCCCTTGCCCACCTTGCAACAACGAACCGAGCAAACCGCTGATCCCGGCGATACGGCCGTTCAGCACTGCGAACAGGCCTGCGCCGAGCCCGATCAACACACCACCGGCCAGCGCGGACCATGGTGTGAACGCCAGCGAATCAATTGCCATCGTATTTCTCCCTGCAACAGAAATGGGGCCAAGATCAGGCGAGACGATCGATGCAGGCGGTGATTTCGGCCACGATCTGCCGCGTTGCCTGCTCGATCGGCCCTTCATTACGGCACAGTACCCAGCCATGCTCCACAACCGCACGTTCGAACGCCTCGGTACAAGCCACCTGCTCGTCCAGGCTGTGCATTACCGTACTGCCCAACCCTCGCGTGCGTGCCGCCGCCCGTGCCCATGAGGTAACCGCGGCGGTGACAACCCCGACATGCAAGTCCGGCACCCGCACACTTCGTGCGATGTTCAGCCGCAGGATCTCGTCGAACGGTACTGTGCGGCGGAATGCGGCATCCGAGGGATACCAGCGATCAATCAGAATGATGCTGCCCGGTGGTTGCGCCGGCAGCACCTGCCGGGAAATCCAGGCACGGCTTTCGGCTAGGCGCTCGCACACGCTCAACTCCAGGTCCCGGCAGGGATGCCTGGCCAGCTGGTTGACGAGGGCCATGGTTTCTCTCCGGCAGGGGTCGTTTTTCTTCTCGCTCAGCCGGATGACGGTCTGATTGGCGGCCCTCAAGGCTCTGGTAACGGCCTCAAGCAGCGTGGTCTTGCCGGTGCCCTTGGGCCCATCGAGGGAAACAAACAGCGGGCGGGTCATTGCTCGATACCAGTCGGTTTAGGCGCGGGATGAGACCATTGATCGAGGCATGACTGCAAGGCTCCCCTGCTCTCTCAGAGCGTAGGATACTCCGACATCGGTGCAAGGGTTTGAACAGGGCGAGGGAACAGCGGGTTTACAAGGCAGGGGGAACGGCGCCAGTGTCGAGTTGGCGCCGCTCCTTTCAGGCGTTACACCGCCAGCGCGCGCTCACGCAGCTCGCTGTTGAGGATGCGGTCGTTCTCGCTGTAATCGACCGGGCAGTCGATCACGTGCACGCCCGGGGTCTTGATGCAGTGCTCGAGCAGTGGCAGCAGGCCGTCGGCGCTTTCCACACGGTGGCCGTTGGCACCATAGGCTTCGGCGTACTTGACGAAGTCCGGGTTGCCGTAGTCCAGGCCGAAATCGGTGAAGCCCATGTTGGCCTGCTTCCAGCGGATCATGCCGTAGCCGTCGTCACGCAGGATCACCACGGTGATGTGCATGCCCAGGCGTACTGCAGTTTCCAGCTCCTGGCTGTTCATCATGAAGCCGCCGTCGCCGCACACCGAGATCACCGGGCGGTCCGGGTGCACCAGGTGCGCCGCCATCGCCGATGGCAGGCCGGCGCCCATGGTCGCCAGGGCGTTGTCCAGCAGCACGGTGTTGGGCTTGTGCGCCTTGTAGTTGCGGGCGAACCAGATCTTGTAGATGCCGTTGTCCAGGGCCACGATGCCTTCGGACGGCAGCACGCGACGGATGTCGGCCACCAGGCGCTGCGGGTAGACCGGGAAGCGGTTGTCGTCGGCACCTTCGGCTATCTGTGCTTCGTTGGCTTCACGGATGGCCATCAGGCGGGTGAAGTCCCAGTGCGAGGTGTCGGTCAGCGCTTCGCTGATCTGCCAGACGGCGTTGGCGATGTCACCGATCACTTCCACCTGCGGGAAGTACACGGCATCGACTTCAGCGGAGCGGAAGTTGATGTGGATGACCTCGGTGCCGCCACGGACCATGAAGAATGGCGGCTTCTCGATCACGTCGTGGCCGATGTTGACGATCAGGTCGGCCGCTTCGATCGCACGGTGGACGAAGTCACCGGACGACAGCGCAGCGTTGCCGAGGAAGCGCGGGTGGCGTTCGTCGACCACACCTTTACCCATCTGGGTGGTGATGAACGGAATACCGGTCTTGTCGATCAACTGCTTGAGGACCTTGGCGGTCATCTTGCGGTTGGCGCCGGCACCGATCACCAGGATCGGGTTGCGCGCGTTCTGCAGCTTCTGCACGGCAGCCTCGATGGCCACGTGCTCGGCCAGCGGGCGGCGGTGCAGGCTTGGCGGAATCGGCAGTGCGTCGGTCTGCTCGGCGGCGATGTCTTCCGGCAGTTCCAGGTGGACTGCACCCGGCTTTTCTTCTTCAGCCAGGCGGAAGGCTTCGCGCATGCGGGCCGGGATGTTGTCGGCCGAGGCGAACTGGTGGGTGTACTTGGTGATGGGGTCCATCATGCCGCACACGTCGATGATCTGGAAACGACCCTGCTTGGACTTCTTGATCGGCTTCTGGCCGGTGATCATCATCATCGGCATGCCGCCCAGGTAGGCATAGGCGCTGGCGGTAACCAGGTTGGTGGCGCCAGGGCCGAGGGTGGACAGGCTGACGCCGGTCTTGCCGGTCAGGCGACCGTAGGTGGCAGCCATGAAACCTGCGGACTGCTCGTGACGGGTAAGTACCAGTTTGATCTTCGACTTGCGCAGGGATTCCAGCAAATCGAGGTTTTCCTCACCTGGAATGCCGAATACATACTCGACACCTTCGTTTTCCAGGCATTGCACAACGACATCGGCGGCCTTGGCCATTTAGGGTACTACCTCAAAATCTTCGTGGGATTGCAGATTTATCAAGCTGCGTGACTGAGATGTTGCAGGATGTCTCAGTGGCGCGCATCGTAGGCCCTCTGGTTAATAATAATAAATATATTGTTATGATGCCTGACATCACAGTTCGTTATGAATGCAACTCCTCTGAATTGGTAGTCCCCCACAATGAATCTCAAGGCATTGCGTTGCTGCGTCGAAATCGTTCGCCAGGGCAGCTTCACCAAGGCCGCGCAGCACCTGCACATCGCCCAGCCGGCGCTGAGCATGGCCGTTACCCGCCTGGAAGAAGAACTGGGCGTGACCCTGTTCAACCGCACAACCCGCAAAGTCATCCTCACCGCCGAGGGCGAGCGGTTCCTGCCACGGATTGCCTCGGCCCTGCGCGAAATGGACGTGGCCCGGCAGGAGCTGCGCGACATGGCCGACCTCAAGCGCGGCGAAGTACGCCTGGGTATCCCGCCGATGTTCGGCCTGCACTATGTACCCGGGTTGATGAACGCCTTCCGCCGGTTGTACCCAGGCATCGCCATGACCGTGTTCGAAGGCAGCGCCGAGGACATTGGCCATCGCCTGGAACAGCGGGAAATCGACCTGGCGCTGCTGGAGTCCAGACGCGTGCCGCCCGACAAGGAATCGATCCTGCTGGGCAGCGACGAGATGCTGGCGTGCATGCACCCCGATCACCCGTATGCCGACAAGGCCTTCCTCACCGCCGAGGACTTGCGCAATACCGACATGGTGGTGTTCGACCGCACCTTCGTGCAGCGTCACCTGCTGGACGCGTTCTTCGCTGAACACGGCATCACCTACCAGGTGGCACTGCAGAGCAACTTCGTCTCGCTGGTGGTGCAAGCCGCACTGGACAACATGGGTGTGGCCACCCTGCTGCGCTCGGTGCAGCAGCGCACGCCAGGCATCGTCGGCGTACCGTTCCGGCCAGCGCAGCTGATGAGCTTCCGCCTGTGCTGGCGCTCGGGGGAATACCTGTCACTGGCCAGCAAGCGGTTCATCGACTTTGCCGCGCAAACTCATTATCTGGAGCGCTGAGGGCGGCCCGGTCGGCTCTTTCGCAGCCAATGCCAGTGCTACCCCGCGCGTCTCATCGACGCTGCCGCGTTGAATTGACTATCATGCCGCCTGGAACGTTTCAGCATGTGTCAACAAGGATTCAGATGTCAGTTCAGGAATTAGCCCCTCTCCCGCACAAAAGCACCGTGGCGAAAATGGAAGCCTCCATGGCGCTGGGCAGTTTTGCCATCGGCACCGGCGAGTTCGCCATCATGGGCCTGATGCCGGACATCGCCAGCAACCTGCAACTGAGCGAGCCCCAGGTAGGCCATGCTATCAGCGCCTATGCATTGGGGGTGGTCGTCGGCGCCCCGACACTGGCCATTCTCGGTGCCCGGTTGCTGCGCAAGCACATGTTGCTGTTATTGATGGCACTGTATGCCCTCGGCAACCTGGCGACCGCCTTCGCCCCCTCGTTCGGCGGCCTGGTCGCTTTCCGCTTCATCAGTGGCCTGCCCCATGGTGCCTATTTCGGTATTGCGGCGGTGGTTGCCTCGAGCATGGTGGCGAACAACCAGCGGGCCGGGGCTGTGGCACGGGTAATGCTGGGACTGACGTTGGCCATGCTGCTCGGCAACCCGGTCGCCACGTTGCTGGGCCAGTATTTCGGCTGGCGTTCGGCATTCGTGCTGGTTGGCATTATCGCCCTGTGCACCCTGGCGCTGGTTTGGCGCTTCGTGCCCCAACGCCACGATGAAGTGCGCAGCGACCCGCGCAAGGAACTGCAAGCCTTTACCCTGCCGCAGGTATGGATGGCGCTGGCCATCGCCGCGATCGGCTTTGCCGGTATGTTTTGCGTGTTCAGCTACCTGGCGCCGACCATGTTGCAGGTGACCCGGGTGTCGCCGCAGTGGATTCCGTTCGGCCTGGCTGCGTTCGGCGTGGGCGGCATCGTCGGCAACCTGGCTGGCGGCAAGCTGTTCGACCGCCTGCAGTTCCGCGCCGTGGGCCTGGTGCTGATGTGGTCGATGGCCGTGTTGCTGTTCTTCACCTTCGCTGCCCAGGCACTGTGGAGCCTGCTGCTCGGCATTGGCCTGGTCGGGACCATGATTGCCCTGGCAGCACCGCTGCAGATCCGCCTGATGGACATCGCTCATGAAGCGCCGAGCCTGGCGGCAGCATCGAACCATGCGGCGTTCAACCTGGCCAATGCGCTTGGGCCATGGTTGGGTGGCCTGGCGATCAGCGCAGGCATGGGCTGGACCAGCACCGGGTACATCGGCGCGGCGACCGCCTTGCTCGGTCTGCTGATCTACCTGGCGGCGCGGCGGATGAAAGGCGGGCATTAAGTTCAGCGGGCTGGTCAGCCTCGGCGAAACCATTACAATGCCGGCCCCTCCCTGAAATATGTTTTCCCCATGAAATCACTGCTTTACGCCATAACCTTACTGTTTTCCTTCAACCTCCCTGCCTTGGCCAATCCGCCAGCGACCTTCACCGAAGCCAAGGTAGTGGCCAAGCAGAAGGTCTACATGGACCAGGCCAGCAGCGCCATGGGCGAGCTTTACTGCGGCTGCAAGTGGACCTGGGTGGGCAAGTCCGGTGGGCGTATCGATACCGCCTCGTGCGGCTACCAGACACGCAAGCAGCAAAACCGCGCCGAGCGCACCGAGTGGGAACACATCGTGCCCGCCTACACCTTCGGCAACCAGCGCCAGTGCTGGAAGAACGGCGGCCGCGAACACTGCGTGGATGACGACCCGGTGTTCCGCGCCATGGAGGCCGACCTGTTCAACCTGTACCCGGCGGTGGGTGAGGTCAACGGTGACCGCAGCAACTTCAACTACGCCATGGTCAGTGGCAATGCCGGGCAATACGGGCAGTGCAGCACCAAGGTCGACTTCGAGCAGCGTGCTGCCGAGCCGCGGGATGAAGTCAAGGGCCTGGTGGCGCGCACCACGTTCTACATGTACGACCGCTACAAGCTGAACATGTCGCGCCAGCAGCAACAGGTACTGATGGCCTGGGACAGGCAGTACCCGGTGTCGGCCTGGGAAAAAGAGCGTGATCGCCGCATCGCTGCGATCATGGGACATAGCAACCCGTTCGTGACCGGGGAGCGCAAATGGACAGCCGACTACAAGCCGGTGGGTAACGGCGTGGTGCAAGCGGTAACGGCGAAGCCCGCCAAAGCCGAAGGCAAGCCGAGCCTGGCCAGCTCCGGGGCGGCGGGGCCAGTGCTTGGCAACCGCAACAGCCACGTTTATCACTTGGCCAACGGCTGCCCGGGGTATGCCCAGGTTACGTCAAAGAACCAGGTCACGTTTGCTACCGAGGGTGAAGCGCAGGCGGCGGGTTATCGCAAGGCGGGCAACTGCCGGTAAGCCAGCTGCCCACTTCCAT
This sequence comes from Pseudomonas oryzicola, assembly GCF_014269185.2. Classification (NCBI taxonomy): domain Bacteria; kingdom Pseudomonadati; phylum Pseudomonadota; class Gammaproteobacteria; order Pseudomonadales; family Pseudomonadaceae; genus Pseudomonas; species Pseudomonas oryzicola. Next base: position 2,953,483 of record NZ_JABWRZ020000001.1, read on the forward strand.
CGCGCTCCACTCAAGCCCTGCGCAGCTCATTGACCAGATTCGCCGGCCGCTCCCCCGCCAGTGCGCTGAGCAGGTTGTCCACCGCGCAACGTGCCATGGCCTGGCGGGTTTCCTCGGTCGCCGAGCCGATATGCGGGGTCGCCACCACGTTGTCGAGCTGCAGCAGTGGCGAGCCCAGCGGTAACGGCTCCTGCACGAACACATCCAGCCCGGCGCCGCGTATGCGCCGCCCGCGCAGTGCTTGAGTCAGCGCGACCTCATCCACCACCCGCCCGCGGGAAATGTTCACCAGGATGGCATCAGGCTTCATCAGCGCCAGTTCCCGTGCACCGATCAGGCCTTCGGTGGCGGCGCTCAGCGGCACGGTCAGGCAGACGAAGTCCGCCTGTTGCAGCAGCTCGTCCAGGCTGCATTGACGCGCCGCATAACGCGCCTCCACCTGGGGCTTGGCCCGCTGGCTGTGATACAGCACACGCATGCCGAAGCCAGCCGCAGCGCGCCGGGCCAAGGCCTCGCCAATGCGGCCCATCCCGACGATGCCCAGCGTCTTGCCATGCACATCGCTACCGAAATGCGCCGCGCCCAGACTCGCCTGCCAGTGGCCGGCGCGGACCCAGTTCGCCAGTTCCACAACCCGCCTGGCAGTGGCCAGGATCAAGGCAAAGCCAGTGTCGGCGGTGGTCTCGGTGAGCACGTCGGGGGTGTTGGTCAGCATCACCCCACGCCGGTTGAGTTCGGCAATGTCATAGTTGTCCACGCCGACCGAAACGCTGGCAACCACTTCCAGCTGTGGTGCCAGGTCGAGCAGGCCAGCGTCCAGCCGCAGGCTGGCCCCCAGCAACCCGTGCGCCCCCGGCAAGGCGTCGCGCAGGCGGGCCAGGCCGTCAGGCTGACCGAGATCCACCCAGGTCACCTCGACGCGCGCCTGCAGGCGCGCCATCAGGTCATCGGACAGGCGTTTGTACAGCACGATTCGCTTCTTCATTGCAGGTTTCCTATTGGCTCATGGCCAGACGTGAACCGCCGCGCTTGGCCTGGCCGGACGTCTGGGAAGTATCCAGTGCGGCGGTCAGCGCCACTGCGACAAGCAGCGCGCCACACATGAACAGGTAAGAGGCACCGGGCCCACCGGTGGCGCCATTGAGGTAGCCCACCAGCCACGAACCGCCGAACGAGCCCAGCGCCCCCATGCTGTTGATCAGCGCCATGGCGCCGCCAGCGACATTGGCCGGGAGGATTTCGGGCACGATCGCGAAGAACGGCCCATAGGGTGCGTACATGCAGGCGCCGGCCACCACCAGCAGCGCGTAAGACAGCCAGAAGTGCTGGCTACCCAAGGCGTACGAGCCATAGAAGGCCACGGCGGCGATCAGCAGCGGCGGCCAGACGAAGCGCTTGCGCTTTTGCAAGCGGTCAGACGCCCACGACACGCCAACCATGGCCAATACCGCCGCCAGGTACGGCACTGACGCCAGCCAGCCGGCCTGTACGATATCGACCTTGGCCGCCTGCTTGAGGATCGACGGCAGCCACAGCACGAAGCCGTATACGCCGATGCTCCAGCAGAAATACTGCAGCGCGAGGATGATCACTTGCGGCGAACGGAACGCCTCGCGGTAGTTCTTCACCGGCCTGATGCCTTGCTGCTCGGCGGCCAGCGCCTGCTGCAGGGCGGTCTTTTCCTGCTCGCTCAGCCAGTCCACCTGGGCCGGGCGGTCGTCGACCAGGCGCCACCAGCAGAACGCCCAGACCACCGCAGGCAGGCCTTCGATGATGAACATCCAGCGCCAGTCGTAATGCTTGATCAGATAGCCCGACACCACCGACATCCACAGGATGGTCACCGGGTTGCCAAGCATCAGGAAGGTATTGGCACGCGAACGCTCGGCACGGGTGAACCAGTGGCACAGGTACACCAGCATCGCCGGCATCACTGCCGCCTCCACTACCCCGAGCAGGAAACGGATGCCGACCAGCATGTATACGTTGCTGACCATACCGGTGAGCGTGGCCAGGCCGCCCCAGAGGATCAGGCAGACGAAGATCAGCTTCTTCACACTGCGCTTCTCGGCATAGATAGCGCCGGGTACCTGGAAGAAGAAGTAGCCGAGGAAGAACAGCGCCCCCAGCAGCGATGACAGTACGGGCGTGATGTGCAGGTCTTCGGCCATCCCGGAAGCGGCGGCGAAGCCGTAATTGGCGCGGTCCAGGTACGCCAGGCTGTAGGTAACGAACACGATCGGGATGATGTACCACCAGCGGCGAGGGGCCAGGTTTTGCTTTTGCATGTGATTTCTCCTGAGCTTGTTGTTTTTGTTGCAGCAGGTGATTCGAGGTACGAGGTGTTCATGCACGTCTGCGCAAGTCGTGAGCCTCCAGTTCATGGCGCAGCGGCAGCCCTTCCATGTCACCCCGCGACTGCACGGCGCGGCTGCCGCACCAGTTGCCACGCGCCACGGCCTCGGCCATGGACCGCCCTTCCAGAAGCGCGCTGAGCACGCCGACAGCGAAGGCATCGCCGGCACCGACGGTGTCCACTACGCGGCTGACCGGCACCGGCGCGACCAGGCCTTCGCCTTCGGCACCGCGGAAGTAGGCACCCGCCTCGCCCAGCTTGATCACCACCCGGTTCACCCCCAGGTCGAGGTAGAACGCCGCGATGTCTGCTGGAGCCTGCTGGCCGGTCAGCAGCCGGCCCTCCTCCAGGCCTGGCAACACCCAGTCAGCCTTGGCCGCCAGGGCATTGATTTCGCGCACCATGCTGCCCTGGTCAGGCCACAGCGAGGGACGCAGGTTGGGATCGAAGGAAATGCTGCGCCCGGCGGCGCGCATGCCATCCACCAGGGCATGGGACAGCGCCCGAGAACCTTCCGACAGAGCCAGCGGGATCCCGGTGGCGTGCAGGTGGCGAGCCTGCAGCCAGCCCGGGCGAATCATTGCCGGCGACAGTCGGCTGGCCGCCGAGCCACGACGGAAGTACTCCACTGCCGGATCACTGCCATCGTCGCAGCGGGCCTTGAGCTGGAAGCCGGTGGGATAGCTGGCATCGACTTCCACGCCCGAACAATCCAGGCCTTCGCGGCGCAGGCTGTCGAGCACGAAACGGCCCAGCGAATCGTCACCCACCCGGCTCAGCCAGCGGACCTTGAAGCCGAGCCGCGCCAGGCCGATGGCCACGTTGCTGTCAGCACCGGCGATGCGTTTGCCGAACTGGTCGACGCTGGCCAGGTCACCGGTCTGCTCGGCGACGAACATGGCCATGGTCTCCCCGAAACACAGCACGTCATGTTCATGCATGGCTCGGCTCCTCGTGCGCTGTTGCACGCCGCCCCAGCGCCGACAAGTTGCGCACGTGGGTGCGGGTCAGCACCAGCAGATCATCGCCGGCCAAGGGATATTCGACAGCGCGCACCACACCGGGGACAAACTCGGCCAGCAGCGCAACCCATTCCTGCAGGTCCGCGGCCTGGGGTGGTACGGCAACCAGGCGGCCATCGGCCAGGCGCTGCACGGCTTTGCAATGCACGTAACGCACCCAGCGGCCGAGCAGGCGTGCGGCCTGCCGGGCAGGCTCGCCCTGCCACTGCCAGTTACCAATGTCGAACGTCATGCCCAGGCTCAGCCCATGGTCTTCCGCACGCTGGAAAAACTGCTGCAGCGGCTGGATTCTGCCACCCTGCACGGTCTGGTCGTTCTCCACCAGCAACACCGGCCCGGGCCCTGGCAACAGCCGTGCCAGGGCCGCGATATCGCAACCTTCCCGGTAGTGCCCCAGGGAAACCTTGAGTGCCACCGCGCCAAGGGCGTGTGCGGTTGCCAGCTTGTGCACCAGTTGTGGGTCAGGCAGGCCTCGCGCCGTCCACAGTTCAAGTGGTGTGGAATACACGCAGTCCAGGCGCAGCGTGGCAATGGCCGCAGCCAGCGCTGCAGTATCCGGTGCACAGGTAAACAGTTCCTCGCGCAATTCCACCCGGCTAACGCCAGCGGCAGCCAGCAGGTCAAGGAACTGCTCCTGGCCACGCTGCCTGACAAAATCGGCACCGTAACTGGAGAGGCTGATGGAAACGGGGTTCGCGTACATTGTTGTTGTCCTTGTGAAACCGGTTTCATTTTTTGACGGCACCAGCAGGCAGTCACCTGCCGTTGGCTACTGTCGGGGAGTTGAACCGCGGATGATCAGGTTGGCCTTGAAGTCGATGCGCCTGGCCGCACCGCTACCGCCGCGCAGACGAGCCAGCAGGCTGTCGAATGCTGCCATGCCGATACGCTCGGTGGGCTGGGCCAGTGCGGTGATGCCGCTGCCGACCAAGGGGTACCAGTCGAGGTCGTCCAGGGCAATCAGCCCGACGTCCGCGAACAGATTGCAGCCGGCGTCGTGCAGGGCCCGGGTCACGGCCAGGGTGGCGATGCCGTTGAAAGTGAAGATGGCCTGCGGGCCATGGCCATTGCCGGCGAGAAACGAAGCCAGCTGGCCATTCAAGGCAGGGGTGCTCTCCAGCACCTGCTGGCGCATGCCAGGGCGACGGCCGATCGACGCGGCGAACGCCTGAACCCGCTCCAGGCGTGAGCTGGTGCCATCCAGCGGCTCGGTGACCGCAAGGATATCGCGGTAGCCTTGGGCTTGCAGGTGGTCCAGGGCCTGCTCGACTGCGTCGGCATTGTCCAGCCCCACCAGGTCGACATTCAGCTCGGGCAGTTGGCGGTCGACCAGCACCATGGGGATGTCGCGCTGCAGATTGAGCAGTTCACCGGGGTGATGGCCGAGGGTGTTCACGATCAGCCCTTCGACGTTGTACGACTGCAACGCCACCAAGTGGTGACGTTCCTGCTCGTCGTCGCGGTTGGTGTTGCATACCACCAGGCTGTAGCCGTGCTGGCGGCAGGCGGTTTCCACGCCGTGCATAACGGCCACCGAATAGGGGTTGAGGATATCGGCTACCAGCATGCCGACCAGCCGCGTCTGACCGCGCTTCAAGCCACGAGCCATCTGGTTGGGGCGGTAACCGAGGCGCTCGATGACCTGCTCCAGGCGCTTGGCAGTGGCTTCGGCCAGCAACTGCCGATCGCCACCGATATAACGCGAGACGGTGGCCTTGGAAACGCCCGCGACACGTGCGACTTCGCTGATGGTGACTCGTTCACGGGCATGGGCAGGCGCGTCGGGCATGGGTTGTTCCTTATGCTTGTGCTGGTAGCGATGAAACCGGTTTCAATACAGCAAAACCGTGCGCGTTCGTCAACCTGCCGTTGGTCGACAAGCCGTGCAAATGGTGATTTTTGACTTTAATTATCAGCGTCAACCTATTGATAATTATCAATAGATTTCATTTCGCTCAACATGACTTGTGGTTAGCAACGGGCTTGCCCATGAATAGGCCTGGCCCGTCAAGCGCAGTACAATGGCTGCTACCCGGCCCGACACTCCAGCCAATGATCCAGTCCGACCTCGACCTGTTCGGCACCCAGGCGCAACGCCTGGCCAGCCACACCGTGCTGCTGCCCGGCTTTGCCCTGGCCGAAGTCGAGCCTCTGCTCGACGCCCTGCGCCCGGTGCTGCGTGCCGCGCCCTTCCGGCACATGTACACCCCGGGCGGCCTGCGCATGGCAGTAGGGCTGACCAACTGCGGCACGCTGGGTTGGGTCAGTGATGAACAGGGCTACCGTTACAGCCACTGCGACCCGCTCAGCGGCCAACCCTGGCCCGCCCTGCCCCCGGTACTGCTTGCCCTGGCCAGCCGTGCGGCGGCCATGGCCGGGTTCGACGGTTTCGTGCCGGATGCCTGCCTGGTCAACCACTACCTTCCCGGTACCCGCCTCAGCCTGCATCAGGACCGCGACGAGCAGGATTTCAGTCAACCGATCGTGTCGCTGTCCCTGGGCTTGCCGGCGGTGTTCCTGTTCGGTGGCTTGCAGCGCGCCGACAAGACCCGCCACATCGCCCTGAACCATGGCGATGTGCTGGTCTGGGGTGGTGAAGACCGCTTGCGCTTCCATGGCGTGCTGCCGATCAAGCCCGGCGTGCATCCGCGCCTGGGTGAACGGCGGATCAACCTGACCTTGCGCAAGGCCGGGCGCTGAACCAGGCCTGTGCTGCAGCATCGGCGCAAATTGGATGAACGCGCATGAAACAGGTTGAACATCTTGGCCTGGCAAGCTTCAAAAGATAGGCCACGCCATTTTCAGCCTGGAGCCCGCCATGCCCTACCTGTACTCTGCCAGCCGTCTTTGCACCGGAGTAGCGCGACCATGAAAATGCCCTGCCGCGCGCCCAATGCCTCCCTGCAGCTCGATTACGTACGCGACACCCTGTTCGGCCCGGTCGCGCAGAGCATGGAATGCCAGTGCCAGATTGCCGCCCTCAACCTGCAAGGTCGCCCAGGCCTGCGCCTGCACATCTGCCCGCCGTTGCCCGACAAGGTGGAGCGCGCCCACAGCGTGGCGTTTGTCTGGGATGGGCGCAGCTACCACGGCGTGGTTCGCGACCAGGGCAAGTGCGGGGATGGCGGGCTGAACCTGCTGCTGGAACTGCAATAGCCGATCAACGGTGGGCAACCCGGCTGAACCTGCCAGGCACGGCGCATCTCCATACAAAAGAGCCCACGCCTGCCGGAGAACGTCATGAACAGTCCGTTGCTCAAGCTCTTCACACATCCCGCCGACGCCTGGCTGGACATCCGCCGGGCAGAAGAAGACCACCCGCAGCAATACCTGCCGCGCCTGCTGGTCATGGCATTGATCCCGGCCGTTTGCCTGTTCGTCGGCACCACCACGTTCGGCTGGAGCCTTGCGGCCGAGGAGCGGGTGCGCCTGAGCATGGGCAGTGCCGCGCAGCTGGCCGCCTTGCTCTACGTCACCACGGTGGTCGGGGTCATGCTGATGGGGGTAATGATTCGCTGGATGTCGCGAGGTTTCGATGCTCAGCCCAGCCTTAACCAGTGCATCGGCTTTGCTGCCTACTGCGCCACGCCGTGGTTCTTTGCCGGGGTGGTCGGCCTGCTGCCGATCCGCTGGCTGGCCGTGGTCGCGCTTTTGGCGGCGTCGGCGTATGCCAGTGTATTGCTGTATGGCGGATTGCAGACCTTCCTGCGGCTGAAGAAAGAACAGGCCATGCTGTTCGCGACCTGTGTGTGGGGGGTAGGTCTGTTGCTGCTGGTGACCATCCTGGTGGCGATGATCCTGTTCTGGTTCAACGGCCTGATGCCGGAATATGTGCGCCCGGCCAGCCTGGGCTGACCGGAGCGCAAAGGGCCCCCTCAGGCAATCGCCTTGAGTGGTGCGGGGTGACTGTCACGCAGCGCGTGCAGCTGCCCGACCAGGTTGACCAGGTCGCGGCAGCTGTTGAGGCTTTGCAGCGGGACCCCGCTCAGGGTCACGCCCTCATCGAGACTCTGGCCCTGACCCAGGCGGATGGTCAGGTTGGCGCCGTCCGGGCAGCTGACTTCACAGCGGTCGGGCAGGCAGGCCTGCTCGATCATCTGCCGCATCTCCAGCATCGAAACTCCTATCAACGACATGGTATGACCCTCTCTGTGGGATGGCCTGTTGTGTGAGTACACCTTTGCCAGGCGGGGTGCCAATTGATATTGCGCATGCCTGGGCAGCCATTCATAGCGCCTGGACAATGATCATGCGGGAATCCTTTAGCACCTTAGTGGAAGATTGCCGGTGCGCGCCGAGTGTTCGGATGCAATGGCGAATTTAACGACGAGCGGTCCCCTCAGGCCCCCAGCGAAGCCCACAGGTGCTGGGCCGCATACGCCCGCCAGGGCTGCCAGGCCAGGGCCCGTTCGGCCAGGTTCGCCTCATCGCCTTCCAGCCTGCGCAGCGCCTTGGCCAAGGCCACGTCGCCCAACGGCAAGGCGTCGGCTGCGCCGGCCTGGCGCAGTGCCAGATAGTACGCGCTCCAAGGGCCGATCCCTTTGAGCTGGCACAGGTTGCGCAGCAGTGCATCGAGCGGTTGCCCGCGCTGCAGCAACCCGGGTTCGGCGAGCAAGGCGTTGGCCAGCGTACCCAGGGTCGCTGCACGTGCACGTGGCATCCCCATGTTATCGAACTGCGCAGCCGCCAATACCGACAGTGCCGGGAAAACGTGGCTCAAGCCCGGCACAGCCAGGCGCAGGGCTTCACCATGGCGTTGCACCAGGCGGCCGGCCAGGGTCATGGCCCCGGCCACGCTGATCTGCTGGCCCAGCACCGTGCGCACAGCCTGCTCACAGGCGTCCCAGCCTTGTGGCACGCGCAAGCCTGGGCGCTTCTGCAGCAAGCGGGCCATCAGCGGATCGTGGGAAAGCGCGGCATTGATGTACGCGGGGTCGGCATCAAGGTCGAAGACCCGCCTCAGCCTGGCGATCAGGCCTGGCAGCGCCCGGGCCGGAACGCCTTCAAGACGGATGCGCAGGTACTGGTTACCCGAAGGTGTGGCGTGCACCACCGCATGCCGCCCGGTAGCCACCAGCGACCGGCGGTAGGTGCCGTTCACACAAGTCTCGACGCCAGGGATACAGCGGGCGGCGAGGAAGTCCAGGGTCGAGGGCCAATGGTAAGGGGCGCGGTAGCGTAGCCACAGGGTATGGTGGCTGGTGCCAGGCAGTGATCGGCGCACCATGTGCAGGGAAGTGAGTTTGACCATGGCCGCATCATGCCAGCAAATGCATTGCCTGTACCGGCCCTTTCGCCGGTACAGGTTCTTCAGTCAAGGTTCCGCCGTATCCCGCGCATCGTGCATCTGCCCGAACCGCCCGGCATGGAAATCATCGAACGACTCGGCAATCTCCGCCTGACTGTTCATCACGAACGGGCCATAACCCACGATCGGTTCATCGATCGGCTCACCGCTGAGCAGCAGTACGCTGGCGCCATCCAGCGCTTCGACGGCGACATCTTCACCCGACCGGTCAAGCAACACCAGGCTGGCCGGGCCAGCTTCGCGCTCGTGGTTGATGCGCACGTTGCCGCGCAACACCACCAGCGCCGCGTTGCGCCCGGCGGCCACCGGCAGGCGCAGCGTGGCACCGGCATTCAGGCGCAAGTCCCAGACATCCATGGCGGTAAAGGTTCGGGCCGGCCCCGAGTACCCATGATAGTCACCCGCGATCACCCGCAGGCTACCGCCCTCGCTGTCCAGCATGACCACCGGGATATCCTTGGCCAGCAGCGTCTGGTAGCCAGCAGCTGCTCGCTTGTCCCGCGCCGGCAGATTGACCCACAGCTGGACCATTTCCAGCATGCCACCGCTGCGGGCAAAGCCCTGGGAATGGAACTCCTCATGGATGATGCCGTTGGCAGCGGTCATCCATTGCACGTCACCGGGCCCGATCAAGCCACCAGCACCCGTGGAGTCTCGGTGCTCCAGCTCGCCCTGGTAGACGATGGTCACGGTCTCGAAGCCGCGGTGGGGATGCTGGCCGACGCCGCGCCGCGCGCTGGTCGGGGTGAACGGATGAGGGCCAGCGTAATCCAGCAACAGAAACGGGCTGATCTTGCTGGCCAGACTGTCGTAGGTGAACAGGCTGCGCACCGGGAAGCCATCACCCACCCAATGGGCGTGAGGGCTGCGGTGGATACCCAGTATGCTTTTCATGAGAAGACTCCTCTCTTGACTGCGATCACCTTACCAGCGATGCCAATCAGGCAGTAGCTGGCTGAAACGACATACATCGTTCCACCTGGAGGACAATCAGAAGCATATGGCGTGTGTGCGTAGGCTCGGGCAAAGCCCAACATTCCCCACGCCGTCCTGCCCAATGCTGCCTGGAAAACTACCCCGCCGGCTGCTGCAGCAGGAAGGCCCGCACGGCATCGGCACAAGCCTCGGGATATTCCTGCATGAAGCAGTGCCCACCGGCAACCTGCCTGCCGGTCACCAGAGGATTGAGCGCGGCCAGGCGCTGGACCGAATGCGGCACGAAGGGATACGTGTGCTCGCCATACAACACCTGCGTGGGTGTGCGGATCGCCGTCAGGCTGGCCCAAAGGCGTCGGGGGAACGAACTGAATATTTCCACTTCGCGGCTGGGTCGGCACTTGAGTACCACCGCCTCACCGCAATCACCGATGGCATGCTCGACATACGCTTGCAGCGCTGCATCGGTCCACCCCTTGAAAATACCGCGGCCTTGCAGCGAAGCCAGCGCTGCCTCTCGATCAGGCCAGTGGCTGCGGCGGCCGGCGGCCTTGCGTGCGAGGGCGTGGCGCCGGTGCAGGCCAAGCAATGCGGCCGCGCCCATTACCCCGAGCATGCGCCGACTGAACAATACCGGATCAAGCAGCACGGCGCGGTTGAACAGTTGCGGCTCATTGGCCAGGATCAGCCCCGTGAGCACGCCCCCGAAGCTGTGCCCCACGGCAAATCGCGGTACGTCGCCATACTCGCCACGCCCGGCGGCGAAAGCGTCCACAGCCAGCGCAGCGGTACGATTCCAACCTCGAAATACCCCGCCATGGTCGCTGTCGCCATGGCCCTGGACATCGCTGAGCCACAGGTCGAAATGCTCGCTCAAACGCATCAGCAGTGGCTGATAGGCCAGGCAGCAAAAGCCGTTGCCGTGCAAAAAATGCAGCAACGGCCTGCCACTGGCTGGGGTCCGCCAGCCACGCAGGGTGAAACCTTCGGCGCATTCATGGGACCAGGGAACCAACTGCATCGGCTTGCTGTACTCGCGGGGTCAGGAAAACGCCGATTCTACAAACAGCAATGGGTACAGTGAAATCACCAGCAGCAAGGCCATCAGGACATTGAACAGCATCAGCCAGCGCGGGTTCTGCAACAGCTTGCGCAGGGCGCTGCCAAACATCACCCAGACCCCTACGCTGGGCAGGTTGACCAAGGCGAACAAGGCCGCAATGACGATCACGTTGGCCACGTAGCCCTGCGTCGGTGTATAGGTAGTAATGGCCCCCACCGCCATCACCCAGGCCTTTGGGTTGACCCATTGAAATGCCGCAGCCCCCCAGAAGCCCAACGGTTTACGGGCGCTGGACGAGGCCGTGCCGACCGGCCCGGAGGTAGCGATCTTCCAGGCCAGGTACAGCAGGTAGGCGGCGCCGGCATAGCGCAGTACCGTGTACAGCGTCGGCCAAGCCTTGAACACCTCGCCCAGGCCCAGGCCGACAGCCAGCACCAACACCATGAAACCGACACTGATGCCCATGGCGTGCGGAATCGAGCGGCGCACACCGAAGTTCACCCCCGACGCCAGCAGCATGGTGTTGTTGGGGCCTGGCGTGATCGAGGATACGAAGGCAAATAGCACAAAGGCAGTCAGCAGGTCGGCAGAGGCAAGCATGGCGGGCATTCCATTTTCTTCATGGGTGCTGCCACACTAGCGAAGTTGCCTTCTCCGCGACTGGTACAGTTTCGACAAATTACGTAGATACACATTACTGTACCGACATCACGAGCCCAAGGAAGCCGTCGCCATGACCGTCACCATTCGCCCTGCCGTACGCTCCGATGCCGAGCAGATCCTGGCCTTCATCACCGAACTGGCCGAATACGAACGCGCCCGCCACGAGGTGATCGCCAGCGTTGCCGATATCGAGCACAGCCTGTTCGGCGAAGGCAGCACGGTGCACAGCCTGATCTGCGAGCGCAATGGCCGGGCGATCGGCTTTGCCGTGTATTTCTACAGCTATTCAACCTGGTTGGGGCGCAACGGCATCTATCTCGAGGACCTGTACGTGACCCCTGAACAACGCGGCGACGGTGCCGGGCGGCAACTGCTGCGACACATTGCCCGCGAAGCGCTGGCCAACCAGTGCGGACGGCTTGAATGGAGCGTACTGGACTGGAACGAGCCGGCGATCGGGTTCTACCAATCGCTGGGGGCCGAGGCCCAGGATGAGTGGGTACGCTATCGACTGGATGGCGAAAAGCTGGCGGCATTTGCGCGCGGTTGATCAGGCCATTCGCGCATTGCCGCGGCTGCCGCGCAGCCCTTCGCAGCGCATGCCCGGCGCCAGCCAATGCACTGCCCCAGAGGCATCTGGCAATTGACGCCAGGCCCGCCCCATGCTCTTCTTACACCTCGCGTTCAGGTGCCCCCTTGGGGGTGAAACGGGAAACCGGTGCGTCATGGCTCTCCAGCAGGGCCGGGCAAAGCCGGTGCTGCCCCCGCAACGGTAAGCGAGCGAAGCGTCAAGACCACTGTGCCCTGTAGTCGGGCATGGGAAGGTGATGCTTTCCAGGAGCCCGACTCCTCCTCGCAAGCCCGGAGACCGGCCTGGCGTTCATGAACACCCCGCGGTGGGCGGGCGCTGTTGCATCCCCCTGGGCCGTCACGCCCGGGGCTGCCGCGCTTGCCCATTGCCCCAAACAGCAGAGGAACGCGTCATGCCCGTCATCAGCGCCAAGCAACACAGCCTTACCACCCCCGTCACCCTCAGCCAGCGCGTCGTGATCGCCGTCGGCGCCAGCCTGCTGGGCCTGTGCCTGGTGTATTTCGCCGGTTTCTCGCACATCGAGGCCGTGCACAACGCTGCCCACGACACCCGCCACAGCGCCGCCTTCCCCTGCCACTGAGTACCCCTGATGATCATGCGCATTGCCCGTGTCGCGGGCTTCAGCGGGCTGCTGGCAGCCTTGCTGCTGACCCTGCTGCAAAGCTTCTGGGTCGCTCCGCTGATTCTTGAAGCGGAAACCTACGAGTCGTCGGCGCCCGCCACCCACCACGAACATGACGGCGAAGTGCCTGCCCATGAGCACAACGCTGAAGCCTGGTCGCCGGAAGACGGCTGGCAGCGTGTGCTGTCGACCACCGGCGGCAACCTGGTGGTCGCAGTCGGTTTCGCCCTGATCCTGAGCGCCTTGTACAGCCTGCGCGAACCGCGGCGCGTCAGCATCGGTGCGTTGTGGGGCCTGGCCGGCTTTGCCGTGTTCTGCCTGGCCCCGACACTGGGCCTGCCGCCGGAATTGCCAGGCACCGCTGCCGCCGACCTGGAGCAACGCCAGGCCTGGTGGATTGGCACGGCCAGCGCTACCGCCCTGGGCCTGGCCTTGCTGGTGTTCGCCCGCCACTGGCTGTTGAAAGTGCTGGGCGCCGCCCTGCTGGTGGTCCCGCATGTGATTGGCGCGCCACAACCCGAGGTGCATGAAAGCCTGGCCCCCGAGGCGCTGGAAGGCCAGTTCAAGCTTGCCTCGTGGCTGACCAACGCCGCCTTCTGGCTGGCCCTGGGCCTGCTCAGCGCCTGGCTGTTCCGCCGCGCCAAACAGGCCTGATGACGGCCTTCTATGCCGGCTTCGGCTGCCGCCGGGGTTGCCCGGCGGAGGCATTGGAAGCGTTGCTGCACCAGGCCCTGAGCAATCAGCGCCTGGCGTTGGCCGACCTGCATGGTATCGCCAGTATCAGCCTGAAGGCCGACGAACCTGGCCTGCAACAGCTGGCCGAACGCCTCGCCGTGCCCCTGGTGCTGTACCCTACCGCGCAGCTACAAGCCTACCAGGCGCAGCTCAGCCACCGCTCTGCCACAGCGCATGCCCACAGCGGCTGCTGGGGCGTGGCAGAAAGCTCAGCACTGGCGTTGGCCACCCAGCGACGTGGCACCGCCAGGTTGCTGCTGACGCGTCAGGTACTGGGCCCGGCGACCCTCGCCCTGGCCTGTTGAAGGTTTCACCGCAACTTTTCTGCAAGGACTTTCCATGACGGTCTATTTCATCGGTGCCGGCCCTGGCGACCCGGAACTGATCACAGTCAAGGGGCAACGGCTGATCCGCCAGTGCCCGGTGATCATCTATGCCGGCTCGCTGGTCCCTGCCGCGGTGCTCGCGGGCCATCAGGCCGAGACCGTGATCAACAGTGCCGAACTGCACCTGGAGCAGATCATCGCCGCCATGCGCAGCGCGCATGAGCGAGGCCATGACGTGGCCCGGGTACATAGCGGCGACCCCAGCCTGTACGGCGCCATTGGCGAACAGATCCGCCACCTGCAGGCGTTGGGCATCGATTACCAGATCGTTCCAGGGGTCACTGCCACAGCGGCCAGCGCCGCCCTGCTCGGCTGCGAACTGACCCTGCCGAACGTCGCCCAGACGATCATCCTGACCCGCTATGGCGATAGCTCGCCAATGCCACCCGGCGAGCAATTGGGCGACCTGGCGCGGCATGGCAGCACGCTGGCGATTCACCTGGGGGTCCGGCACCTGCCGCGCATTGTCGATGAATTGCTGCCGCACTACGGCGCCCACTGCCCGGTGGCGGTGGTGCATCGCGCCACCTGGCCAGACCAGGACTGGGTGCGTGGCACCTTGGGCGATATCGTCCAACGCGCAGCAGCGAAGGACTTTCGGCGTACCACGCTGATCCTGGTCGGCCCTGTGCTCGGCGACACACCGTTCGCCGAGTCGGCTTTGTACCGTGCCGGGCACGCCCATCTGTATCGCCCTGGAAACTGAGCATTGCCAGGCTCGTCGCAGGCATAGCAGACTCCCTGTTCCTACCGCGAACAGGAGTCATGCCAATGCTGGATCTACGCCCCAACTGCGAGTGCTGCGATACCAACCTGCCGGGTGACAGCCCTGATGCGTTGATTTGCTCGTTCGAATGCACGTTCTGCCGCACCTGTGCCGAAACCCGTTTCCAGGGGCGCTGCCCGAACTGCTCCGGCCAGCTGGTGGCCCGCCCGACGCGGGTTGGCCAGGCGCTGACCAACAATCCTGCCTCAACCCAGCGTGTGAACAAGGCGCATGCCGCCTGCGCTTGACCGACCTCAACCAATGGACATCACCGCTTTGGTAGGGTGATGCTTCCCATATTTGTAGGACTTTTCAACAACAAGCGCGGGGACTTTCAACACTTCTATACTCGGCATTACCAAATTTCGGGAATGGTCGTATCGTGCAGCGCTTCCGATAAACCCACTTGCCGACGTATTCCTGAGTGTTCCAGGAAGCGGACCACATCCCGACAGGAGTTTCCCTCATGACAACCGTACTGATTGTTGACGACCACCCCATCGTCCGGCTGTCCTTGCGCATACTGCTCGAGCGCGAGCGCTTCCATGTCATCGGTGAGACCGGCAATGGCAGTGAAGTGGCGCAGGTAGCGCGCGAACTGCGCCCGGATGTGGTCATTCTCGATATCGGCCTGCCCGGTCTGGATGGCATGGAGGTGATCAAACGCCTGCAATGCCTGGAGCCGGTGCCCAAGATCATGGTCCTGACCGGGCAAGCGACCGACCTGTACGTACGGCGCTGCCTGGACGCCGGGATCGGTGCCTTCGTCACCAAGGAAGAAGACCACGAGGCATTGCTGTTTGCCCTCAAGGCCCTGGTCAAGGGCTACTCGACTTTCCCGCAGATGTCGGTCAACAGCAACTCCCTGGAAAGCGAGCCGGTGCGCCTGGCCAGCCTGTCCAACCGTGAAATGGAAGTGCTGCGGCGCCTGGCGCGCGGCGAGAACAACAAGAACATCGGCTTCTGCATGAACCTCAGCGCCAAGACCATCAGCACCTACCGGGGCCGCATCATGGAAAAACTCAAGACCGAATCCCTGGTGGAAATGGTCGACCTGGCCAAGCGCAACGGTGCCCAGTGAGCGTGCAGCCGCGATGAAACACCTGCTGGCGAGCGCCCTCCTGGCCGTTGCTCTGGCCAGTTCCAGTGCGCTGCTGGCCAACAGCGAGCCCCGCCAGTTGCTGGCCCGCTCGCTCAGTGCCGCCGCTCCATTGGCACTCTCCAGCGAGGACCGGCAATGGTTGCAGCAACGTCAACGTCTGCTGCTGGGCAGTTCGCGGCCCGACTACCCGCCGCTGGAAATCAATGTCAGCCAACGTGACTATGAAGGTCTGAGCGCCGATTACGCAGGCATCATTGGCGAGCAGCTAGGCGTCGATATCGAGGTACGCCGTTTCGACAGCCGCCACGAAGCCATTGCTGCGCTACGCGATGGCCGTATCGACCTGTTGGGCAGTTCCAACGCATTCGAGGCGGCCGACGCCCAGCTCAGTCTCAGTGCCCCTTACGCCGAAGACCTTCCGGTCATCGTCACCCGCGAGGGACAGCGCTTGAAAAGCGCCTCGGACCTCGCTGGCCTGCGCCTGGCCATGGTCGACCACTACTTGCCCGCCAACACTGTCCATGCCCTGTATCCCAAGGCCCACCTAAGCCTGTATCGCTCCACCCTCGCTGGCCTGGCTGCCGTCGAACTGGGTGAGGCCGACGCCTACCTGGGCGATGCCATCAGCACCGACTTCACGATTGGCAAGAGTTACCAGGGCACATTGAAGATCGATCACTTCTGTCAGGTCGCGCCCGGAGCGTTTGCCTTCGCCCTGGCCAATGACAACCCGCGCCTGCGCCGGCTGGTCGACAAGGCGCTGACGCGCATCAGCGAAAGCGAACGCTTGAACATCCTGCGTCGCTGGAGTAGCGGCAACACCAGCCTGCTGCTGCAGCGCCACCTTGCCGCCCTGACCGATGAAGAAGAAGCCTGGATTGCCGCCAATCCCAACGTCAGCGTACTGATCAATACATCGCTGGCACCGCTGACCTTCAACGATGCCCAGCATCACCCCAGCGGCATCACCCTCGATCTGCTCAAGCAGATATCGCTGCGCACGGGGCTACGCTTCCGGCCGGTCGAAAGCCCTTCGGCACATGCGATGATCGAGCGCCTGATGCGTGGTGATGCGCAGATGATCGGTGCCCTGGGTTACGGTGCGGACCGTTCGAAGCGATTGCGCTATACCCGCCCCTACCTGGTCAGCCCACGGGTACTGGTCACCCGCAGCGAGCCCACGTCGCCCGTACTGGCCAACGCCCTGCACGGCCAGCGCATTGCCTTGGTACGCGGCTCCCCGCAACGGGCCATGTTGCAGCGGCGCTACCCCCAGGCCAAAGTGGTCGAGGTGGATAACCCGCTGGGCCTGATGGAGGCCGTGGCCAACGGCGATGCAGACGTCGCCCTCAGCAGCCATATCAATGCAGCCTACTACATCAACCACGTGTTCAAGGACCGCTTGCGCATCACCACTGTGCTCGACGAAGACCCAGCCGTCGCGGCCTTTGCCGTGGCCGCAGATCAGCCCCAGCTGCAGGCAATCCTCGACAAGGCACTGCTGAGCATCCCCCCGGACGAACTGGACCAGTTGATCAACCGCTGGCGCACCAGCACCCTGGTCAGCGACAGCCCCTGGCGTGACTACCGCACCCTGGCCCTGCAGGTACTGGTGCTGTCGGCCTTGCTGCTGGCCGGGGTGGTGTTCTGGAACAGCTACCTGCGCAAACTGATCAATCAGCGCACCGAGGCCCAGCATGCCCTGCAAGCGCAGTTGGCACTGAGCCGAGGCCTGCTGGAGCAACTGCGTCAGGCCAAGGACGATGCCGAGCAGGCCAGCCAGACCAAAAGTACTTTCCTGGCCACCATGAGCCATGAAATCCGTACCCCGATGAATGCGGTGATCGGCTTGCTCGAGTTGGCCCTGGAAGATAGCCGCAGCGGCCACTGCGACTCCCAGACCTTGCAAACCGCGCACGATTCGGCCATCGGCTTGCTTGAGCTGATCGGCGATATTCTTGA
Source organism: Pseudomonas oryzicola (assembly GCF_014269185.2). Taxonomy (NCBI): domain Bacteria; kingdom Pseudomonadati; phylum Pseudomonadota; class Gammaproteobacteria; order Pseudomonadales; family Pseudomonadaceae; genus Pseudomonas; species Pseudomonas oryzicola. The sequence goes on from NZ_JABWRZ020000001.1 coordinate 2,970,996, forward strand.
CATTTCCCGTATCGAATCCGGGCATATCACCCTGCAGCCGGTGCCCACCAACCTGGTCGAGCTGGTACGGGCCAGTGTGCGTGTGTTCGAAGGCAACGCGCGAGCCAAAGGCCTGCACCTGCACAGCGAACTGCCTGCTGCGCCGCTTTGGGTCCTGGCTGATCCGCTGCGCCTCAAGCAAGTGTTGTCCAACCTGATCAGCAACGCCATCAAGTTCACCGACCGTGGCGAGGTCCAGGCCAGCCTGCTGCTCCTGGCCTCCGACACCGACCAACTGACGGTGGAACTGACGGTGCGGGACACAGGCATCGGCATCAGCCCTGCCGACCAGGCCCGGCTGTTCAGCGCCTTTGTCCAGGCCGAGGGCCCGCGGGCCCGCCAGGGCGCGGGCCTGGGCCTGGTCATCAGCCGAACCCTGGCCGAGCTGATGGGCGGTACCTTGAGCTTGCAGAGCGTCGAAGGCGTGGGCACCAAGGTGCAGATCAACCTGCAACTGCCCGCCTGTACAGCACCGTCCCAGGCCGAACAGGATGCCCCGCCACTGGAAAGCAGCAGCGGCCCGCTGAACATACTGGTGGTCGACGACTACCCCGCCAACCTGCTGCTGCTGGAGCGCCAGCTGCATAGCCTGGGGCACTGCGTGACATTGGCCGAAAACGGCGAAGTCGCGCTGGCACACTGGCAGACCGCTCACTTCGACCTGGTGATTACCGATTGCAGCATGCCGGTCATGGACGGCCACCAGTTGACCCGTCGTATCCGCAGCCTCGAGGGCGAGCGCGGCCTGGCGCCGTGCCGGATTCTCGGCGTGACCGCCAACGCCCAGGCCGAGGAGCGCGCCCGCTGCCTGGCCAGCGGCATGGACGAATGCCTGTTCAAACCGATCGGCCTACGTACGCTCAAGACCCATCTGTCCCAGGCCCAGCCCCGGCACCAGCCACCAGCACACCCCGCCAGTGGGTTCGACCTCGGCGAGCTGCGCCACCTGACCCAGGACGATGAACAACTGACCCGGCATTTGCTGGAACAACTGTCGCAAAGCGTCAGCGAAGACCTGGCCACGTTGCGCGCACTGGCTGCAGACGCTCCCGACGAGGCCGTGAGCGCCCTGGCTCACCGGATCAAGGGCGGCGCGAAGATGCTCAAGATGCGCGCGCTGGTCAAAGCGTGCGAAGCCATCGAACAGGCCCAGGGTCAGGGCCTGCCAACGGCGCAACTGCGCCCGCAACTTGAACACAGCTTGCAGACGCTGCTAGGCGAGCTGGGCGATGCGCTCAGTGCAATTGCAGCGTCGAACTGATCTGGCTGATGGCATCCACCACGTGCCGTGAACCCTGCTGAATTTCCATGATCACCGTGCCGGCCTCGTTGGCCAGGGCCACGCCATGCCCGGTGCGGGTCAGGCTGGATTGCATGCTGGCCACCGCCAACAGTGACAGGTCATGGTTCTGCCGCACTACCTCGACAATTTCCAGGGTGGCCTTGCTGGTCCGCGCCGCCAGGCTGCGCACCTCGTCGGCTACCACGGCAAAACCGCGACCGTGCTCGCCGGCGCGGGCCGCCTCGATGGCTGCATTCAACGCCAGCAGATTGGTCTGGTCGGCAATCCCGCGAATGGTCAGCACGATCTGGCCGATCACATCCGACTGTTTACTCACCGCATCGATGCTGCGAGCAGCGTCGTTAAGCTCATGGGAGATCTGTTCGATCACCTGCACGGCCTGCTGCACCACCTGGGTGCCCTTGCGTGCGCAGGCGTCGGTTTGCACCGAGCTGGCATGGGCGGCATCGGCAGCACTCTGCTGGGTACTGACTTGGCGAGTGATGTCGCTGGCGAACTTGACCACCTTGTACAAGCGGCCCTTGCTGTCGAAGATCGGGTTGTAGGAAGCCTCCAGATAGACCGTCCGGCCGTGCTTGTCGAGGCGCTCGAAGCGGTGCGAATGGTATTCGCCACGGTTGAGCGATGCCCAGAACTCGCGGTAGCCTGCCGACTCGCGCTCATGCGCCAGGCAGAACAACCCGTGATGGCGGCCGATCACCTCTTCCAGGCGATAGCCCATGGTGTCGAGAAAGTTCTGGTTGGCCGTGATCACCCGGCCTTGCGGGGTGAACTCGATTACCGCCATCGACCGGCTGATGGCCTTGAGCAGGCTTTCGCTCTCGTGTTCCTCGACCACCCGCTGGCTGATATCGGACGCTATCTTGATCACACTGCTGACCTGCTGCGGCTCATCCAGCACCGGCATGTAGCTGGCCTCCAGCCAGACTTCGCGGCCAGCCTTGGCGACGCGCTCGAAGGTTCCGCTGATGGCTTTGCTCTGCCCGAGCTCACGCCACAATTGCTGGTATTCCGCGCTTTTCGCATAGTCCGGGTGGCAGAACAGCCGGTGATGCTTGCCGCGCAATTCGTCGGCGCTGTAACCCATGGCCTGGCAGAAACGTTCGTTGGCGTCGAGGATGGTGCCGTCGGGGGCGAACTCGATCATGGCCATTGAGTGGCTGATCGCCGCCAGCTTGGCCTGCAGGCCGGCCAAAGCCTGTTGGCTGCGCCGGATCTCGACCAGATCGGATTTGCGATGAAAATCGAACATGGCGACGGCCTCCTGTATGCGCGGTGTCCTGAGCATAGATCGCCGTCAGGGCCATGCAAGCACAGTGCCATCACCTTTGCGCGCTACAGAGTCGTTCGACGTTCAGGTACTTTCCCGCACCATCAATTCGAAGCCAAGGTCCTGCTGGGCGTTCGGTACCCGCTTGCCATCGAGCAACGCCAGCAGCGCTTGTGCCGCACCGCGTCCTACGGCGGCCCTGGGCGTGCGAATCGACGTCAGCCGCGGCACCATGTGCGCCGAAGCCGGCAGGTCGTTGAAACCGACCATCGCCACCTGCCGTGGCACCTCGACCCCTTGGCGCAACGCCTGCAGAACCGCGCCCTGGGCCAGGTCGTCGTTGCAGAAGAAGATGCCGTCGACATCCGGCGCCTGTTGCAGCAGCTGGCTGAACAGCGCGCTACCGAGGGCGATGGAAGACGGTTCCGGCGCCAGCACCTCCAGCTCGGCCGCCTGCAAGCCGGCCTCGGCCAGCGCCTGGCGGAAGCCTTCGGCGCGCTGCATCACCCGTGGGTCGAGCTGCGCAGCAATAAACGCCAGGCGCTTGCGCCCGCGTTCGATCAAATGGCGCGCCGCAGCGCGGCCGGCCTGCTGCTGGGAAAAACCGACCGACAATGCCCCGGCATCGCCGTTCAGTTCCATCATGTGCACACAGGGCACACCACTGGCCGCCAGCATTTGCCGCGACGCCTCGCTGCGCTCGAAACCGGTCAACAGCATGCCGCAGGGCTGGTAGGCCAGGTAATTGCGGATCAGGTTCTCTTCCTCGGCCAGATCGTAGTGATAGTTGCCGATCAATACCTCCAACCCACGCGGACGCATGACATCGTGGATGGCTTCCAGCGTGTCGATGAACAGCTGGTTGGACAACGAAGGTATCAATACCACCACCGACTGGCTGCGGGCCGAGGCCAGGGCACGGGCCGCCGGGTTCGCCACATAGCCCAGGCTCGCCGCTGCGGCAAGGACCTTTTCCACCAGCTCCGGGGCAACCGTGCTGACGCCACGCAAGGCGCGCGATGCGGTAATCGGGGAAACCCCGGAATGCCTGGCAACTTCTGCCAGGGTAGGACGACCTGTAGTGCGAGAGCCGATGCGGGACATGAATGTTGTAATTTTACTACTTGCAAGGAAAGGGAACGGCCACTAAGGTAGCGCTGTCTCAGGACGCAGGCAACGTAATCTTTGGTCGCAGCCATCATCGGCTCGCCGCCGAGCGTCCATACTGCGTAAGACAAGATCAATAACACCGGGGAGGTGACTGTTCGTCGGCGACGAGACAGCGCTATCTCACCCGCAGGAGGTACTGATGAATTCTCCCCTGTCTGCCATCGTGGTGATGGGCGTGGCCGGTTGCGGCAAGAGCTGCATCGGCGCAGCCATCGCCGCCCGAAGCGGTGGCCGCCTGATCGAAGGCGACGCTTTCCACCCTGCCGAAAATATCCGCAAGATGAGCGCTGGCATCCCCCTGGACGACAGCGACCGTGCTGGCTGGCTGGTGCGCCTCGGCGAGGAACTGCAGGCAACCACCCAGGCGGGTGAGCGTCCGATCCTGACCTGCTCGGCACTCAAGCGCCGCTACCGCGAAACCCTGCGCCAGGCCATGCCCGGGCTGGTATTCGTGTTCCTCGAACTGTCCCCCGCCGAGGCGGAAAAACGCGTGCTGGCCCGCCCTGGGCATTTCATGCCGGCAAGCCTCATCGACAGCCAGTTCGCCGCCCTGGAATCGCCACGTGGCGAACCCCTGACCCTGGCTCTTGACGCCACCCAGCCCGTGGAAGCGCTTGCCGAAGCGGTGGACAGCTGGCTAAAGCAGCACGGTGAGCGGAGCCTGGCACAAACCGCCTGACCCGGCGGCTTCACCGGCTTGGCAAAGACAGCGCTACCCGACCCGTATATGCGGGCAAAGTTTCAAAAAATCTACGCCAAAACAACGATAATACCGAGGCCTTCAAACCATGTTCGGACTGGCTACTGATACCTTCCTGCTGCTCGACGCGCTGGTTACCATCGTCGGGCTGATCCTGCTGATCACCCACTTCAAAGTCCACCCCTTCGTCGCCCTGACCCTCGCGGCCGGCTTCCTTGGCCTGACCTCCGGCATGCCGGTGGCCAAGGTGATGAAATCGTTCCAGGACGGTTTTGGTGGCGTTCTGGGCTTCGTCGGCATCGTGCTTGCCCTCGGCACCATGCTTGGCAAGCTGATGGCCGACTCCGGTGGCGCCGACCAGATCGCGCAAACGCTGATTCGCGCCTTCGGCAAGAAGAACGTGCACTGGGCAATGATGTTCGCCGCCTTTCTGGTGGGTATCCCGCTGTTCTTCGAGATCGGTTTCGTACTGCTGATCCCGCTGGTGTTCATCGTTGCCCGGCGCTCCGGGGTGTCGCTGATCAAGATCGGCATCCCGCTGCTGGCCGGCCTGTCGGTGGTGCACGGCCTGGTCCCACCGCACCCGGGCCCGCTGCTGGCCATTGGCATCTTCCACGCCGACATCGGCAAGACCATCTTCTACGGCCTGATAGTGGCACTGCCTACCGCCGTCATCGCCGGCCCACTGTTCGGTAACTTCATCTCCCGCTACATCCCGGGCAGCCCCTCGCAAGAGCTGATGGACCAGATCGCCAAGGAGTCCGACCAGGGCAACCTGCCGAGCTTCACCATCACCCTGGTCACCGTGCTGCTGCCGGTGGTGCTGATGCTGCTGAAAACCTTCGCCGACGTGGTACTGCCCGCCGAGCACATCGTGCGCCAGTGGATGGACCTGATCGGCCATCCCATCACCGCCCTGCTCGCTGCCCTGCTGCTGGCCTTCTACACCTTCGGCGCGGCCCGTGGCTTCAACCGTCAGCAGATCATGAAAATGCTTGACCAGAGCCTGGCACCGACCGCCGCGATCGTGCTGATCGTGGGTGCCGGCGGCGGCTTCAAGCAGATGCTGGTCGATACCGGCGTGGGTAACGTGATCGGGCAGATGGCCGTGCAGGCTGAGATTTCACCGATCCTGCTGGCCTGGCTGGTAGCCGCGGTAATCCGCATCGCCACCGGCTCTGCCACCGTCGCCACCATCACTGGCGCCGGTATCGTCGCGCCAGTGATCGACCTGGTGCCGGGTGTGAACCGTGAACTGCTGGTGCTGGCCACCGGTGCCGGCTCGCTGATCCTGTCCCATGTCAACGATGCCGGTTTCTGGCTGGTGAAGCAGTATTTCAACATGACCGTGGCGGAAACCTTCAAGACCTGGAGCATGATGGAGACCATCCTGTCGATCGTCGGCATCATCTTCATCCTGTTGCTGTCACTGGTGGTGTGACCGTTGATCGGGGTGATGGCACCCTGAAGTTTCGGGTAGGGCCAAAACGGAGTACCAGCCCTACCCGAAGCAAAGGAGACTGCCATGCACCGCCCAAGCATCCTGTTGATCGCCCTGCTCGCTACGCCGCTGGCCCTGGCGGCCGGTACCGGCCCCACCTACCCCGACGACCCGCACAGCCCGGCGCCCAAGCCGGGCGTGGACAGCACCCTCAATCCGATCGAGAAGCCCGTGCCACGGGACACCGATCCGCGCATCAAGGGCAACGACCCCGACAGCCCGCCAGCGAAGCAGAACGATAACCGCGACTTGCCGGGAATGGATGGCAGTGGCTCGGAAGGCAGCGGGCGCCAGGGCCCAGGCGACAGTCAGCGTTGAAGCGCGGACTTGCCCACTGTTCCAGCTTGTAGTGGGTGCCTTGACCCTGCTAATTGACCAAGTCGCACGTCGCCCTGTTTGCACACAGCGGGGCGCTCTGGCACGCGCCCTGACCGCCTGGCCATGCCCGCCGTCGATGATTGATCCGCAGATATCATTCAGCGTGATAATAACCTTCGTCCCGTTCGATTCGTGCCTCGCGCGCAAGACACTCACACTCCGCCCACTACTTATACATTGGCGGAGTTCTCCATGGAACAATCACTCAAACCCATGCGCTTTCCCCTCGCTGCCTTGGCGGTGGTGGTGATCAGCGCTTGCGGCCGAACCCCCGACGCTGTGCAGGCTCCCACCGCGCCGAAGGTCAGTGTGGCCAAGGTGATCGAGCAACCGATCAACGAATGGGACGAGTTCACCGGCCGCCTCGAGGCCCCGGAAACCGTCGAAGTGCGCCCACGGGTGTCCGGCCAGATCGACCTGGTGGCATTCACCGAAGGCGCCCAGGTCAAGAAAGGCGACCTGCTGTTCCAGATCGACCCGCGCCCGTTCCAGGCCGAGGTCCGCCGCCTCGAAGCACAACTGCAGCAGGCCAAGGCCACTGCCATCCGCAGCGCCAACGAAGCCCGCCGCGGCGAACGCCTGCGTGACAGCAACGCCATCTCTGCAGAGCTGGCCGAGTCGCGCAGCAGCGCCGCCGCCGAAGCCCGCGCCGGGGTCGACGCGATCCAGGCGCAGCTTGACCTCGCGCGCCTCAACCTCAGCTTCACCCGTGTCACCGCGCCCATCAGCGGCCGTGTCAGCCGTGCCCAGTTCACTGCCGGCAACATCGTGACTGCCGATGTCACGCCGCTGACCAGTGTGGTGTCTACCGACAAGGTGTACGCCTACTTCGATGCCGACGAGCGCGTGTACCTCAAGTACACCCAGCTGGCCCGCGAAGGCCAGCGTGGCCAGAGCACGCCGGTGTACCTGGGCCTGACCAATGAAACCGGCAACCCGCACCTGGGCCAGATGAACTTCGTCGACAACCAGGTCAACCCGCGCACCGGCACCATCCGTGGTCGCGCGGTGTTCGACAACAGCGACGGCCAGTTCACCCCGGGCCTGTACGCCCGCCTGAAGCTGGTGGGCAGCGCCCAGTACCAAGCCGTACTGATCAATGACGAAGCCGTGGGCACCGACCTGGGCAAGAAGTTCGTACTGGTGATGGACAAGGACAACAAGGCCGCCTACCGCGCCGTGGAGCTGGGGCCGAAGCTGGAAGGCCTGCGCATCGTGCGCAGCGGCCTGGGCAAGGACGATCGCATCGTGGTCAAGGGCCTGCAGCGTGTACGCCCAGGTTCGCCGGTAACACCGGAAGAGACCGCGATGGCCAGCGAACAGACCCTCGCTGCCCTCGCCCAGCAGCGCCAGGCGCTGGAGGCCAGCAACCCGGCGCCGAAGGTGGCGGGCAACAACGTGAAAGTCGCCAGCGCCCCGGCGCCACGCGGTTAAGGGACCCCTCCGATGAACTTCTCGAAATTCTTCATTACCCGGCCGATTTTCGCCGCAGTGCTGTCGCTGGTGCTGCTGATCGCGGGTGCGATCTCGCTGTTCCAGCTGCCGATCAGCGAATACCCCGAAGTCGTGCCGCCAACCGTGGTGGTGCGCGCCAACTTCCCCGGCGCCAACCCCAAGGTTATCGGCGAAACCGTGGCTGCGCCGCTGGAGCAGGCCATCACCGGTGTGGAGAACATGCTGTACATGTCTTCCCAGTCCACCGCTGACGGCAAACTGACGCTGACCATCACCTTCGCCCTGGGCACCGACCTGGACAACGCCCAGGTGCAGGTACAGAACCGCGTCACCCGCACCCAGCCCAAGCTGCCCGAGGAAGTGACCCGCATCGGTATCACCGTCGACAAGGCCTCGCCCGACCTGACCATGGTCGTGCACCTGACCTCGCCGGACAACCGCTACGACATGCTCTACCTGTCCAACTACGCCATCCTCAACATCAAGGACGAGCTGGCGCGCCTGGGCGGCGTGGGCGACGTGCAACTGTTCGGCATGGGTGACTACTCGCTGCGCGTCTGGCTCGACCCGAACAAGACCGCTTCGCGCAACCTCACTGCCAGCGACGTGGTGGCCGCGATTCGCGAGCAGAACCGCCAGGTGGCCGCCGGCCAGCTGGGCGCCCCGCCCGCCCCGGGTTCGACCAGCTTCCAGCTGTCGATCAACACCCAGGGCCGTCTGGTCAGCGAGGAAGAATTCGAGAACATCATCATCCGTGCCGGCGCCGACGGCGAGATCACCCGCCTGAAGGACATCGCCCGGGTCGAACTCGGCTCCAGCCAGTACGCCCTGCGCTCGCTGCTGAACAACCAGCCGGCGGTCGCCATCCCGATCTTCCAGCGCCCAGGCTCCAATGCCATCGAGATCTCCGACGAAGTGCGGGCGAAAATGGCCGAGCTGAAAAAGGACTTCCCCGAAGGCATGGACTACAGCATCGTCTATGACCCGACCGTGTTCGTCCGTGGCTCCATCGAAGCGGTGGTGCACACCTTGTTCGAAGCCCTGGTGCTGGTGGTGCTGGTGGTGATCCTGTTCCTGCAGACCTGGCGCGCCTCGATCATCCCGCTGCTGGCTGTGCCAGTCTCGCTGATCGGTACCTTCGCGGTCATGCACCTGTTCGGCTTCTCGCTCAACGCGCTGTCACTGTTCGGCCTGGTCCTTGCCATCGGTATCGTGGTGGACGACGCCATCGTGGTGGTGGAAAACGTCGAGCGCAACATCGGCCTCGGCCTGAAACCGCTGGATGCCACGCAAAAGGCCATGAGCGAGGTGACCGGCCCGATCATCGCCACCGCCCTGGTACTGTGCGCCGTGTTCGTGCCTGCCGCGTTCATTTCCGGCCTGACCGGGCAGTTCTACAAGCAGTTCGCCCTGACTATCGCGATCTCCACGGTGATCTCGGCCTTCAACTCGCTGACCCTGTCGCCAGCCCTGGCGGCCGTGCTGCTCAAGGACCACCATGCGCCCAAGGACCGTTTCTCGCGGTTCCTCGAAAAGCTGCTGGGCAGTTGGCTGTTTGCGCCGTTCAACCGCTTCTTCGACCGCGCTTCCAACCGTTACGTCGGCGGTGTGCGCCGGGTCATCCGCTCCAGCGGTATCGCCCTGTTCGTGTATGCTGGCCTGATGGGCCTGACCTACCTGGGCTTCTCGTCCACCCCGACCGGTTTCGTGCCGGCGCAGGACAAGCAGTACCTGGTGGCGTTCGCCCAACTGCCTGACGCGGCCAGCCTGGACCGCACCGAGGCGGTCATCAAGCGCATGAGCGAAATTGCCTTGAAGCAGCCTGGCGTGGCCGACTCGGTAGCCTTCCCTGGCCTGTCGATCAACGGTTTCACCAATAGCCCGAACAGCGGCATCGTGTTCACCCCGCTCAAGCCGTTCGACGAGCGCAAGGACCCCAGCCAGTCGGCTGGCGCGATCGCCGCCGCGCTGAATGCTCAGTTCGCCGATATCCAGGACGCCTACATCGCGATCTTCCCGCCACCACCGGTACAAGGCCTGGGCACCATCGGCGGCTTCCGCCTGCAGATCGAGGACCGCGGCAACCTGGGCTACGAAGCGCTGTACAAGGAAACCCAGAACGTCATTGCCAAGAGCCGCAACGTGCCGGAGCTGGCGGGCCTGTTCACCAGCTACCAGGTCAACGTGCCACAGGTGGATGCGGCCATCGACCGGGAGAAGGCCAAGACCCACGGGGTGGCGATCACCGACATCTTCGATACCCTGCAGGTCTACCTGGGCTCGCTGTATACCAACGACTTCAACCGCTTTGGTCGCACTTACCAGGTCAATGTCCAGGCTGAGCAGCAGTTCCGCCTCGATGCCGAACAGATCGGCCAGTTGAAGGTGCGCAACAACCTCGGCGAGATGATCCCGCTGGCGACCTTCCTCAAGGTCAGCGACACCTCCGGGCCGGACCGGGTGATGCACTACAACGGCTTCATCACCGCAGAAATCAACGGCGCTGCGGCGCCAGGCTACAGCTCTGGCCAGGCGGAAGCGGCGATGGAGAAGCTGCTGAAAGCGGAATTGCCCAACGGCATGACCTTCGAATGGACGGACCTGACCTACCAGCAGATCCTGGCAGGCAACACCGCGCTGTTCGTCTTCCCGCTGTGCGTACTGCTGGCGTTCCTGGTGCTGGCCGCCCAGTACGAAAGCTGGAGCCTGCCGCTGGCGGTGATCCTGATCGTGCCAATGACCCTGCTGTCGGCCATCACCGGGGTCATCATTTCCGGCGGTGACAACAACATCTTCACCCAGATCGGCCTGATCGTACTGGTGGGCCTGGCGTGCAAGAACGCAATCCTGATCGTCGAGTTCGCCAAGGACAAGCAGGCCGAGGGCCTCGATCCGCTGGCCGCGGTGCTGGAAGCCTGTCGCTTGCGTCTGCGGCCGATCCTGATGACCTCGATCGCCTTCATCATGGGCGTGGTACCGCTGGTGTTCTCTTCCGGTGCCGGCTCGGAAATGCGCCATGCCATGGGTGTCGCGGTGTTCTCGGGGATGATCGGTGTAACCGTGTTTGGCCTGTTCCTGACCCCGGTGTTCTTCTTCCTGATCCGCCGTTTCGTCGAACGCCGCCAGGCCCGCAAGGCCGAACGCGTTAACTCGCTGGAGAGCCATGCATGAACCTGCTCAAACCCCTGACCCCGAGCCTGTTGGCGCTGGCCCTGGCGGCCTGCGCGGTCGGCCCGGACTACCAGGCACCGGCCACCGAGCCTGCGCAGCTGGCCAGCGATATCCAGGCCAAGGCCTACGATCGTAGCCGCTTCGAAAGCCTGTGGTGGAAGCAGTTCGACGACCCGGTGCTTAACCAGCTGGTGCAGGCCTCGCTGGACGGCAACCGTGACCTGCGCGTGGCCTTCGCCCGGCTGAAGTCGGCCCGCTCGATTCGTGAAGACGCCGAGAACGATCAATTCCCGGTGGTCACCAGCCGCGTCAGCAGCGATATCGGCAAGGGCCAGATTCCCGGCCAGACCACGCAGCGGGTGAACAGCGAGCGCTACGACCTGGGCCTGGACATGGCGTGGGAACTTGACCTGTTCGGCCGCATCCAGCGCCAGATCGAGGCCAGTGAGGCCCAGGAGGCGGTGGCTGCAGCCGACCTGCAGCAGTTGCAGGTCAGCCTTATCGCCGAGCTGGTCGATGCCTACGGCCAGCTGCGCGGTGCTCAGTTGCGCGAGAAAATTGCCCTGGCCAACCTCAAGACTCAACAGGAATCGCGGGCCATCACTGAAACCCTGCGTGACGCCGGAGTCGGCAATGACCTTGACGTGGTGCGTGCCGATGCGCGCCTGGCCGGGGTCGAGGCCACGGTGCCGCAACTGCAGGCGGAACAGGCCCGCGCCCGGCACCGTATCGCCACCCTGCTTGGCCAGCGCCCCGAGGCGCTCAGCGTCGACCTGTCGCCCAAGGCCCTGCCAGCGATCGCCAAGGCGTTACCGGTAGGTGACCCGGGAGAACTGCTGCGCCGGCGCCCGGACATCCGCAGCGCTGAGCGCCAGTTGGCGGCAGCCACGGCCAATGTCGGAGTGGCCACGGCCGACCTGTTCCCCCGCGTCAGCCTCAGCGGCTTCCTTGGCTTCACTGCCGCCCGTGGCTCGCAGATCGGTTCCTCGGCGGCCAACGCCTGGGCACTGGGCCCGAGCATTACCTGGGCGGCCTTCGACCTGGGCAGCGTGCGGGCTCGCCTGCGTGGCGCCAAGGCCGATGCCGAAGGGGCGCTAGCCAACTATGAACAGCACGTGTTGCTGGCCCTGGAAGAATCGGCCAACGCCTTCAGCGATTACGACAAGACCCAGCAGCGGCTGCTGTCGCTGATGCGCCAGAGCGATGCCAGCCGCAAGGCAGCGGAGCTGGCATCGATTCGTTACCGCGAAGGTACGGTGGATTACCTGGTGCTGCTCGATGCCGAGCGTGAGCGGCTCAGTGCGGAAGATGCGCAAGCCCAGGGTGAAGTCGAGCTGTACCGCGGCATCGTCTCGATCTACAAGGCCCTCGGCGGCGGCTGGCAACCGGAGACCGTCGCCAGCGCGCCCTGATTCGACCTGTTTCAACGACTCCTTTGGTTGGTACCTCCCCCAACCGTTTGCCCCGCAGGCGAAGCCTGCGGGGCTTTTTTATGGCCTGGGAGGCAGAGCGGACGGCGCTCGATTCCCGCCCCACCGCAAAACCCAAGCCAGGCACCTGGCAGTCCTCTCCCGGTTGCATTTACCCCTCACCTGCCCCAAGCTCTGCGCTTCCCGCCGCCACGGATCGTCCGATGCCCAGACGCAACCGCTACCTGATCGCCCTGCTGCTGTTGATCCTGGTATCGGCCCTGTTCGGCTACCTGTGGCACGGCGACCAGCCTCCCCCGCCCACCTTGCCTGCGCACAGCTACGCCAAGGCCTTGCGCCAGGCCCACGAAGGCCAGCCCGGCGCTGCGCGGGTGCTGTACCAGCAACTGCAACGCAACGATCTGCCTGCGGTTCGGCGTGCCGCCTTGTATGCCGAATTGCCCAACTACCCTTCGCCGCAAGCATTGAAACTTGCCCGCCAGGACCTCGAGCACGGTGACCCGCTGGTACGGCGGGCGGCCATCGCCAGCATCCGCCGCCTGCTGCCAGCGGCGCAGCGTAGCCTGGTGCTCGGCCCGCTGCTGGACGATGACGAGCAAAGCGTGCGCTTTGCCGCCGTGGATGCCCTGCTAGGCCTCGACCCGGACGCCATCGGCCTGTATTTCGGCCCGCTGCAGGCAGCCCTCGAACAATATCAACAGGCCCTGGAGGACCAACCCGAGGATACCGACGCCCAAGTACACCTGGCGCGCCTGTACCTGCACGAAAACGACTACTCGCACGCCGCCACCGCCCTGCAGCGCGCCCTGGCGGTAGCCCCTGGCAACCTCGATGCATTGGCTACCCAGGTTCGCCTGCTGGAACGCCAGGGTCATCACGATGCCTCGCGGCAGGTCCTGGCCAAGGCCTTGGCCCTGAGCCCCGACTCGGCATTCTTGCAGTACGAGCTAGGCCTTTGGCTCAACCGCCATGAACAGCGCGAATACGCCCTGCTGGCCTTGTCCCGTGCGGTCGAGCTGGACCCGGACAACACCGATTACCGCTACACCCTGGCGGTCACTCTGCATGAGCTGGAACAGTACGATGCGGCGCAGAAACAGCTGGAAACCGTGATCAATCGGCAACCGGCCAATCGCCGGGCACGGGTGTTGCTGATCCAGTACTGGAAAGAAACCGGCCAGTTGCAGAACGTGCAAGTGCTGCTGGCGGAGCTGGAGCAGCAGAACCCGGACGACCCCGTGTTGCAACAGGGCCAGTAGGCGGTGTTGCAACTGGGTTGAACCCTGGGGCAGTAGCCAAGGTCCAGTGGATATCGGACCACCCTTACGGGAGAATCGTCGTGGCCAGTTCGTTGGCGCTGGACGAACGTGCCTTGATCCTGGCGCCCTTGCCGTTGGCCGCCGATATCGCTCGGCTGCTCGCCGGCGCCGGCATCGATAGCCTGTGTGCGCTCGACCTGGCCCAGCTACAGGCTGGCCTGGCTGAAGGCGCAGGCCTGGCATTCATTGCCGAGCAAACATTCGCCCCTGGCCCTGACCCGCTGCTGCAGGCGTTCCTCGATCAGCAACCCAGCTGGTCGGACCTGCCCATCGTGCTGCTCACCCAAGGCGATCACAGCATCACGGCTTCATGTCACCTTCCGCAGGGCAATCTGATGTGGCTGGCTGTACCGTTCGAAGGCGCCCAACTGCTGCGGATGGCCGAAAGCGCGCTGCGCAACCGGCGCCGACAGTACCAGGTACGCGACCAGTTGCTTGACCTGCAGCTACGCCTGCAAGCCCAGGGCGTAAAACCCGGCGAGGCTCGGGAGCGCAGCGAGTTCGCCCGCTATCAGGCACGGAAAATGGAAGCCATCGGCCAACTCGCCGCAGGGGTTGCACATGATTTCAACAACCTGCTCACCAGCATCGGCGGCAGTTTCGAGCTGATCGACAGGCGCCTGCAGCAGGGCCGCTACGACGGCCTGGACACCATGCTGCGCATGGGCCGCGAGGCAGTGTCACGCGCCGCCCGGCTGACCCACCGTCTGCTGGCCTTTTCTTCCCGGCAATCGCTGCATAGTCAGCGCATCGACCTGCACGACTTGCTGCAGACCAAGCACCTGACGGCCCGCCTGGGCCCGACCGTGACCCTGCAACTGGACATCGCCCAAGGTCTATGGCCTGTCGAAGCCGATGGCGCGCAATTACAGGAAGCCCTCGACAACCTGCTGCTCAACGCCTGCGAAGCCATGCCCAGTGGTGGCCATCTGCGCATCGAGGCGAGTAACCAGCCAATCGATGCCGGGCATGGCACGGACGGCGCCTTGTGTGCCGGTGACTATGTGCGCCTGCGTATCATCGATGACGGCCAAGGCATGGCGCAAAGCACGCTGGAGCACGCTTTCGAGCCGTTCTTCAGTACCAAGGCGATCGGCCAGGGCGTCGGCCTGGGCCTGTCGATGGTGTACGGTTTCAGCAAGCAGTCCCGCGGCCATGTCACCCTGCATAGCCAGATCGGCCAAGGGACCCGGGTGGAGCTGTACCTGCCACGCTACCGGGGCCCGGCCCAGGCAGTGAATGAGCCGATGTTGCCGGTGCAGGACGGCCGGGGCCGTCACGTGCTGCTGGTCGAAGATGACCCGGATGTACGCCAATTGCTGTGCCAGGCCCTGCGTGAAGACGGCTTCGCCTGCCACAGTGCCGCCAATGCCAATGATGGGCTGAAGGCGTTGCGCTCGAGCCAACCCGTTGACCTGCTGCTCACTGATGTAGGCTTGCCCGGCATGAACGGCCGACAACTGGCCGAGATTGCCCGTAACTTGCGCCCGCGCTTGCCGATACTATTCATTACCGGCTACGCGGAAACGGCCATGGCCCGCGACGGCTTCCTGGAAGCAGGCATGTACCTCATGGGCAAACCGTTCGAACTGCAGCAATTGCAGGCGCTGGTGAAGCAGATTCTGGGGCAGCCCTGAGCTGTTTTACTCATCGAGCAGGCGCAGTGCCTCGCCCGCAAGGTCCGCCAGCGGAAACGGTTTGTTCATCAACGCCGTGCCTGGCTGTTCGAGCAACTGCGCCTCGATCTGCTGATCTGCGTAGCCGGTGATGAACAGGATCTTCTGCTGTGGAAGCTGCATGCGCATGGCCTTGGCCACTTGCCGGCCACTGAAACCACCCGGCAGGCCGATGTCGGTAATCACCAGGTCGAACGGGCCGTCATGGCGGAAGCGCTCCAGCGCAGCATTGGCATCGCCAGCCTCAGTGATGTCGAAACCACGCTCGGCCAGGTACTCGCGCATGACTGCGCGCAGACTCAGTTCGTCATCAACCAGTAGCAGGCGCTCTCCACTGCCCATGCGCTGCGCGCGCTGTATCACCGGGGGCACCTCGGGGACCGGCTCAGGGCACCGTGGAAAAAGCATGGAGACCCGGGTGCCCTGATTCGGCGCCGATTCGATCCAGGCATACCCACCCGACTGGCCGACAAAGCCGTACACCATCGACAAGCCAAGCCCGGACCCACGCCCGACGGGCTTGGTGGTAAAGAAAGGGTCAAAGGCCCTGGCAATGTCCGCTGCCGCCATGCCATGCCCATCATCCTCGACATGCAAGGCAACATAGTCGCCTGGTGGCAGGCCATGCTCATCAGGAAACCAGGCGTTCAGCCGCATGTTGACACTGTGCAACGTGACATTGCCCCGCTCCAGACAGGCTTCGCGCGCATTGGTGCAGAGGTTGATCAAGGCATTTTCCAACTGGCCCACATCGACGCATACCGCCCACGGTGTGACATCCAGCTGCCAGTGCAAACACATCTCTGCGCCCAATGCCCTGAGCAGCAGAGGTTCACTCAAGCGCAACTGCCGGTTGAAATCCAGCAGCTTCGGAGCCAGGGGCTGGTGGCGTGAAAACGTCAGCAGGCGACGAGTCAGCTCCATCGCGCGCAGCACCGAATCGCGCGCCACCTCTACATAGGCCTCGACCCGGTCCAGGCGCCCTTCCTGAAGGCGGCGCTGCAACAGTTCGAGGCTACCGCCAATACCAGACAGCAAATTGTTCATTTCGTGGCCCATGCCTCCGGCCAACTGGCCAACCACCTCCAGGCGTTGGTGGTTGCGCATCAGTGCTTCGGATTGACGAGCGGCTTCCTCACGGCACTCGGTGATGTCCCGACCAACCGCAGTCAGCAGGTTGCCATCGAAGCGCGCGCTCCAGCGAAACCAGTGGTAATGGCCATCGCGGTGACGCAGGCGGGTCTCGATCTGCTCGGTATTGCGGTACTGCAGGAACCCGCTGACTGCCACCTGTACTTCAGCCCGATCGGCCGGATGCACCAGGTCCAGCACCAGCACATCGCGCACCTGCTCTTCCGTCCAGCCCAGAGTGTGGTACCAGGCGGGATTGGCAGCATACATCCTGAGATCGGGGGTAACGGTCATCATTGCGTCACGCGACAGTTGCCAGAACTGCTTGCGCTCAGCCACATGTCGTTCGATCTGCAATTCGAAACTTCGTGCCTGTTCGCGCCAATGACGGTGGGCCTCACGGTCGGCGGCGGTCTCGATGACGGTGTGCAGGAACCCCGCCACGCTGCCCAGTTCATCGTGCAACGGGGCATACCCGAACGCGCACCAAAGCGCTTCGGCACCTGCGCCGCAGGTGATACGCAGCGGTGGATCCTCGACGAAACTCGAGCGCCCCTCAAGGGCTTTGAACACCCAAGGCCCCATGTGCGGCCAGACATCGCTCCACAATGTATCGAAGGCCATGCCCAAGGCATACGGCGAGACAGGCCGCAACGCCCGGTAGGCATCATTGTGGACCACGCAGAGATCCGGCCCCCAGACCACGGCACACGGGAACGGTGACAAATGCATCATGTCGACGGCGATACGCAACGATGCCGGCCAGCGCGGCCAGGGCCCGAGCGAAGTACGCCCCCAATCGAACTGCGAAATCTGTTCGGCCATCGTCTCGGCCAATGGCGCAACCTGCGGTTGCAGGATGACCGGCGACGCAGGTTCGTGCGGCGTAGCGTTTGCGACCAATTATTCTTACTCCCGCTGTGCAGGGCTGCACCATGAATGGAGTTCAAGTTAAGCACAGCATGCGCCATGCGCTATGGCGCACGTGCACAGGGCGGCTATGCTCATTAGGTTTCCCCTGGGGCCAGGGAGCAACGGCCCACTCAGGTTGCCGACGGGAGCATGGTCATGAGCAAGAAAATGCTGGTGGTGCTGACCAATACGGCCAAGTATCCGACCCTCAAGCGGGCAACCGGATTGTGGCTGGGGGAAGCGGTGCACTTTGTCGAAACGGTCGAAAGAGCCGGCTACAAGGTCGATTATGTCAGCCCGCTGGGCGGCTATGTCCCCGTCGACCCGCACAGCCTGCAAATGGCCCCCGACCTGGACTGGCAGTGGTATGACGACAAACGCTTCATGACTCGCCTGGGCAGCACATTGAGCCCCGGCCGGGTGAAGGCCAGCGAGTACTGCGTCATCTATTACACCGGCGGCCATGGGGTGATGTACGACTTTGTCGATAACCAGCCGCTGCAGGAACTGGCGCGCCAGGTGTATGAGAACAGCGGCATTATCGCTGCAGTCTGCCACGGTGTTGTCGGCCTGCTGAACATCAAGCTCAGCGACCACACCCTGTTGCTGAAGGGGCGCAAGGTGACCGGCTTTTCCAACACCGAGGAAAAGCTCGCCGAGCTGGACAAGGTGGTCCCGTTCCTGACGGAGAACGAGCTGGGTGCGCGCGGCGGCGACTACAGCAAGCATGAGGACCCGTGGATGCCCTACGTGGTGGTCGATGATCGCCTGATTACCGGGCAGAACCCGGCCTCCACCGCCCTGCTGGCCGAGAAGGTATTGGCGAAACTGAAACAGAGGTGAAGCTGACAACGAAGTTCGGCTTTTCTGTAAAGTCGCAACACTTGTCGCCTACAGCCGAAGCATCATCAAGCACATAGGATCGATGTCGACCTGTTCACCCCGAACAGCAAGGGTCAACGGAGCGGCACGCCTATGGCAACTAGCAAGACTCACATTATCAACTGGCGGAAATTGTTGCTGATTCTGGCAATCGGCATGATACCCGTGCTATCCGGGTTGCTGGTGATGGACTATCAGCTGGAAAGGAAACTTGAAGAGAACGCCAGGATTTCCGTTCAGGAGGCGGTGTTCAGCATCGATCAGGCACTGGACCGCATGGAGGCCAGCCTGGAGAAAACTCTGCCGCTGGCCGGCAAACCCTGTGTCGAAGTGCTGGGTGCGCTGGACCAGAGAGTCGCCAGCAGCCCGCACCTTCGCTCATTGGTGCTGACCCGCGGCAAACAAGCGTATTGTGCGACGGACATGGACCCCTTGGAGTATCTCTCCGCTTTTTCCGGGTCCGGGCTGCAGACACAACTGGCATTCGACGCCCCTTCGTCGCCCAACGCGGCGATCATCAAGATCCAGAAACCGCACAGCGACCCCGGTGTAATCGCAACAGCCTACGGTCGACTGCTGCGCGACGAACTGCGCGCCTTCCAGGACGGCTTGACGCTGCTGCTGGAATTCAACGACCTGTACATCTGGAGCGATGGGGACAGCCGCGATCCACAACGCCCCTCTCAAGCCGAATTCAGCCAGCGAGCAGTGTCGAAAAAATATGGCTACGTAGTGATCGGTGGCTACGCCAAAGGCTACACCGCGCAGGAGTTTCGCCTATCCCTGCATCAGGTACTCCCCTCACTGGTACTGGTCGGGGTCGCCAGCATGTTCATTACATACCTGGGCCTGCCCAGAACGCGCAAAAGGACGGCCAATACCGCCGCCATCGATTCGTGACGGCGGTACCCAGGGCTGTCAGTCGGTGTTCAGTACACCACGACGCACCTGGTCACGCTCGATGGATTCGAACAGCGCCTTGAAGTTGCCCTCCCCAAAGCCATCATCCCCTTTGCGCTGGATGAACTCGAAGAACACCGGGCCGAGCAGTGTTTCCGAGAAGATCTGCAACAGCAGACGCTTGTCGCCAGGCTGCGAGGCTCCATCGAGCAAAATGCCCCGTGCCTTCAACTCATCGACTGGCTCGCCATGACCAGGCAGGCGCTCTTCGAGCATTTCGTAGTAGGTTTGCGGCGGTGCCGTCATGAAGCGCATGCCGAGGCCTTTCAGGGCATCCCAGGTCTTGAGCAGGTCGTCGGTCAGGAAGGCCACATGCTGGATGCCTTCGCCGTTGAACTGCATCAGGAACTCTTCGATCTGCCCGGCGCCCTTCGAAGACTCTTCGTTCAGGGGGATGCGGATCATGCCATCCGGTGCGGTCATGGCCTTGGAAGTCAGGCCGGTGTATTCGCCCTTGATGTCGAAGTAGCGGATTTCGCGGAAGTTGAACAGTTTTTCGTAGAAGCCGGCCCAGTACGCCATGCGCCCACGATAAACGTTGTGGGTCAGGTGATCGATGATCTTCAGGCCGGCACCCACCGGATTACGGTCCACGCCTTCGATGAACTTGAAATCGATATCGTAGATCGAACTGCCCTCTTCGAAGCGGTCGATCAGGTACAACGGTGCACCACCGATACCCTTGATGGCCGGCAGACGCAGTTCCATCGGCCCGGTTTCGATTTCCACCGGTTGCGCGCCCAGTTCCAGGGCACGGGCATAAGCCTCATGGGCGTTGCGCACGCGGAACGCCATGCCGCACACCGACGGGCCATGCTCGGCGGCGAAGTAGGAAGCGATGCTCTTGGGCTCGTTGTTCAGGATCAGGTTGATGCCACCCTGGCGATACAGGTGCACATCCTTGGAACGGTGGGTAGCCACCTTGGTGAAACCCAGTATCTGGAATACCGGTTCGAGTACGCCAGGCGTCGGCGAAGCCAGCTCGATGAATTCGAAGCCCATCAGGCCCATTGGATTGTCGAAAATATCAGCCATGTTCGTGTCCTCATCTGCAGCGAAAAATTATTGATTGCGTGGGATGTCGAACAGAAACGGCGGTGAGCAGGGAATTCCACGCACGCTGCGGGCGAGGAAGTCACCTATGATCAGCTTGAACCCATGGTATGTCATATGGACCCATTCTCGGCGGGCTTGATCCTTCGGCATTGAAGGACCTTATTGTTGTATTCGTAAATCGATTCTACAGGGCGTAAAAACGTTTGTCGCGTTTTAGTTACCCGTGCGGCCCGACAAACGGCTATCCTCTCGTTATTGTCAATACAGATCAGGTCAGCATGCCCCTTACTGTCAAGCGCCGCGTCGGCCTCAGCTGGCGCACCCTGCTGCCCTGGGTCGTCGGCGTGCTGCCGGTGGTGTGTGGCCTGGCCGTGATGAACTGGCAGCTCGAACGCGAAATGCAGGCCACCAGCCAGGCCACCACCCGCCAGGTGGTGACCCATGTCGAACGCATTCTCGACAACCTGTCCAGCGCTGCCGATGCTCTGCTGCCGCTTGCCGGCAGCCCGTGCGGGCAGGCCCAGCTCAGATTGCGCGCCGAGGTCACGCGCAACGCCTTCGTACGCTCGACCAACCTGTTCAGGCACAACACCCTTTATTGCACCTCACTGTTCGGCGACTTCGACGAACCGGTCAACGCCGGCGACTACGCTGATGGCAAGCTGTGGCTGATGGATGGCAATTCGGTAACCCCGGGCCACCCGCTGCTGGTCTATCGGGCCAGCGACGGTGACCAGGGTGCGATCAGCACAGTGGACGGTGAGCACCTGCTCACTGCGCTGCGCCTGATCGGCCCCGACGAAACGCTGCAGATTCGCGTGGGCAATGCCTGGTTGGGCAAGGATGGCATCGTGCACAAAGGCCAGCCACCCGCCGCCGCCAAGGCGAATGTACAGGTGGGCTCGACGCGTTACCCGTTCAGCGTGCACGGTGGCTATGGCAGCGACAGGCAAGGCCAGCTATGGCGCAGCCACTACCCCGCCCTGTTCGGCCTGCTGCTGGTGCTGGGCGCGGTGTCCGCCCTGGCGTGCCGCTGGCAGATACGCCGCATCACCTCGCCCCGTGCCGAATTGCGCCGGGCCCTGGAGGCCGACGAATTCCTGCCGTACTTCCAGCCGGTGGTACGCAAGGGTGACTACCGTTGGGCCGGCGCCGAAGTGCTGATGCGCTGGAACCACCCGCAGGAAGGTCTGGTGAGGCCTGATCTGTTCATCCCCTACGCCGAACACAGCGGGCAGATCGTCGCCATGACCCGCGCCCTGATGACCCACACTGCACAGAGCCTGGCGCCGTATGCCGGGCTGCTGGAAGACGGTTTTCATATCGGTATCAACATCACCGCAGACCATTGCCGCGACTTCAGCCTGCTGGATGACTGCCGCACCTTCCTTCAGCATTTCCCGCCCGGCCGGGTGGTGCTGACCCTGGAGCTGACCGAGCGCAAGCTGGTCGAGGCCACACCGGTGACCCTGGAACTGTTCGAGAAGCTGGACGCCATGGGCGTGAAAATTGCCCTCGACGACTTCGGTACCGGCCAGTCCAGCCTCAACTACCTGCGCCAGTTCAAGGTCGATTACCTGAAGATCGACCAGAGCTTCGTCGCCATGATCGGCGGCGACGCACTCTCGGTGCATATCCTCGACACCATCGTCGAGCTGTCGGCCAAGCTGGGGCTGGGCATCGTCGCCGAGGGGGTCGAAACCGAAGCCCAGCGCGACTACCTGGCTCGTCACGACGTGGATTTCCAGCAGGGCTACCTCTACGCCAGGCCCATGCCGGCAGCCGCATTCCTCGAAGCGCTGGTCGCACAGGCCAGCGCATCACGGTTGCCGCAGGCTGCGCCCCCTGAGATCATGCGCGGCTGATCCAGCCGCTCAACTCCAATTCGAGGCATTCGTGTCAAAAGGCATTCTCTCGTCGGTCATGGCGTCCTGTCTGTTCGCCGTGATGTACTTCTATACCTCGCTGCTCACGCCACTCGACGGCGAGGAAATCTTTGGCTGGCGCACGCTGTTGACCTTGCCTTGCCTCACCCTGTTCATGCTTGTCTCGCAAGACTGGAAGCGGGTGGGCGAACTCCTCGCCCGGGTAAAACGCACGCCGCTGCTGGCGCTGGGCATGCTCGGCACATCGTGGCTGATGGGTGTGCAGTTGTGGCTGTTCCTCTGGGCGCCCCTGCACGGGCGCAGCCTGGAAGTGTCGATGGGCTACTTCCTGTTGCCGCTGGCCATGGTCCTGACCGGGCGGCTGGTCTACGGCGAGCGGCTGTCCCGCCTGCAAAAGGTGGCCGTGGCGTGTGCCGCGCTGGGCGTAGGCCACGAACTGTTCCAGCATGGCAGTTTTGCCTGGGAAACCCTGGTGGTAACGATCGGCTACCCGATCTACTTCGTGTTGCGCCGGCGTTGCCGCACAGACCACCTCGGTGGCCTGTGGTGCGACATGTGCCTGCTGTTGCCGTGGGCATTGTATTTCGTGATCCAGGGCCCGCTGTCCACAGCCGATCTGCAGGCATACCCCGGGCTGTATGCGCTGATCCCGATTCTCGGGGCAATCAGCGCCTCGGCGCTGATTGCCTATGTGCTGGCCAGCCGCTTGCTGCCCTTCAGCCTGTTCGGCCTGCTCAGCTATGTCGAACCGGTGCTGTTGGTAGGTGTGGCACTGCTGCTCGGCGAAACCATCGGCCCGGACCAGTGGCTGACCTACCTGCCGATCTGGGCCGCGGTACTGGTGCTGATCCTCGAAGGGTTCAGGCACCTGCTACGTCAACGGCGCCGTTCGGTGTAAGCCGAACCTGGCGCACACGCCGTTCTTCAACGGCCTCCACGACCAGCGTCCAGCCGTTCCAGGCCAGGCGGTCACCGACCACCGGCAAGCGGTCAAGCAGGCTCATGACCAGGCCCGCGAGGGTCTGGTAGTCCTCGGTGGCGCGGGCGCTGAAACCCGTGCGTGCCTGCACCTGGCTCAGGTTCACCGCACCGCTGACCACGAAGCCCTCACCATCCTCGACGATGCCCGGCCCTTCAACCTCGCTGGCATCGGGCAGTTCACCGGCGATCGACTCGAGGATGTCGGTCATGGTCAGCAGGCCGATAAAGTCACCGAACTCGTTGACCACGAAGGCGATGTGGGTGGACTGGCCACGCATCTGTTCCAGGGCATTGAGGATGCTGAAGCTTTCCAGCAGGTTCAATGGCGCCCGCGCCATGCCTTCCAGGTCCGGCTGGTTACCCGCCAGCAGCTCCTTGAGCAGTTCCTTCTTGTGCACGAAGCCCAGTGGCTCGTCCACGCGCCCATCGCGGATCAACGGCAGGCGCGAGTACGGCGAATTGGCCAGGGCCTGGGCAATGGCGTCGGCCGGCTGCGCCAGGTCGATCACATCGACCTCGGCGCGTGCCGTCATCACCGTGCGGATCGGCCGCTCGGCGAGGTTCAGCACGCCACTGATCATCACCCGCTCGCGACGGTCGAACACCACCTGCTCCTCGCCGCCCGCAACCAGGTCGGCGATCTCTTCACCCACCTCGTCAGCCTCGACCCGGCGACCACCCAGCAGGCGCAGCACGGCATGCGCAGTACGCTCGCGCAGCGGCCGGTGCTGTTGCAGGCTGCGCTTGCGGCGGGCGCGGGCCAGCTGGTTGAACAGTTCGATCAGGATGGAGAAGCCGATCGCCGCGTACAGGTAGCCTTTCGGGATATGGAAGCCAAGGCCTTCGGCGGTCAGGCTGAAGCCGATCATCATCAGGAAGCCCAGGCACAGCATGATCACCGTGGGGTGGGCGTTGACGAAGCGGGTCAGCGGCTTGCTGGCGACGATCATGATGCCGATCGAGAAGATCACCGCGATCATCATCACCGACAACTGTTCGACCATGCCCACTGCGGTGATGACCGCATCAAGCGAGAACACCGCGTCGAGCACCACGATCTGCGCAACGATCGGCCAGAACGCGGCATGGCGCACCGCGCCGCTGGCCTGGGCTACATGGCCCTCCAGGCGTTCATGCAGCTCCATGGTGGCCTTGAACAGCAGGAACACACCACCGAACAGCATGATCAGGTCCCGGCCGGAGAAGCTCTTGGCAAACACCTCGAACAACGGCGTGGTCAGGGTGACCATCCAGGAAATGCTGGCCAGCAGGCCCAGGCGCATGATCAGCGCCAGGCTCAGGCCAATCACCCGTGCGCGGTCGCGCTGATGCGGCGGCAGCTTGTCGGCGAGGATGGCGATGAACACCAGGTTGTCGATGCCCAGCACCAGTTCGAGGACGATAAGCGTCAACAGGCCCAGCCAGGCCGTGGGGTCGGCTAGCCATTCCATTAGCGGATACTCATGTGGGCAACGTCACGAGGACGAGAAAAGGAAGGCCGTGAAGGCCGGGGACTGGGGGGCTCCGCAAAGGTGCTCATAGGGACCTTGATAGCAAACAGGGAAAACGATCGTACCGGCTGAGCAGCTGATCTTGATAACACAAAACTATTACAAAACCTGTAGCCACTAACCGTAGCGAAACGCTGGCCCGGCGATGGGTACTTTTCTTCAATACCACCAGCCGTCATTACCCGAGGATGAAACCCTCCCTCAACCAAACGGATTTTCTCATGAGCCTGTCCCTGTCCATGGCCGCCTTCGCACTGGCGGCTTCGATCTCCCCCGGCCCGGTCAACATCGTCGCGCTGGGCAGCGGTGCCCGCCATGGCCTGCGCGCCAGCCTGGCCCATGTGGCCGGCGCCACGCTGGGCTTCTGTCTGCTGCTGGTGCTGGTCGGCCTGGGCCTGCACCAGTTGCTGCTGCGCTGGCCACTACTGGGCCTGCTACTGCACTGGGGCGGTGTGGCGTTCCTGCTGTACATGGCGTGGAAGCTGGCAGCCGACGATGGGCAACTGGGGGGCAGCCATCCGCTCCAGGCCCCTTCGGCGTGGCACGGCGCGGCGATGCAATGGCTCAACCCCAAGGCCTGGCTGGCAGCGGTGGCCGGGGTGGGTGCCTACACCGGCGGTGAGCAGCAGCTGCTGTGGCTGTTCGCCTGGATCTATGGGCCGATCTGCTTCCTTTCAGTGGCCAGCTGGGCGTGGGCAGGCAGCGTGATCCGGCAATACCTGGGCAACCCACGGCACCTGCGCCGGCTGAACCGGGGCTTGGCCGTGCTGTTGGTGGGCAGCGCGATCTACCTGGTGCTTCAGGGCCAGCAAGTGGCGGCATTGCGGTAATGCCCGGGGGTCGCCGCCAGGTGCTGCTTGAACGCCCGCTGCAGGTGTGCCTGGTCGGCAAACCCGGCTTCCTGCGCCACCTCGGCAATCGCCCGGCCCTGGCGCAACTGCGCCCTGGCCAGTTGCACACGCTGGTCGAGCAGGTAGCCATGCGGCGTCAGGCCGAAGCGCTGGCGGAATGCGCGGATCAGGTAGGAGCGTGACAGACCGCAGGCGGCGCAGATGTCCTCCAGGCTCAGCGGGTCGCTGCGATGGGCACGGATGAACGCAGCCGCGGCGGCCAACCGCGGGTTACCCTCCTCGGGCACACCACCATGGCCGCCGAGCAGGCCCGGCAACGCGGCAAACAGCGTCGCCAGGCGTTGTTCGCGGTCTGGCACGCTGGCATCGAACAGGTCGGCAAACAGCTGCAACAGCCGCCGGTACAATTCCGGCGAGCGACTCCAGGCCTGGGCCGGCAAGGCAAACCCCTGCGCCTGCAACCAGGGCATGTCGACGAACAGCATCAGGTACGACCATGCTTCCCCGGCAATGGGGTTGCAGGCATGCACCACGCCCGGGTTCATCAGCACCGTGGTACCCGCTGCCACCTCGAACTGCCGGTCACCGTTCAGGTAGGTGCTGCGCCCGCCGGTGATCACCCCGAGGGAAAAGCTCTCGTGAGAATGCGCGGCATAGCACACCTGGCGCCCATCCCCTACCCGTCGAGCTTCGACGAAGGGCAACGCCGGATCACGCCAGAACCTTGATACTTCGATCATCCCTCGCTCCGCTGGTCACCGCCACGACCCAGGATACTACACGCCTGTCGTGCAACCAGGTCCAGCGTCCGTTCCACTTCGCCGATATCGACCGTGAAACCATCGCCGTCCGGCCTCCCCACCACAAAGGCAAAATGCTGCTGGTCACGATCCGTCAGGTACTTGTAGTAGCTGACAAACCGGTTGGGCGGTTGCAAGGCCAGCAGGCAGCCACCCGGCTGCAGTACATTGACCCCGTGCGCCAGCTGGCTACCTTCGACGCCGATGACCACGCGCGCACCTGCACAGGCTGCCACGATGCTCGCTACGTCGGCCTTCGCCGGGTTGACGATGCGAAAGCCGCGGGTCGCGCGCAGGTGCTCGGCCAGCGCCAGTTCGTTGCGCAACAGGCGCCGGTCACCTTCGCCACCACGCAGCACAAACACACCGGGGTGCGGGGCATGCACCACATGCGCCAGCAACTTGTTGCTCATGGCCCGGTAACGGGCATGCCGACTGCGGTTGTTGGCCTGGTCCTCGAACAGCACCAGTTCTCGGAAGAACGCACTGCGCAAGCGCAGCGGTTTCATCTCCAGCCAGTCTTCATAGGCCGGCACCTGGGGGTACAGCGGGAATCTGGCCGAAGGCGCCGTGGTCACCGGTACGCCCTCGTTGCAGGCCAACGCGTAGGTCGGGCAATCTTCCGTCAGCCAGTTGCCGAACCAGGTATTGCCATTCTGCGTGCAGTAGACTGCCCCGCGATCAATTTCGTGGTCCACGCTGATGGTCGGGAAAGTGCTTGGCTTCAGCGACAGCCAATGGCTGGCCTTGCCCTTGTACAGTGCCCCCTCGACCAGCCACACATCCTTGATCAGGTACCCGCGGGTCGGCCCCTGCTGCATGCTGATGCCGCCGCGCATGGTCGGCCCCGGATGCACGTACGGATAGAACCGCTTGCCTTCCCAGCCCGTCACCCGCTCCAGTTGGCCTGGCAGATAAATGGCCGGGGGCGAGACCGTGACCTCACCGGGAGCGATGTCCCAACTGCTGGCCGCGACGCTCTTTAGATCGATGACGCTGCGCCTGCCCAGCCGTTTGCGCAGCATGTAGTGGTAGGCGGCCAAGGTCCAGGTGTGCTGCCGGGCGGGCGGTGATGCGCTGAACTGCGAGATGTCGCTGCCCATGAGGCGTTCTCCCTTGCTAACGTGGCCACAGACTTGGCGCTGGATGCCAGATCAATGCCTCCCTGGCAGCCTTTCAGCTGCACATGACCCGCTCCATGGTGGGCGGTGACTGCAAGCTGGCGTAGCGGCTGCGCAAGTTCTCTATGAACGGTTCGCCTGCACCGCTGCGACCATAGAGGTAGATCTTGTGCAGGCCGCCAAACACCATTTCCTGGTAGCGGCTGGCAACTTCCTCGTCATTCGGGCCCTCGGGCAACCCCAGATGCAAGGTGAGCTTGTCGCCTTCGATCGCAAACATCGGGGTGTCCCAGAGAAACTTCGCGGTGCCAGTCCTGGGTAAGCGAACAAACAGACAGGCATAATTGCCCAGCGAATCGATATCGCCACCGCGGCGGCGCTTCCATTTCAACAAACCGTCGTCCGGGCGTGCCAGGCAAAGGCCGATGTCGTAATAATCGAAGCCCTTCTCCAGGGCCCATTCCAGCGCCATGAAGGTAGTGATCGAGTTCACCTCGCGTAACTTGCGCGCATCGGAAAACACCGCCGCGCAATAGCCAAAACGCAATGTGCTCCAATAACGCTTGCCGCCGCGCACCACTTCGCAGCCCAAGTGGCAGCCAATCACTTCATCGTTCAGCGTGATCAGGTCGAGCCGGCCGACGCCCCTGGCAATGCGAAACACTTCCGGTGTGGGAAACTGCGCAGCATGGATACCCTGCCTCGCGCTGGCGTAGGGGCGCAGAAGGTCGCGGTCGGCCATGGCGATTTCCTCGTCCGTCAGGGCCTGGCGCATGCGGTACAGTGGGCGGTGCTTGCGGATGCTGCGTCTGAGCTCACTGTCGTAGCGCGCCGTGATGGCCTCCAGCGGGCGGCCCAGCGGTACCACGGCGCTCAGGTAATGCGGCACCGACAACGCCCCTGTCGTGGGCATTTCGCTAACCAGCACCACATGATCGGCTGCCGTCGTTGCACTGGTGCTGTCGATGATTGCTGTACTGGCCTGGCCCTTGCCGGCGATCAGCAGCTTGGCCATTTCTCTTTGCTGCTTGCGCCCGACATAGACAATTTCGTAGGGGCTTTCCTGTTGCAAGCGGAACCTGGCCACTTCCCAGCGCCAGAAACAGGCACGCGCCAGCCCTTCACGCAATTTGCTGGCCAGGTGTCTCATTTCGTAGCGTATCGAGGGCGACACGTGTTTTCGCGCCAATGCCGTCAAGGTTGCTTTCATTTCTTCTTCGACGTCCTTCGATGTGCTCTTGGTCTATCGGAAAAGGACAACTACTGAGCAACAACGGCTTGTGGATATGCGCGTTTTATCCACAAAGTCTGCTATCGATTCAATTTAAGGTGTGCATAAACCGTTTCGCAAGCGACCCTTTGATTGCATTTCCTGACACCTCTTCGAGCTATTACAACCTTTCATGGCGCCAAATTTCCTGCCTGAATGGCTCAGCCCAATGACTACTTTCATCAACCAGCCCTCCTGCGTTATCCCCTTACCACTTCGCTATTGAGAAATGACATTTGATGCCATCTCTGCATAAAGGGAGCATCGCCATGCCTGCCAGCAACCCCCATCAATCCATGCTCGAAGCGCAACTGCCGCACTGGACCCATCAGGTAACACCCGAGCAGTGGACTACGTTACAGCGAA
The DNA here is from genome assembly GCF_014269185.2 of Pseudomonas oryzicola. NCBI lineage: Bacteria > Pseudomonadati > Pseudomonadota > Gammaproteobacteria > Pseudomonadales > Pseudomonadaceae > Pseudomonas > Pseudomonas oryzicola. Next base: position 3,000,135 of record NZ_JABWRZ020000001.1, read on the forward strand.
CCCAGATCGCCCCGTGGCAGGCCCAGGGCTGGTTCGCCAACTCCCCCCCCGACCTGCGCCAAGCCGTGCACGACAGCAGCACACGCCTGCTGCGAGCGCAAGCGGCCCTGGCCCACGCATTGAAGGGCCTGAAACAGACCACTGAATTCGCTGAACCATTGCTGCAGGGCCGCCTTGCCGAACAAGGCATTCACGCCCCGTTGCACACCGTCGAGTTGCTGCGGGTCGAACGCAGTTGGCATTGGGCTGGGCTGCGCTATCTCTATCGTCATCAGCGCCATGGCCTGCTCCAGGCCGCCCTGCAGAACTTCGCCGACGACGAGGCGTTCACCGCCGAGAGCGCCATTGCCCTGAGCGGCAACATCCAGGTGACGGCGGTCGATGTATCAGGCTCTGTACCATTGGGCATGCAGGTACCTGTGGCCCACATTCCGCTGAAGTCCGAGCACTACCGGGTGCAGCGCCTGCCAGTTGCCCCTGCCGCTTTCGCCACACTGTGCCGTGAACTGGACCTGGGTGGCGCGTACCAGGCCCACCTGGAACAACATTTCGCCCAGCCCGCCACTCGGGCGCTGGCCATCGCGGTGCAAAAATGCCGCCTGCGCCTGGCTGCCGACCTTGCCTACCTGCAGCACCTTATCGACGGCGGCACGCGTGATCAGGTCGAGCGGCTGTTGCAGGGTGGCGAGGTAAAGTGCTGGCAGTTGGCGCTGTGCGGCACGCCCCTGCACGAAGTCATGCTGATCGATGCCGGCCACGCCGGGTTGGCGCTGTACCTGCCCGGCCATGACCCGGCACTGCGGCAGTGCAGCAACCTGGGCGCGGTGCACGATGCACTGGCGACCTTGCTGCTGGATGCCGATGCCCGCCAGGCCTTCATGGCCTATATCAGCCAGGACGAGCGCGTGCACTTTCTCGACCTGCTGCAGCAGAACCTCGACGCTGCCGGTAACACCGCCTACGACCGCACCTGGCAACGTGCAGCACACGCAGACCTGCGTCCCACGCGTCGGGCCATCACGGCCGAGCCTTTCGGCCTCTATCAGGACCAGCACCTGGCCCGCCTCAAGCACGAAGCCAGCCTGCTGGCGGTCCCGACTGCAGCAGCCGATGCCAGCGCACGAGCCAGGCGCCTGGAGGAATGGGAAAGCCTTGGCCTGGATGTACTGAACATCGCCGGCTTCTTCATCCCGTGTGTGGGTACCCTGATGCTGGCCGTTACCGCATGCCAACTGCTCGGCGAAGCCTTCGAGGGCTACGAGGCCTGGCAGGAAGGCGACCGGCACCTGGCACTGCGTCACCTGGAGGCGGTCGGCCTGAACCTGGCCCTGATCGGCGGCTTCGTGGCCGCTGGCAAGGTAGTACCCAAGCTGTTCAACAGCCCGTTGATGGAGAGCCTCCAGCAGGTACGCGGCAGCGATGGGCGCTACCGGCTGTGGAATGCAGACCTCACCCCCTACCGCAGTGCCATGGTCCTGCCGGAAAATCTGCAGCCCAATACCTTTGGCCAATACCTGTACAAGGGCCGCCATTTCATCCGCATGGACGGCCATCTCTTCGAACAACGGTTCGACAACGCCCTGCAGCAGTGGCGGCTGGTTCACCCCGAGACGCCAGATGCCTGGCAGCCACCGCTGGCGCATAATGCCCAAGGCGCCTGGCGCGGCCAGCATGAACATCCCGGCCAGTGGCCATTTGCGAAGCTGGCGCGCCGCCTTGGCGAGGCCTATACCGCCTTCACTCCAGACCAGCTGGAGCAGGCTGGACGGCTCTGTGGCCTAGATGCCGCGCGCTTGCGCCGGGTGCACCTGGAGGGCCTGCCAACGCCCCCGCTGTTGCTCGATGCCCTGCAACGCATGGCGGCACAGGCCGAAGTAGAGGCTTTGCCAGACAGCGTCCCGCCGGGCCTGTTCGAACGGCTGTACAACGGTACCGCAGCCATTACCCCGTCGACACAGAAACTGCTCGACACCTATCCACGGCTTTCCCCCGCCCTGGCCAGGCGCTTTCTGGCAGCGCTGGATGAAGCCGAAATGCTCGCCTGGCAACAGAGCAGCCAGTTACCTGCGCCGGTTCGCCAGGCGCTGGAGCAGGTGCACAGTGATCTGCCGCTGGTACGCGCGCTCGAAGGCGTACTTCAGCCGGCCCGTGCCAGCAGCGACAGCGAACGCCTGCTGTTCAGCGCACTGGACGCTATGCCCGGCTGGCCTGGCGACCTGCGCCTGGAGTTGCGCAGCGCCAGCCCCGAAGGCCCCCGGTTGGATCAGGTCGGCAACGACCAGGCCACTACCCTCTGTCGTGTGCTCAAAACAGCCCATGGCTATGAGGCCGACCTGGGCGAGCGCCCTGCGGCTGCAGCGCGCGACCCAGACCTGTGCCGGGCAGTAGAGCAGGCCCTGCCGCCCTCGCAACGCCGGACGCTGGGTATCTCCACCGACGATGGCAGCGCGCTACGCCAGCGTGTGCTGGCTTGGGCCGACCAGCACAGGGCAACACTGGCGCAGCGATTGTGGGGGCAGCGCGCGCTGCTGCGCAGGCCCAAAGGTAGTCTGCATGGCGGCCGGCCACTCGCCCCCGAACCGCATCAGCCGCGCCTGGCAGGCTCGCTGGCCGGGGCCTATCGCCGCCTGTATCCGGACGCCACCGATCAGGAATTCGAAAACTGGCTTGGCAACGATGAGGATACCCCGGCTGCTGATGACATTCGCTCACCTGCACAGCGCCTGCGCGACCTGCAGCAACGCCTGGATACCCTGCGTCACGACCTGCAGAGATGGGCCCGGCCCGACCCGCAGCGTCCCCACCAGCGGCATCAGGCGATCCGCCCCATCCTCAACGCCTGGCGGCGGCTGTCGACCGTAGCGCTTGCAGGGGGTGACCGCCTGCATAGCCTCGACCTGTCCAGCCTGGAACTGGACAACCAGGCGCTGGCCAGTCTGCCCTTGCCCGACGACTTCGCCCATGTGGAGCACCTGTCGCTCAGCAACAACCGTTTGCTCAGCCAGTTGCCGGTCGGGTTCTACGCACGCTTTCCAAACCTGAAGCGCCTGCTGCTGAGCGACTGCCGGTTCGACACCTTACCCCGCCTGGGCAACCCTGCGCAGCTCAGGTGGCTGGATATGGATGGCAACCGCATCACCTGGGATGCCCAGGCCCAGCGAGTGCTGGACCGGTGCTCCGGGCTCGCAGTCCTGGACCTGTCGGGCAACCCCTTGTTGCAAGCCCCCGACCTGCGCGGGCTGGGCAATTTGACCACGCTGTTTCTGAACAACTGTTTCCTCAGCGAGTTGCCGCAAGGCCTGGAGCTGGTTACCGAGCCGATCATCCTCGACATTGGCGACAACCAACTGCTGCGGCTACCCAACGGTTTCAATGTGCCACGCCCGGTCGCAGACGCCCTGCGCCTGGAGAGCGACTGGCTGGATGCGCCGCTGCTTGCCCAGATCGAAGCCTATAACGCCATGCATCAGGTGGACCTGCTGGTGTGCGAAGGCGACTACCTGGAGTTCTTCGAACAGACCGGCCCGGCCGAAGCGGCCTTGTGGCAGCGGTTACCGCTGCAGTACCGCCGCGATCTCAGGCCCTTGCTTGAGCTTGAACCGTTCCTGTCCCGTCCAAGGCATGCCCGTGCGGAGTTCTGGCGACGGTTGGCCGTGATCGACGCAGACCCCGCCCTGCGCCAGCAATGGTTGACGCACCCGCCATACGATCTGTTCAACCTCCCGCTTTGAGCTTGCCCGGGTGCCTGCCGGCGCAACCGGCGGGCATCCGGGGCAATGTTAGGCCAGACTGGTGTTTTTCCGGCAGCCGGTGCATGCTCGCAGCTGAAGCGTTTCACCTGGCTCTAAACCCGCCCTGCAATGTGAGGTGCAGTACCCATGGACCGTCTGCTCGATTCACTCTTCCCCAGTGCCGAAAACATCCCGGAAACCTGGCGCCTGGAAGCCCCTCTGGAACAACGCGACTATCTGGTGAATGGCGAGCTAAGGCGCTGGGACGGCCCCCTGGCCACGGTGCGCAGCCCAGTCTGGCTCAAGCAAGGCAGCGAAGACCAGCAGGTGGTACTGGGCAGCGCGCCGCTGCTTGATGCCGATACCGCGCTCACCGCCCTCGATGCCGCCGTGCAGGCCTACGACAAAGGCCGCGGCGCCTGGCCGACCCTGCGCGTGGCCGAGCGCATCCAGCACGTCGAGGCGTTCCTGGCGCGCATGCGCGAGCAACGCGAGGCAGTGGTCAAACTGCTGATGTGGGAAATCGGCAAGAATCTCAAAGACTCGGAAAAAGAATTCGACCGTACCTGCGACTATATCGTCGACACCATCAATGCCCTCAAGGACCTCGACCGCCGCTCCAGCCGCTTCGAGCTGGAACAGGGCACCCTGGGGCAGATCCGCCGCGCGCCGCTGGGTGTAGCCCTGTGCATGGGGCCTTACAACTACCCACTCAACGAAACCTTCACCACCCTGATCCCGGCCCTGATCATGGGCAACACCGTGGTGTTCAAACCGGCCAAGTTCGGCGTACTGCTGATTCGGCCCCTGCTCGAAGCGTTCCGCGACAGCTTCCCGCCAGGCGTGATCAACGTCATCTACGGCCGCGGCCGGGAAACGGTAAGCGCGCTGATGGCCAGCGGCAAGATCGATGTGTTCGCCTTCATCGGCACGCACAAGGCCGCCAGCGACCTGAAAAAACTCCACCCGCGCCCACACCGCCTGCGCGCCGCGCTGGGGCTGGATGCCAAGAACCCGGGCATCGTCCTGCCGCAGGTGGACCTTGACAACGCCGTCGAGGAAGCCGTCACCGGTGCGCTGTCGTTCAATGGCCAGCGCTGCACGGCGCTGAAGATCCTGTTCGTCCACGAGGACGTGGTGGATGCGTTCCTCGACAAGTTCCAGCGCAAGCTGGCCGCACTGAAGCCCGGCATGCCCTGGGAGCCTGGCGTAGCGCTGACGCCACTGCCGGAGCCCGGCAAGGTCGATTACCTCGACGGCCTGGTGGCCGATGCCAAGGCCAAAGGCGCACGGGTGCTCAACGAAGGTGGCGGGTCCAGCCGCGGCTCGTTCTTCTACCCGGCGGTGTTGTACCCCGTGCAGCCCGACATGCGCGTTTATCACGAGGAGCAATTCGGTCCCCTGGTGCCGGTGGTGCCTTACCGCGACCTGCAGACGGTGATCGATTACGTGCTGGACTCCGACTACGGCCAGCAACTGAGCCTGTTCGGCAACGACCCGGCAACCATTGGCCACCTGGTCGACACCTTCGCCAACCAGGTCGGGCGTATCAACATCAACGCGCAATGCCAGCGCGGACCGGACACCTACCCGTTCAATGGCCGCAAGAACAGCGCCGAGGGCACCCTGTCGGTGCATGACGCCCTGCGCGTGTTCTCGATCCGTACCTTGGTGGCAACGCGCTTCCAGGCAGCCAACAAGGAACTGATCAGCGAGATCATCCGCAACCGGCAGTCGAGCTTCCTGACCACCGACTACATCTTCTGATCACCGCGCTTATAGACAATCGATCTACCCATCGTGTCGATTTTCCATCCGCGCAAACGACTCTAAGCAACAGGGCGCCCGCCGGCGCCCATTGCAAAGGAGAGTCGACCATGGCAGCCAGACCCATTCCCGAAGGCCAGCACAGCATCACCCCCTACCTGGCCATCAACGATGCCGCCAAGGCCATCGAGTTCTATAAAAAGGCCTTTGGTGCTGTCGAGATGTTCCGCCTCGACGCCCCGGGTGGCCGCGTTGGTCATGCCGAACTGAAGATCGGTGATTCGTCGCTGATGCTTGGCGACCCCTGCGACATGGAAGGCGGCCTCACCGCCAGCCAGAAGCTCACCGGCGCGGGTGTAGGGCTGCACCTGTATGTCGAGGACAGCGACAGGGTCCATGCCCAGGCCCTGGCCGCCGGCGCCACCCAGCTGAGCGCAGTGACGGACCAGTTCTATGGCGACCGTAGCGGCACCCTGAAAGACCCATTCGGCAATATCTGGTTCGTTTCCACCCATAAGGAGGACTTGACCCCCGAGGAAATTCGCGCCCGCGCCGCGAAGCTGTTCGGCGGCAACTGAGCGGCAGGTTGAAAGCGGCGCGACTTTGCCTGAAGCTTGGCGCTCGTAGCCTGGAGCCGCTTCATGCGAATCATCGACAAAACCGCCACACTGGTGCGGAGCCTGACCCCCGCGGAAGAGGAGCTGCTGGTCGGCTTTGCCAGCGGCACCCTCGCCGGCCCGCGCCTGTTGCAAGCCAACCAGATGCTGATGAAGGTGCGCAGCGCCAACCAGTGGCTGGCCTGCGACTGCCGTAGCGATGCCTTGCCGGTGCTCAATGTCACCCTCAACGGCAACACCGGCACGCTGTTTCTCAAGAACAACCCGGGTACAGCCGAGCATGCGCCCGGCTGCCCGTTCACCAAGGACGAGCGGGAAGCCGTCGAGCGCGAAAACCACCCCGCGCCGCCTGCTGCCTGGCTGCCTCCGGATACCCCTCTGCGCCTGATCGGTGATTTCCACAGCGGCGCGACCGGTGCTGGCGGCGACAGCAATGATCGGCGCGAGCAGCAGCGCCTGCTGGCGCTGCTGCTGACCTGGATCGAAACCAGCGGCCTCAACCTGTATGCCAGCCACCTGAAACGTGACCTGACCGGGCAGTTTGCCGAATTGCGCAGCGTGGCCAGCCGCTACCCGCTGCTGGAGCGGGTGCCGGCCAGCAACTACCTGGAAACCCACCTGGACATGAAGCACATGATGATGCTCAAGTCCCGCCTGCGCGAAGCCACGGTATTCGGCAACCATCGCCGCCACGGCCTGCTGCTGGACTGCCTGGACCAGGTCAAAGGGCGCAAGCTGTTCAACCACGGCAATGCAGACGGCTTCGACTTCCAGGGGCACCACCTGTACTGGGGTGGCAGCCGCACCGCCGGGCCGTTGCTGGCCCTGGCGCTGTACTCGCCGACCAGCGCTGGCAGCCAGTACTACGAACTGATCCATGTGGCCAGCGTGCCGGTGCTGTCGCGGGCGCACCTGTTCCCGGTATACCGCGATGAAGAGCGCGAACCGCTCAAGGCGCTGGTGTCACTGATCGACTGGATGGCCAGCAAAGGCGTGAAGGTGCAGATGCGCCGGCCAGTGATCGGTGGGCAGGTGATGGATGAACTGGTGCTGACCTCGGACCAGGATCGGGTGTTGTCCGTGTCACTGCTGGAACAGCCAGTCGGGCCCGAGCCGGATACCGAGAACTTCAAGCGCTATGCCGACTTCAAGAGCCTGAACACTTTCCGCAAATTTGTGGCCGGCTTCTTCATGCGCGAACGTTGAACAGTCGACGCATTGAGGCCGGCGCCGGATACCGGGAACTTCCAGCGCCAGGCGGACTTCAAGTCCTGGAGACCTTCCGCAAGTTTGTCGTCGGGGTCATACCTGAGACTGAGCACCGCCTGGCCGCGAAGAGGCTGTTGCCGGCAACGGGAACGGTCGCGTCTTATCAAGGTAGCCCCCGGTGCCCTAACTCACCGTGCTCGGCATCACTCCTTGAGCCCCAACCGTAAACGCTCCCATCCTTATAAACAACTGACATTTTTATCAGTTGTCCGCCAGCCATTACCTCAGAAACAATCAGATTCGCCACACACTACTGCCAATACAATCTTCGACATGGCGGATCTTGCGATGAATTTTAAATATCTGCGCGAACTGGCAATATTAACGCTAACCCTCTCGGCGCTTTCAGCCTACAGTAACACGCTACCTCCTCCTGAAAAAACCACCCTCTCAACGTCGGCTTCGTTGACAAGCACGACGGACCCGGCAGCAGAACTGACGGACTGGTATAATTCGAGGGTATTCGACTGCGGCGCTCATGACAAACCAGCTTATGAATGCAGTGGTATCATGCTGCGCGTTACAGACAGCATGGGTAGCTTTTATCCGTGGGACCCTAGCGACAAGTCAGTGGCAAGTGGCGGTGTATCCTTCTCATGGTTAAGAAATAATTCCAGATTCCTGAAACTCGCCTGGGGTGGCACCAACGGCCTCGTATTCTACCCCAGCCGACTTACGCCACCCGGCAAGAAGAACGATATTGCTGTGCTCTGCGCATTCCCAATGGATGCGGCGACAGATCATCGCGCGGACAAGGGTTGCGGGGCCTATTCCAGTTACCCCAAGAGCGGCATGTGCCAGAAACAAGGCATTTGGGATTCCCGCGAATGGATCAAAATGTCATATAACCCCGCCACTAATAAGCATCTTGGTCCTTGCGGGTTCGGCATGCAGGACCCTGGGACTAAACATCTGTCCGCGCATTTTTTCTGGGCAAGCCTCTGGGCGCGTGGCTGGATGAACTACTCTGACACCATGAGGATCAGTCAAAACGAACTCCGCCTTTCTACTTGGTCTCGCGGCATAGGCAATACACTGCCCATCCATTCATTCTTCTATCTTAAAGGGAGTAACGGGCTGACTGCGGCGAGAAGGGATCAACAGCGCTATTACGATGCCTACCGGCAGATCATCCCTATCGTTCAAATAGCGCTACCTACAGAACTTAGCAAGCATGCTTCCTTTGCCTATCTGCCCACCGACCAAGTCATTAAATAAAGCCAACGCCTGCAATAGGCTGACTACAGCGCGGAATATCGGTGCACTGAAAGCGAACCGGTATCCCGACTGGATGGCCAGCAAAGGCGTGCATAACTGTGGGACGCCCGCTGGAATGGCCGATCCAAAATACCTTATCCCAAGAACAGCTGATACGCCGGGTTATCAGTCTCATCCCAGTAGCGGTAGCCCATCTCGTCCAGCGCCTGTGGCAAGCCGGCCTGCTCATCCAGCGGCACTTCCAGCGCCGCGAACACCCGCGCCTGGGCCGCGCCATGATTGCGATAATGGAACAGGCTGATGTTCCAGCGCTTGCCCAACCGCTCCAGAAAGCCCAGCAAAGCCCCTGGTCGTTCGGGGAATTCGAAGCGCAGCACCCTCTCATTGGTCCCCGACGCGGCATGCCCACCCACGGTATGCCGCACGTGCAGCTTGGCCAGTTCGTTGTCGGTCAGGTCGAGTACGCTGTAGCCCTGTTCACGCAGGCTGGCCAGCAGTTGCTCACGCGGATCGTGCACGGGGTGGGTCTGTACGCCAACGAACAGGCGCGCCTCCTTACCCGGATAGTAGCGGTAGTTGAACTCGGTGATCTGCCGCTTGCCCAGCGCCTGGCAGAATGCGCGGAAGCTGCCGGGCTGCTCGGGGATGGTCACCGCGATGATCGCCTCGCGCTGTTCACCCAGCTCGGCGCGCTCGGCCACATGGCGCAGGCGGTCGAAATTGACGTTGGCGCCGGAGTCGATGGCTACCAGGGTCTGCCCCTGCACGCCCTCGCGCGCCACATACTTCTTGATCCCGGCCACAGCCAGCGCGCCGGACGGCTCGGTGATCGAACGAGTGTCGTCGTAGATGTGCTTGATCGCTGCGCACAACTCGTCGCTGCTCACAGTCAGCACTTCATCGACGAAATGCCGGCACAGCTCGAAGCAATGAGCACCAATCTGCGCAACCGCCACACCGTCGGCGAAGGTGCCGACCTGCGACAGGATCACCCGTTCGCCAGCGGCCATGGCGGCCTGCAGGCAGTTTGAGTCTTCTGGCTCGACGCCGATCACCTTCACCTCCGGGCGCAGGTACTTCACATAGGCTGCAATACCAGCGATCAGCCCGCCACCACCGACCGGCACGAAGATGGCGTCCAGCGCGCCCGGGTGCTGGCGGAGGATTTCCATGGCCACGGTGCCTTGCCCGGCGATCACGTCCGGGTCATCGAACGGTGGCACGAAGGTAGCACCTTCGCTGTCGGCCAGTTGCAGCGCATGGGCCAGCGCATGAGGGAAGCTCTCACCGTGCAACACGACATGGCCGCCGCGCGAACGCACACCTTCCACTTTCAGTGACGGTGTCGTGGTAGGCATGACAATGGTGGCTTTCATGCCCAGGTGCGAGGCCGCCAGGGCCACGCCCTGGGCATGGTTGCCCGCCGATGCGGTGATGACCCCGCGCTCGCGCTGTACGCTGCTCAGCCGCGAAAGACGCGTGTAGGCACCACGGATCTTGAACGAGAAGGTCGGTTGCAGGTCTTCGCGCTTGAGCAGCACCTGGTTGCCAAGGCTTGCCGACAGCGCCGGGGCGGCTTGCAAAGGCGTCTCGATAGCCAGGTCGTATACCGGCGCGGACAGAATACGGCGCACCTGTTCCGACAGCAGTTGCTGCGCGGTGGTCGGGGTACGAGGGCCGACAGTGAGGCTGGTCATCGATTGCAACTCCTTGGCTCTTATTCACGTTGCCCAGGAGTCAGAGAGAAGAAACCCGCCTCCAGGGCGGGTTCGGTGCACGTACGCGCTAGCCCGCCAAGCTGATAATGGCGGTAATAATAATGGCGTGGGTGTGCGGGAAGGTTTTCATGGACAAGAACTTAGCCGGTCCTGCGGCATGAAGTCAACACTTGGCGTGCTGCGCCGAAAGCGGCACGTCGAACACCTTGTCGAAGCCCCACTGGAAGACAAACGCATAAACGAAGAAGAACACGAACAACGCCAGGTTGGTCAGCAGCGCCGCCCACAGGCTGACATCCAGCCAGTAGGCCACCAGCGGCAGCAGGATCAGCACCAACCCGCCTTCGAAGCCCAGGGCATGCAACAGGCGCCGCAGGAAGGTACGCTCAGGTCGGCGCTGACGCGCTTCCCAGCGTTCGAATACCCAGTTGTAGGCCATGTTCCAGCTCATCGCGATACCCGACATCAGCACCGACAACACGGTCGACTGCGCCATACCTGCGCCGAACGCCAGCTCCAGCGCGGGTGCCACACAGGCCACGGCGATGGCTTCGTAGAGAATGGCCTGGACGATCTTGCGTGCCTTGCCTTGCATGTTCTGCTCCCTGGGTGAACGACCTGTAAACTACTCGAAGTGGCTTGCAAGAAAAAGCCTGAAATTTGGACAACACTGCATCCGGCTGCTTGTATCTATCGAGGACAGACGCCGACATGTCGTACTACTTCGTCCAAGGAATCGAACGAGGATAAAGACAATGGCTTACGCCTTATTACTGGTGGCCGGCACATGAGCCTGGCATTCATCGATTTCCTGACCTACGTGCTGTTCGGCCTGAAGATCTTCGCCATCGTGCTGGCCTCGCTGATGTTCCTGCTGGGCCTGGATGACCTGTTCATCGACCTGTGCTTCTGGTGCCGCAAGCTGGTCCGGCGGTTTCGTATCTACGACAAGTACGAAAGAGCCGACGAAAAACGCTTGTTCGAAGTACCGGAAAAGCCCCTGGCGATCATGGTCCCGGCCTGGAACGAAGTGGGCGTGGTGGGAGAAATGGCGCGCCTCGCAGCCTCGACCATCGACTACGAGAATTACCAGATCTTCGTCGGTACCTACCCCAACGACCCGCAAACCCAGGCCGATGTCGACGCGGTGTGCCTGCACTACCCCAACGTGCACAAGGTGGTCTGCGCGCGCCCCGGCCCCACCAGCAAGGCCGACTGCCTGAACAACATCATCGACGCCCTGCTGCGCTTCCAGCAGGACGCCGGCATCGAATTCGCCGGTTTCATCCTGCATGACGCCGAAGACGTGATTTCACCCATGGAGTTGCGCCTGTTCAATTACCTGCTGCCGAACAAGGACATGATCCAGATCCCGGTATACCCCTACGCACCGGAATGGAAAGGCTTCACCGCCGGCCATTATGTCGACGAATTTGCCGAGAACCACGGCAAGGACGTGATCGTGCGCGAAGCCCTGACCGGCCAGGTGCCCAGTGCAGGCGTGGGCACCTGCTTCAGCCGCCGCGCCATCGCCGCACTGCTTGAGGACGGCGACGGCATCGCCTTCGACGTGCAGAGCCTTACCGAAGACTACGACATCGGTTTTCGCCTGAAGCAAAAGGGCATGAAGTGCATTTTCGCCCGCTACTCCATCACCGACCCGAACCTGACCCTGCAGCAGGAGTGGCGCCCGGGCATGAGCCGCGAATTCTCGCAGGTGATCTGCGTGCGCGAGCACTTCCCGCGCGACTGGCAACACGCCATTCGGCAGAAGTCGCGGTGGATCGTCGGCATCGTGTTCCAGGGCACCAGCAACCTTGGCTGGAGCCGCAAGGGCGCGCTCAACTACTTTCTCTGGCGTGACCGCCGCGGGTTGTTCGCCTACCTGCTGAGCTTCCTGGTCAACCTGTTGCTGCTGGTGTTGCTGGCCATGTGGCTGGTCACGGTAATTGCACCGGAGTCGTGGCGCTTCATGTCGATCCTCGATGACAGCCCGCTGCTGGCCAGCTTGCTCTGGCTGAACGGGCTGCTGCTGGTCAACCGCCTGTTCCAGCGCGCCTGGTTCGTCACCCGCTTCTATGGCATCGGCGAGGGCCTACTGTCGGCACCACGGATGATGTGGAGCAACTTCGTCAACTTCTTCGCCAACTTGCGCGCCTTGCGCCAGGTGATGGAGATGGGCGACTCGCGGCGCGTGGCCTGGGACAAGACCACTCACGAATTCCCCGCCATCGCCGCCCCAGCCCGTACCCCGCTGGGCCAGCGCCTGATCGCCAAGGGCCTGATCAGCGACGAACAGTTGCAACAGGCGATCACCGGCCCGGTACGCCGCCGCCTGGGCCGCGAATTGCTGCTGCGCGGCTGGCTGAACAGCGAACAGCTGGTGGCTACCCTGGCCGAACAACTCGACCTGCCCTGGGCACCGCTGAACCCGTTCAAGCTCGACCCACACCTGATCGCCAAGCTGCCACGCAAGCTGGCCACGCACTATGGTGTGCTACCGGTAGCCGAAGCCGGCGACACGCTGATCCTGGCCAGCGAAAGCCCAGTCAGCCAAGTATCGCTGGGGGTGATAAGCCGCCAGTTGAAACGCCCGGTCAGCGCGCGACTGGCGCCACAGGGCCGGGTGACCCTGGGCCTGCGTTATCACTACCCGAGCCCCTGGCAGAAGCCGGAAACCCGCGAGATGCTGGCCGTTCTGGAACGCTGCCAGGACGATGAAGCGCTGCTGGAACGGGTCAGCCATCACCAGGTGATGCTCGGTGCCCTGCTGCAGGTGCGCGGCATGGTGCCAGTTACCCTGTTCAACCAGGCGCTGATCGACTACAACCCAGACCACCAAAGCCTGGGCGAATACCTGATCACCCGCGGCATCATCACCGAGCAGGTGCTGCATGAGGCCCTGATCGAACAGGCCAGCGAACAGCAGGCCGCCTTTGACCTGACCCGGGAGGTGGCATGAAGCCGCGCTTTTCCCTCACTTTCACTGGCCTGTTGCTGTGTTCCGCTGCCCTGCCAAGCGCGGCGTCGACGCCGATGACCGACTTCCAGCGGTTCACCAGCTACCCGTTCATGGAACGTAGCTACCGAGAGGCGAAGAAGGACAACTGGGCCGAGGTCGAGCGCCTGACCCGTCACGTCCTCGACCGGGTACCGAACAATGACGAAGCCCGCGCGCTGCTGATGGAGGCCCTGGCCCACCAACGCCGCTACCAGGAAGCCGAAGCGCTGGCTGAACAACTGGCTGACGACCCTGCGCATGCCAACGCCCTGCTCGAACTGCGTCTGGCCTGGATCGAACAGGACCCGCCCCCGGCCAGCCAGGTGGAGCGCTGGCTGGCCAGCAGCGATGGCAGCCAGCGCGTGCGCCTGTGGCAGGCCTACAGCCTGAGCCTGGCCAAGTCCGGTGGCGCCGCCAAGGCCCTGGAGTGGCTCAATCATCTGCCACCACGGGAGGACGGCCAAGTGCTGCGCCTGGCCCGGGCCAACTTCGCCGAACAGCTGCACAACTGGAAGGAAACCATCGAGCAGCTACAGCCGCTCGCCGACCAGCGCCAGTTGCCTGCCCAGGACTGGCAGCGCCTGGCCAATGCCTATGTCCAGCAGGTTGACGAAAACGGCTTGAACGCACTGCTGCCCAGTGCGCCATCCGCCGCAGCCGCCGACCAGGCCCGCCTGGCCATGGCCAACCGGGCCATCGCCGTCGGCCAGAACCAACAGGCCCAGCGCTGGCTGCAGGCGCTGCCGGCCGAGCAACTGAACCAGCCAGTGCAGCGCCAGCAGCTGTGGGAACTGGCCCGCGAAGGCCAGGACGCCGCGCTGGTGCAGCGCCTGAGCAATGAACTGCAGCGCCCCTGCCTGGAAACCGTCGACTGGCTGTCGCGCCGGGACCCGGCGCTGGCCCGCGAACAATTCAAGGGTTGCACTGCCGGCACCGATCCCAAGGCCTACGCCGTGCTCAGGCAGCGTCTGTACGGTGACCCGCCACAGCCACCGCAACCACACACTGCCGCCGAATGGGAAAAACGCTACCGGCAAAGCGGTGACCTGGCCGCCCTGGAGCAAGCCACCTTCCTGCTGACCCAACAGGGCTACACGGATCACGCCCGGCAATTGCTGGAGCAAGCCTACGACCGCCACCAGGGCCGCCTTGCCCCATCGCTGCTGCAGCGCCTGGGCAACCTGTATGCACGCAACGACGGGCCGCTGGACCGTCGCCGCATGCTCGGCCTGGCCCCCCGGGTTGACGCCAATACCCGTGCCCAGCTGCTCGGCCGCCTGGCCGAGGCCGGCCACTGCGATGCTGTGCGCCAGGCCATGCCAGCCGCCCCGAGCGAACCCGGCCAGTACCGCGCGCTGGGCCGCTGCGCCATGCCCGACCAGCCCGGTGAAGCGGTCGTCTACTATCAGGCTGCCGAGCGCCTGGGCGACCGTGGCAGCCGTCTGCCGCTGGCCTATGCCCTCGAGGCCGCCGGCGATTCCGAGGCCGCCCTGGCCATCTGGCGCAGCCTGCCGGACAGTACCTGGACCGAAAACGCCCGCCTCACTGCTGCCCGTGGCGCGCTGAATGCCGGCGACCCGCAGGCGGCCCGACGCTATTGGGAGGCCGCCGGGCACCATAGCGCCGACGACTGGGCGTTGGGTGCCGCCATCGCCCAGCAGCAAGGCGACTATCAGGGCGCGCTGGGCTTGCAGCGCCAGGCCCTGGCGCATGCTCCGCGAGCCGACCATTACTACGCCGCCGCCAGCACCGCGCAACTGGCCGGCGACACCGCGCAAAGCAGCGCCTGGCTGGCCGAAGCCGTACGCCTGGCCCCCGACCAGCCGCGCTACCGCGCCGACTATGGCATGCGCCTGGCCGGCTCGGCAGACAAGCACCAGCGCCGCCAGTCGATCCCCTTGCTGGAACGTGCCACCCACGACTTTCCCGAGGATTACCGCCTGGGCGAGACGCTGGCCTTGCGCTACGACGAGGTCGAAGACAGCGCCGCGGCACGTCGCGAGCTGCGCCGCGTGCTCGATGTGGAGCAGAACCTGGTCGACGGCGATGATGAATACGGCAGCCTGGAAGCCCGCAAGTACCGCCAGCGGCGGGCCCATGAGAGCCTGTCGCGGCGCGACACCATCACTCTGGCCAGCACCTGGTCGCCGGCCGGTACCTCGACCAACGACAAGTTCCTCGACGATGGCCAGCGCAGCGGCACCTCGCGCCGCGCGCAATCGCAGAACGTGCAGTTGGCCATGTGGGACCACGCCCTGGGCGAGGAGCCAAGCCGCAACGGCAGCACCTTGTCGGTGTATGGCCGGGTGCTGTTCGGCGGGCAAAGCCGCACCGACTATGCACAAAGCGTGGGCACGGGGGTGGGCCTGCGCTACAAGCCACTCGGCCAGGCCAACCTCAACCTGTATGCCGAGCTGTATCACCAGCGGCAGATCGACGAAACGCACTATCGCGGCCTGAGCCTGGGCCAGCTGCTGAGCCCGGCCAAGGTCGGTGGTAACTGGGGCGACCTGCGCCACCATGCCGAATCGAGCAATGACCTGCTGCTGCGCGCCACCGCCTCGTTCCTCGACCAGGGCGCCTGGCGCAACGACTGGCGGGTTGATGAAGACGACTGGAACGAGCGCTTCCTGTACCTCGACGCTGCCTGGTGGACCCGCGCCGGTGACCACGCCTGGCTGTCGCGCTATCAGCAGGGCCATGCCTGGAAGCTGCCGGGCAGTTCACCGCAAACCCTCATGCCGTATGGCTTTGTCGAATTCTCCAGCCAGGACCCGAGCAACGACTGGCGCCAGGACGCGCGGGCCGGGGTCGGCGTGCGCTGGCAATGGTGGTTCGATGACGACCGCTACAACGCCTACCGCGGTTCGCTGAAAGTGCGGGCCGAGTACCAGCAATCGCTGGGCGGCAATCTATACGAGCGCGCCAATGGCGTGCTGGTCGGTGCGGAGATGACCTTCTGATGCGTACGATCCTGGCCCTGTGCCTGCTCGCCCTGTGTCTGCCGGCCAGCGCCGACCAGCGCCTGTTCTACCAACCCCTCAACCGCGATGCCGGTATCACCCCTGCCCAATGGCAACAGCTGTGGCGCGCCACCGCAGCCCAGGGCGGCAAGACCCTGATCGTGCAATGGAGCGCCTACGGCGACAGCGATTTCGGCGGCGCGAACGGCTGGCTGGCCAACAGCCTGCGCAGCGCCCGCGCCGAAGGCTTGCAGCTGGTGCTGGGGCTGTACATGGACCCGGCCTATTACCAGCGCCTCGACGAGCTCGATGGTGACGGCCTCGACTCGTACTGGAAGGCACAGTTGGGGCGCTCGCTCAGCCACTACCGGCAACTGCGCCAGACGTGGCAGTTGCCGGTGGATGGCTGGTACCTGCCGATGGAACTGGACGACCTGCATTTTCGTCAAGCCGAGCGGCGCGAAGCGCTGTTCAGCCAATTGCAGGCCTTCAACCGCCAGCTCGACAAACCCCTGCACATCAGTGCTTTCAGCGCGGGCAAACTGTCGCCACGGGTCAATGCCGCCTGGCTGGATCAACTGGCCGGCCTGGGCATGACCGTGTGGTGGCAGGACGGCACGGGCACCGGGCGCTTGCCCGCGCTGGTGCGCCAGGGCTATGAGCAGGCCTTGCCGTGCCGGGTGGGTGTAGTGCGCGAGGCGTTCCGCCAGGTGAGTGCGCCAGGGCAGGCGTTCCGGGCCGAGCCTGCCGAACCGAAGCTGGGCGGCAGCTGCCATGCCGAGGCGGTGTTCGACTTGCGCTATCGCCCCTGGGCGCGGGGTATTCTGCCCAACAATTGAGGCGTCAGACCCGGCCCCTTCGCAGTACACCCAGGAGCTAGCGATGTTCAAGACCATCGAAGCGCACGTACGCAAGCAGGTCGCCCCCGCCGCCCTGCGCGCCGAGTTCCGCCAGCACGAATTCGAGTCCATGCGCCCGTTCTGCCTGCTGGTGTTCTGCGTCAGTATCCTGATCTGGCTGGTCTTCGACCTGATCGTCAGTTTCCTCGGCGGCCAGGGCTTCACCTGGCTGTCGTGCGTGTTCCTCGCCCTGCTCGGCTGCCTCACCTTGGTGCTGCGGTTCACCCGCCGTAGCCATCACTTCGATGTGCTCAATCTGCTGTTCATCACCGTTATCACCCTGGGCATGCGCCTGGTGATCGAAGGCATCCCGGTGGCCCAGCGCCCGGTGTGGCTGGTACTCGGGGTGTCCACCGTGCTGTATGCCGTGTCGGTGCTACCGGTTCGGCGCTGGTCGTTCTTCTGCGCCATGGCCATCACCTGGGTGATGCTCAACCCGTTCTATCACACCCGTATCGACGCGGACGAGCTGGAAGGCGCCATGCTGCTGAGCTACGCAGTGTTCCTCAGCGGCCTGGTCATCTACAGCTACGTGCAGATGCGCAAGGCCAAGCTGCACAATTTCTATCTGTCCAAGGTGCTGCTGGAGCAGGCCTATGTTGACGCCCTGACGGAAATCCCCAACCGCCGCTCGTTCATGACCCAGGCCGGCCAACAGCTGCGCCTGGCCAAGGCCGGGCAGTACCTGGCGATGATCGACATCGACAATTTCAAACGGGTGAATGACCGCTTTGGCCATGACGTGGGTGATGAAGTGCTCAAGCGCGTGGCCATGCATATCAAGGCGAGCATGACCGGTTTCGAATTCGCCAGGCTGGGCGGCGAGGAGTTCGCGGTGTTTTTCCAGGGGCTGGACCAGCAAGGCGTCGAGCAGCGGGTGGCGGGGTTGTGCCAACGGGTACGCGAGGACATTGCCGAACACCCGGTGACCGTCAGTATCGGCCTGGCCCGGGTAGACCTGGGAGACAGCCTGACCACGGCGCTGGTGCGCGCCGACCAGGCGCTGTATGAAGCCAAGCACAGTGGCAAGGACCGCTTTGTGCTGTGGTCGGCCCGGCTGGCAGACAGCGAATAGCAGCCGGCACAGGCGACACATCAACCGGCAGGCAGGCGAATCCGGAACTGCGCCCCGCCCAGCGCCGACTGTGCCACGGTCAGGGTCCCGCCCTGCCCTTCGATCGCCCGTCGGCTGATCGCCAGGCCCAGGCCAAACCCGCCGGTATTGCGGTCACGGCTGCGGTCCAGCCGATAGAACGGCTGGAAGATCCGTTCGCGCTCTGCTACCGGTATGCCAATGCCGTCATCTTCCACCGTCACCAGGCAGGTACCATCTTCCTCCCGACGCAACCGCAGCAACAAACTCTCGTCGCAATAACGCATGGCGTTGCGCACCAGGTTCTGCACCGCCCGTGCCGTCAACCGTGGGTCGAGCACAAATCGCGGCAAGTCACCCTCGGCCCGTACCTCCCACTGGATACCCCGGCCATCGAGCTCCTCGGCAAAGCCACCCAGCACGCTGTCGACCAACTCCAGCAGCGACACCTCGACCCGCTCGCGGGCCTGGTCGGCGTTGTACAACCGACTATAGGACAACAGCTCCAGCACCAGCTCATCCAGCTCACGCACATGCCCCACCAGTTCCAGCAGGCGCTTGCGGCAGGCCGGTGGCACTTCGTCGAACAGCAGCACCAGGCCGAAGTCCAGCCGGGTCAGCGGTGTGCGCAACTCGTGCGATACCGCATTGAGCAGCTCGCGTTGCTGGTTGACATGGCGTTCCAGGTCGCCGGCCATGGTGTCGAACACCCGGGCCAGCTCACCGATGTTGGAATGCGGCGAGATGTGCGTGCGCTCGGCCATCTGCCCTTGGCCCAGGCGCCGAGCGGTTTCTTTCAAACGCTCCAGGTCGCGCCAGTGCGGCCATACCCACAGCAGCAGGCAGCCGAGCATGACCGCACCGATCAGCACGGTCACCCCCCACGACAGCACGTTGATGTCCAGCGGGTCGGGGGGCGAGTGCAGGCGCACCAGCCATTCCTTGTCCAGCGGTGCCAGCACCGTCTCGTAGTAGCCCCACTCGGCGATGCGCACCGCGTACAGGCCATGCTCCAGGCGTGCCCGCTCGGCCTCGCTCAAGCCGGCCTGGTCCATGCGCAGCAGCTGCAACTGCAGCGGGGCGAAATCCCTGGCCAGTTCCTGTTCCACCGCCGGCCACTGCTCGCGCGGGGCCTGGCGGAACTGGCGCACGATCAGCGACTGCACGCCCTTGGCCTGGTCCAGGTTGTAGGCCATGAAGCGGTCCTGGAACAGGCCGACGATGCTGTCCGGGATCAACAACAGCGCACCGGCATAGGCCACGATGATCACCAGGTACAGCCGCACCAGAATCTTCAGCATGGGCGGTCAGCACTCCCACTCGACACGGCTGAACAGGTAACCCTTGCCCCACACGGTCTTGATCTTGCGCGCTTCGCCGGCGTTGTCGTCGAACTTGCGCCGCAGCTTGGAAATGGCCACGTCCACCGAACGGTCGGTGCCATTGAACTCGATACCGCGCAACTGCTGCAGGATGCGGTCACGGTTCAGCACCTCGCCGGCATTGCGCGCCAGCACCACCAGCAGGTTGTATTCGCCACTGGACAGCTCCACCTCTTCGCCGCGCCAGCTCACCGTACGTTCGGCCAGGTCGATGCGCAGGCCACCGATCAGGATCAGCTCGTTGTCCAGGCGTGGTTCATGGACGCTGCTGCGGCGCAGCAGGGTGCGCACGCGGGCCAGCAGCACGCGCGGCTCGCAGGGTTTGGTCACATAGTCGTCGGCGCCCATTTCCAGGCCCAGCACCTGGTCGTGGCTGTCATCGCGGGCGGTCAGCATCAGGATCGGCAGGCTCTGCGATTCCTGGCGCAACAGGCGGCACAGCTGCAGCCCATCGATGCCCGGCAGCATCAGGTCGAGGATCACCAGGTCGGGCTTTTGCCGGCGGTACTCGTCCAGCACATGATCGCCACGGGCGATCACCTGGACATGGAAGTCGTTGCGTTGCAGGTAGCTGGCGATCAGTTCGGACAGGGCGCTGTCATCTTCGACCAGGAAAATATTCGGCATAGGCGCTTGGGAATCTGGGTTGGGGTAAGACCTCACCGGCCTCTTCGCGGGCTTGCCCGCTCCCGCAGGGACCCAACAGCACTTGAAAGCTGTGCAGTCCCTGTGGGAGCGGGCAAGCCCGCGAAGAGGCCGGCACAGGAATACTCAGGATATAGAACACTACAGGCAGACAGGATTGTTCTTCACACTTTTTAACACTCGTCCTACAGGTATTAACAGCCACGCAAGGAACGCCTGCCGTAGCATACCGGCGGTCATCATCGGAAGATCCGTATGTCTACTACCCTCCCCCCACGCTTGCGCCCGTTGGCGCTTCTGGCGTTCCTGAGCCTGTCCCTGGCCGGCTGCGACGACAGCGCCGAACAGGAAGAACAGGCCCCCACCCCGCAAGTGCGGGTGGAAACCCTGCAACTGCAGCCACTGGCCATCAGCAGTGAGCTCAGCGGCCGTATCCTCGCGCCGCGCACCGCCGAAGTGCGGGCGCGTGTCGCGGGCGTTGTGCTCAAGCGGGTGTATCGCGAAGGCAGCGACGTCAAGCAGGGCGATGTGCTGTTCCTGATCGACCCGGCGCCGTTCAAGGCCGACCATGACAGCGCCCGCGCCACCCTGGCCAAGGCCGAGGCCACCCTGTACCAGGCGCGCCTGCAGGAGCAGCGCTACCGCGAGCTGGTCGACGACAAGGCCGTCAGCCGCCAGGAATACGACAACGCCAAGGCCGCTTTCCTGCAGGCCGACGCCGCCGTCGCCGAAGCCAGGGCCGCCCTGGAGCGCGCCCGCCTCAACCTCGGCTACGCCACCGTGACCGCGCCGATTTCCGGCCGGATCGGCCGCGCCCAGGTCACCGAAGGTGCGCTGGTCGGGCAGAACGAGACCACGCCACTGGCGACCATCCAGCAGCTGGACCCGATCCACGCCGATGTCACCCAGTCGACCCGCGAGCTGAATGCCTTGCGCCGTGCCCTGCGGGCCGGTGAGCTGCAGCAGGTTGGCGACGGTCAGGCCCGTGCCACGCTGATCCAGGACGACGGCAGTGCTTACCCACTGCCGGGTAAGCTGCTGTTCTCCGACATCAGCGTCGACCCCAGCACCAACCAGATCACCCTGCGCAGCGAGTTCCCCAACCCGGACCTCGACCTGCTGCCCGGCAGCTACGTGCGCGTGCGCCTGGAGCAGGCCGTGCAGCCCAAGGGCCTGAGCGTGCCGCAGCGCGCCATCCTGCGCGACAGCGCTGGCGTGCCCAAGGTGCTGGTGGTCGACCCGCAGGCCCGGGTCAGCGACCGCCAGGTGGTCCTGGGCAGCGCACAAGGCGACCGCTGGATCGTCAGCGAAGGCCTGGCCCCCGGCGAACGGGTGGTGGTCGAGGGCCTGCAACACGTCAAGGCCGGTGACCAGGTGCAGGTCGACGACGCATCAGGGGCAGCGCCCATCGCACAGCACACCGGCCAGTGAGGGCCTGATTCATGCCGCAATTCTTCATCGACCGCCCGGTATTCGCCTGGGTGGTCGCACTGTTCATCCTGCTGGCCGGTGCCCTGGCGATCCCGCAACTGCCAGTGGCCCAGTACCCCAATGTGGCACCGCCACAGGTGGAGATCTACGCCGTGTACCCAGGCGCCTCGGCCGCGACCATGGACGAAAGCGTGGTCAGCCTGATCGAGCAGGAACTCAACGGCGCCGACAACCTGCTGTACTTCGAGTCGCAGAGCAGCCTGGGCAGCGCCACCATCACCGCCACCTTCGCCCCGGGCACCAACCCGGACCTGGCCCAGGTCGACGTGCAGAACCGCCTGAAGGTGGTCGAGTCACGCCTGCCGCGCCCGGTCACCCAGCAGGGGCTGCAGGTGGAAAAGGTGTCCACCGGCTTCCTGCTGCTGGCCACCCTCACGTCGACAGATGGCAAGCTCGACGAAACCGCCTTGTCGGATATCCTCGCGCGCAACGTGATGGACGAAATCCGCCGCCTCAAGGGCGTCGGCAAGGCCCAGTTGTACGGTTCGGAGCGCGCCATGCGCATCTGGATCGACCCACGCAAGCTGATCGGCTTCAACCTCACGCCCAACGACGTGGCCACGGCCGTCGCGGCGCAGAACATCCAGGTTGCGCCTGGCAGCATCGGCGACCTGCCCGGCCGCGGCACCCAGGAAATCACCGCCAACGTGGTGGTCAAGGGCCAGCTGAGTACCCCCGAGGAGTTCGCCGCCATTGTCCTGCGCGCCAACCCGGACGGCTCCAGCGTTACCATTGGTGATGTCGCCCGGGTCGAGATCGGCGCCCAGGAGTACCAGTACGGCACCCGCCTGAACGGCAAGCCCGCCACCGCCTTCAGCGTGCAGCTGGCGCCGGGGGCCAACGCCATGGAAACCGCCACGTTGGTGCGGGCAAAAATGCAGGACCTGGCGCGCTACTTCCCCGAAGGCGTCAAGTACGACATCCCCTACGACACCTCGCCATTCGTCAAGGTGTCGATCGAGCAGGTGATCAATACCCTGTTCGAGGCCATGCTGCTGGTGTTCGCGGTGATGTTCCTGTTCCTGCAGAACCTGCGCTACACCCTGATCCCCACCCTGGTGGTGCCGGTGGCACTGATGGGCACCTTTGCCGTGATGCTGGCCATGGGCTTCTCGGTCAACGTGCTGACCCTGTTCGGCATGGTGCTGGCCATCGGCATCCTGGTCGACGATGCCATCGTGGTAGTGGAAAACGTCGAGCGGATCATGGCCGAGGAAGGCCTGCTGCCGAAAGCGGCCACACGCAAGGCCATGGGCCAGATCAGCGGCGCGATCGTCGGCATCACCCTGGTGCTGGTCGCAGTGTTCCTGCCCATGGCCTTCATGCCAGGCTCGGTGGGCGTGATCTACCAGCAGTTCTCGCTGTCGATGGCGGTGTCGATCCTGTTCTCGGCGTTTCTTGCCCTCAGCCTCACCCCGGCACTGTGCGCCACCTTGCTCAAGCCGGTGGCCAAGGGCGAGCAGCATGCGCGCAAAGGCTTCTTCGGCTGGTTCAACCGCCGTTTCGAGCGCATGAGCAACGGCTACCAGCGCTGGGTAATGCAGGCGCTCAAGCGCAGTGGCCGCTACCTGTTGGTGTACGCGGTGCTGCTGGCAGTGCTGGGCTATGGCTTCAGCCAGTTGCCGACGGCGTTCCTGCCCACCGAAGACCAGGGCTACACCATCACCGACATCCAGCTGCCGCCGGGCGCCAGTCGCATGCGCACCGAACAGGTGGCAGCCCAGATCGAGGCGCACAACGCCGAGGAGCCGGGCGTGGGCAACACCACGCTGATCCTGGGCTTCAGCTTCTCGGGCAGCGGGCAGAACGCGGCGCTGGCCTTCACCACGCTCAAGGACTGGTCGGAACGCGGTGCCGAAGACAGCGCCCAATCGATCGCCGACCGAGCCACCCTGGCCTTCACCCAGCTCAAGGACGCCGTGGCGTTCTCCGTGTTGCCGCCACCGATCGATGGCCTGGGCGAGTCGACCGGCTTCGAGTTCCGCCTGCAGGACCGCGGTGGCATGGGCCATGCCGCGCTGATGGCTGCCCGCGACGAGCTGCTGGCCAAGGCCGGCAAGAGCAAGGTACTGGCCAACGTGCGCGAAGCGTCGCTGGCGGAAAGCCCGCAGGTCCAGCTGGAAATCGACCGCCTTCAGGCCAATGCCCTTGGCGTGTCGTTCGCCGATATCGGCACGGTCCTGGACGTGGCCGTGGGTTCCAGCTACGTCAATGACTTTCCCAACCAGGGCCGCATGCAGCGGGTTGTGGTGCAAGCCGAAGGCGACCAGCGCAGCCAGGTCGAAGACCTGCTGAAAATCCATGTGCGCAACGACAGCGGCAAGATGGTGCCGTTGGGCGCCTTCGTCCAGGCCAGATGGATCAGCGGCCCGGTGCAACTGACGCGTTACAACGGCTACCCGGCGGTGTCGATTTCCGGGGAACCGGCAGCCGGCTACAGCTCGGGCGAAGCCATGGCCGAGATCGAGCGCCTGGTGGCCCAGTTGCCGGCCGGTGCCGGCCTGGAGTGGACCGGCCTGTCGCTGCAGGAACGGCTGTCCGGCAGCCAGGCACCGATGTTGATGGCGCTGTCGTTGCTGGTGGTGTTCCTGTGCCTGGCGGCGCTGTACGAAAGCTGGTCGATCCCGACCGCAGTGCTGCTGGTGGTGCCGCTTGGGGTACTCGGCGCGGTGCTGGCCGTGACCCTGCGCGGCATGCCCAACGACGTGTTCTTCAAGGTCGGCCTGATTACCCTGATCGGCCTGTCGGCGAAGAACGCCATCCTCATCATCGAGTTCGCCAAGAGCCTGGTGGACCAGGGCGTCGATGCCGTCGACGCAGCCGTGCAGGCTGCGCGCCTGCGCCTGCGCCCGATCGTGATGACCTCGCTGGCGTTCATCCTCGGCGTGGTGCCCCTGGCCATCGCCAGCGGCGCCAGCTCGGCCAGCCAGCAGGCGATCGGCACCGGGGTGATCGGCGGCATGCTCAGCGCCACCCTGGCGGTGGTGTTCGTGCCGGTGTTCTTCGTGGTGGTGACGCGCCTTGCCGGGCGCCGCCAGGCGGGTAATGCCGACACGCAGGCCGTGACCAACGACAGCTGACTGGACAAGCCCCGTGTGAAATGGGAGGGTTCCCGGCAACGACTGCCCGGAGCCCTTTTTCATGCCTGATGCCCTGCCCCCCTGCTCCATCCTCATTCTTGCCGGTGGCCGCGGCCAGCGCATGGGCGGCCGTGACAAGGGCCTGGTCGACTGGCGGGGCGAACCGTTGGTGGCGCATGTGCAGCGCGTGGTACGGCCGCTCAGCGATGACCTGGTGATTTCCTGCAACCGTAACCAGCAGGCCTACCAGGCGTATGCCGACCAGTTGGTGGGCGATGCCGAAGCGGACTACCCCGGGCCGCTGGCGGGGGTGATTGCCGGGCTCAAGGTGGCGCGGCATGAATGGGTGGTGCTGCTGGCCTGTGATGCGCCGCTGGTTGACCGGGGGCTGATCGAGGACCTGCTACGGCTGGCGGTAATCAGTGACAGTGCGGCCATGGTGCGCCAGGGTGGGTACTGGCAGCCGATGTTCAGCGTGCTGCCGCGCCGGCTGTTGCCGGTGCTGGAGCAAGCCTGGGCAGCGGGTGAACGGAGTTTGCAGAAGGCCTTGCTGCGTGAAGCGGTGCAAGGGCTGGAATGTAGTGACGATGATCGCAGGTTGAGCAACCTCAACAGCCCGGAGTTGTTGCCAAGCCACTTGTAGGGGAAGAAGCCAGGACAGGTCATTCAAAACAGGTAAACCGCTCTTCATACACCGCACGCCTCGCAAACTCCCTCGCATTCTCCGCATATTGTCAAGCATGCTACGCCTGATATTTTTGTCAGTTGTGGCTAAATCACAAAGCCTCCTTAATACCGTTCAGAGCACCTGTCATTCGATTGTCCGCCCCCTTATGCCTCTGAACAGGAAGATTGTCATGCCTCAGAACAGCGCGAGTGTCAGCGCATTGCCGACGCCCTATCCCATGCAGCATGAGGGGCTGTATCTCAACTTGCCGAGCCTGAATTGCATTTCCGTCGATCCGGCGACTGGTAGTGGCCATTTCAAGTTGCTGCTTGCGCGTTTGGGAGACGAGGAACATGGGGCGGCGTTTGAACTGGCTATCAGCAGCGCATGCTGTAAACCCTGTATATCCCTCCTGCCAGTAGGCACATGGTCTCAGTCCTTTAAAATGTTGAGTGAATGGGATGGAAGGCAGGCTGATTGGGACTACACCCTGAAGATCACTTCACTGCCTCACTCTGACGGGCGTTCAATCAACGCAACCTTGAATAATCACGGACGGGATGAGGGGCCAGGTTTCGTTCTGGATGCTGAAACTTTCGTACAGAAGCGCCTTGCCTTCGTCAACAGCCAGGAGGCCGGGGACCGCAGGTTAAGTGAAGCGGAGCTTGATGCACTCTCGGATGCGCAACTTCAAGCACGCCAGGAGCAATTTTCATATTTTAAAGAGATTGACGACTGCCAGATCAGCCTGATTGCCAAGAGCGGAATCGCTCAAATCTTCGATTGTGTAGGTACCGGCAAGGCCGGCAGCAATTCAAATATCTTGCTTACCCACTTCGTTCCAGCAGTCGGTAGGACACTCACCTTTACCTGGGACCGATCAGTTACCCCACCTCGCTTGACTGCAATCGACGATGACATCGGTCGATTGGTTTCGGTCACTTGGACGTCTGATCACAGGTTCTGTATAAAAATTTATCCTGATAGTGCCGAACAGAAGAAGTACGACTGCAGTATCGAGGACAAGGCATGGGCAATTGAGGTCAGGGGGGCCGATCCACTTGCAGAGAAACAGGTTTACCGTATTGATACTAGCCAAGGCAGAATCAACGGTGTCGAGCTCAAGACTCACTACAGGGTCGATGAAAAGCAAGAAACAGTGCGTGTCGACAGCGAAGCGCTCACCTACAAGGATGGCAAGATCACCTGTCGCAGCCTATCACTGGCAAGTGGGCTAGTAAAAGAGTGCTGTGAATACGCTTACGAAGAAAACAAGACGACCCAGGTCTTCAAGCGAGACCTGCAAACACTTACCACCCACGTTCAAGAGTTCGAGGACGGGCGTTTAGTGGCTAGCACAGTGACGTCCGGCGGTGTCACCACGGTCAGTCGCCAGGCTGTCACTGTTGATGAAGTTAAGGGCACCGTTACGTTGACCACCACGCACGCTGTAGGTGAACAGGACGCGTCGAAGAGTTCGGCCACTTTTGACGCAATGGGCAACTTGGTCCAGCTGTCAGAGGGTAACCAGATCACGGAATGGAGCTACTACAATAACTACAAGCACTATGAAGTAGAAGAATGGCGGACCGTCAAGCACGAGCCCGGATTTAGCGCCTTGCTGTACAAGGCCTTATGCGGAGTCATGTTCAGTGATGTGCTGCCTTTGAGATTGGGAAGTGAGAGTGGTCTGACCTCCAGCATCTGGACGCTATCCTCGGTTCGAGCGTCGGCTAGCGCCTGCGACTATGCCAAGCAAGCATTCAATCTGCCAGTAGATCTCAAGTATCCCGGGGATTTCTATGGTTTCTCCACGCATGTGGAATCCGAGAAGATCAGCCGCATCGCCGATGGTCAGACACACGTTGAGCAAGTGACCTATTTTGGCTACCGGTCGCTGGACTGCGCCCCTCGCAAAGGGCTGTCCAGGACTCATGTCATTGTACCCAAGGTGAAACTTACGGTCCTCGACCCCGACCTTGAGACGATCGACCTCGTCGAGATCCAGCAAAAAATAGCGGAAGCCGCTGCGCAGGACTGGCTGAATAGTCTGGACAAGCAGATAGCCAAAGCACATGGAGACGATGAGAAAAAAGCGTACCAGGCGATGAAAGCCAACTTGAAGGAAAGCCTGAAGGCACAAAGTAAACTCAATGCCACTGGTTTCAAACTCAAGAGTCTAAAAGCCTCAAGGATTCAGGTGGAAGAGCTAGAGTACCAAACTGACCCTGCACGACCAGGTTATGGCCAAGTCAACTCACAGACACTCTGTCTGCTGGATCAAGATGGCAAAGAGGTGTCGGACTCGAAGACTGTCACGTCGTTACAGTACAGTGCCGACGCCACGGACAATCGCAAGGCCTCAGTTACAACCACATTGAAGTGCCAGGATGTTGAATTAACCACCCGCCAGACGCGTGCCGGGTTCGCTGGTTTGGTACTGGAGACCGTTGATAGCAAAGGCATCGAGAACACATGGACCATTGCTAAAAATGGCTTGGTCAAGGACGAACAGATCAGCCACCGTACGAAAACCATGGAAAAGGTAATCTACAGCACCACACTGCTTGATAGGGGACTGTTCCGTTATCAGGCCATCGATAGTCAGTCCGGTGCAGGAGAGCGTGTCGTGGTGGATGGCCTGGGGCGCGAGCACAGCACAGAGGTTTCGTGGGATGGCAAGAACTGGCTACTGTGGACGGAATTTGGCCGGGATGAACAAGGACGTCGGAACAGCATCATCGAATATGATTATAACGCTACAGATGACTGCCAGTTCGTCCATAGTACTTCCTGGCATTACAATGAGGCCACAGGCAGTTGTACCATAACCCGAATATTGGAGGGCGCAGATGGCGTTGAAATCGACCGCAGTGTCGATATCGTATCCTCGGATGAAAACGGTATTACCTGCACCAACGGGCTGTGGAGACAGCATCGTCATTACGATCCCAAAAGCCGTAGTCTGACCCTGACTCAGGGTAATACAAATGGCGAGGGTGCTCAGCTCAAGCAGCAGATACTGTTCGCGGCAGATGGCTTGCCGCGGTCGTCCACAACGACGTCGGTCACTGGCAAAACGCAGGACAAGATCCAGGGCATGACGTTCGGCTTCAACTCAAATGGCCTCCTCAGCAACCTGAAGATGGATTCAGGGCAACAGTACAGTTACGAATATGACCGCTTTGGCCGTCCCACCATGCAGGACAATAACGGCATCGTGATTCGCAATCAATATTCGCCCAACAGCTTGTCGTCAGCGGCAACGGCCACAAGCATCGAAGGTGGAGACGATCACACCGAAGCAACCATGCTCGGGAAACAGACTATCGATGGTCTGGGACGGGTCAAGACGCGCACGGTTAATGATACAGCCACCCGTTTCAGGTATGAGGGGGCCGAAAGTTGGGGGGCAACCAACGAAGCAGATGGCCCCGGGGTGCTAGATGGCTACTCGTCCTCATGGGATGAGAATACCTTGACCTACACTGAAACCTGTCCATTAAAAGTGACGCGTTGGGATACAGGCGAATGGGCAACGACCTCTACTCGATACACCCGTCGCGGGCGACTACTCACTATTACCGACCTGCTCGGTTATATAACCACCTATAGCTACGATGTTCATGGCAGGGTGGCCAAGCTGTCAAATGCATGCTGCGAAACATCTTTCAGCTACACGGCCAATGGCCTACTGTCCCAAGAGGTAGTCAACGATCTCACGTCAGATTGTCGCGTAACGGTGACCTACCGTTATGACGTGATGGGCAACGAACTGTCTCGAACATTCGAATCTCCTGGCATGGCAACCCACACCTTGAGCCGAGAGCTATTGGCGGATGGGAGATTAAAAGCGAGCGTACTCACGGTGAACGGGGTGAAACATTCCAGCAACACATACGTCTACGATGTACAAGGCCGTATGACTGACAGCGTCGCACATAACAGTCATAATATTCTATTGCCACTCAATACTAAATATCATTATGACTATGACGTCCTCGGCAATATCGAGACCGTTGAGATAACCCGCACACCTCACCGAGCACTGTCTTTAATTAAATTATTACACCGCAGTGGCGCGAGACCACCATTCGACTCAATTCAACGCCGATACGCAATACCATCAACTGAGCTGATGAAGCGCAAGCACGAGACGCCTTTAAATGAATTAATAAAGCGTGAATACGCGACAGGAAAGCCCGGATTATTATCCAAACATAATGACCATTCTATAAAGGGTGACAATCAAGGGCGCTGGTCTGAAGTTGACAGCAGTCTTAATATTTATGCACCCAACGGGCAACTACAGATACATTCAGGAACCTCCGCCAACAGCCCTCTTTATTGTTATGAATACAATAACATCGGCCGCCTATGCATGCTCACTAGGTCGGACAAGGATTCATGTCGTGGCTATCAGTACCATTACCGCGACGGCAAGATCTACGCACGGACACAACGCACTATCAAATTGGTTGAATGTCAGCAGGTGGAGCAGCGTGTCCTGGCTCTACTCAACGATAGCCCAAGCTGCCTTCTGCAGGTCTCGCGCGAGGATGGCGGAAACACGGCTAACAGCTTTGAACTGCGTGACGCCGCAGGCACGGTATTTGCCACAGTAAGTAATCAAGGAACCATTAAATATCATTATTACACGCCGTATGGCGATAAACTATCGGACGACACGACCAGTCATTTGCTAGGTTTCAAAGGCGAAGCTGTACTTCCAGATGGTACCTACTACCTAGGTAGCCGGCGAGTGTATGACCCGCGCTTCATGTGTTTCCAGGTCCCTGACAGCTGGAGTCCGTTTGATGCTGGGGGGCCCGCGAGCTACGCCTACTGCGGGGGGGACCCGGTAAACTATCACGATCCAAGTGGGCACCAGATGGTAGCGCACTATCAGCGCCAGGAAGCTCTACCCGCGATGTACACCAAGGAGTTTCGAATTGGCATGGCGGTGGCTGGAGTGGTGATGGCACCACTTACCGGAGGTGCATCGCTGCAGATGACAATCGCGATCACGGGGCTTGCTGCAGTGTCTGCGGGGTTCGAGATTGCCTCGATCATGACCGAAGAAAGTGATCCGCAACTCTCCAAGGTAATGGGTTTCATGGGGTTCGCCTTCGGCATGAGTAGCTTGGCTGCAGGATTTGCAGGTATTCAGAAGGGCGCAGCTTCGGCCATAACCAGCCGCTCGGCGAGACTGCCCTTCAAGGGCAAGAGAGGCGCGATGGCAATGGGGGGTGCCATTGAGGATATCAATCCGTTGGATAAAGAAATACATTATATTGTCGACACTCATAAAGGAGGCAAGCGCATATCCATAACGGGACATGGTGTTTATGATGACTTCCTGGATACTTGGCTAATGGCAGGCGAAAACACTAATTATACGCCATCAAAATTATTGAGCAGCATGAAGTCAAACGGTATAGATCCGCAAAATTTTGATCACGTGCGTTTATTAATGTGCAGTTCGGCCGACGCCACATCCAAGAACGAATCATTTGCAGCGACCTTCGCAAGGTTGGCGAAAAAAAATGTAAAAGCCTATCATGGAAAGGTTCATGTCAGCTGGAGCTCAGAAGCAGTAACCGAGCTTTTCCAAAACCCACCCCTTGGCGTAAAACCACTTGATTGGATTACCAAGCAAAGAACCGCCATCATTTCTTCTGGCAACTTCCGGCAGGTTGTGCGCTACAAGCATATTCGCCTGTGGAAAAATTTTTTGAGAAGACACCCCAACCCAAATTACAAACCAGAAGTTTTTTCCCCTTGACTAGGTCAAACTCGCGACTAGACCGTCGAAGCCAACAGCGTTGGAGTCGCCTTCTCCCTGGTCAGCGCCACCACCATGATCTAGTCAAACCTCAACCTCCCACAGGTACTGCACTGGCCTAAAGGCCAGTGCAGTACCTGTGGGAGCGGGCGTGCCCGCGAAGAGGCCAGCACAGGCGACACATCACCCGGCAGGCATCTCCTCGACACTTATCTCGCGCATGCGGAACTTCTGCACCTTGCCAGTCACCGTCATCGGGAACTCATCGACAAAGCGGAAGTACCGGGGCACCTTGAAGTGCGCTATCCGCGCCCTCGCCCACTCACGCAGCTCATCCTCACTGGCGGTATGCCCCGGGTGCAGCCGCACCCAGGCCACGATCTCCTCGCCGTACTTGCTGCAGGGCACGCCGATCACCTGCACATCGGCCACCGCCGGGTGGGTAAAGAAGAACTCTTCCAGCTCGCGCGGGTAGATGTTTTCGCCGCCACGAATGATCATGTCCTTGCTGCGCCCGACGATGCGCACATAGCCCTGCTCGTCCATCACCGCCAGGTCGCCGGTGTGCATCCAGCCTTCACCATCAATGCTTTCTGCGGTGGCCTTGGGGTTGTTCCAGTAACCGAGCATCACGCTGTAGCCACGGGTACACAGCTCGCCTATCTCGCCACGCGGCACGGTGTTGCCGTCAGCGTCGACCACCTTGTTCTCCAGCCGTGGCTGGGTACGGCCGACACTGGTCACCCGGCGCTCCAGGTCATCGTCCGGCCCGGTCTGCAATGACACCGGGCTGGTCTCGGTCATGCCATAGGCAATCTGCACTTCGGCCATGTGCATCTCGCCGATCACCCGGCGCATCACCTCGATCGGGCAGGTGGCACCGGCCATGATCCCGGTGCGCAGGCTCGACAGGTCGAATTCCGCACGTTGCGGGTGGTCCAGCTCGGCGATGAACATGGTCGGCACGCCATACAGCGCGGTCGCCTTTTCCTCTGACACAGCGCGTAGCGTGGCCAGTGGGTCGAAGGCATCGTTGGGGTAGATCAGTGTGCTGCCGTGGGTCATGCAGCCGAGGTTAGCCATGACCATGCCAAAGCAGTGGTACAGCGGCACCGGCACCACCAGCCGGTCATGCTCGGTCAGGCCCAGGCTTTCACCGACCATGTAGCCGTTGTTGAGGATGTTGCTGTGGCTCAGGGTGGCGCCTTTCGGGAAACCGGTGGTGCCCGAGGTGTACTGGATATTGATCGGGTCGTCGCAGCGCAGCTGTGCCTGGCGCTCGGCCAAGGCTTCGCGGCTGACAGCCGTGGCACGAGCCTGCAGCTCGTGCCAGGCGAGAAAGCCCGGCGGTGGCGCGGCAGCCAGGCTGACAACACCGCGCAACTCGGGGAAGCGTTCGCAGATCAGGGCGCCCGGCTGGTCGCTGGCCAGGCCCGGAACCAGGCCCAGCAGCATGGCGTGGTAATCGGAAGTCTTGAACGCATCGGCGCAGATCACCCAGCGGCAGCCGGACTGGCCGAGGGCGTAGTCCAGCTCGCTGGAGCGGTAGGCCGGGTTGATGTTGACCAGGATCGCGCCAACCTTGGCACTGGCGAACTGGGTGATGCACCATTCGGCGCAGTTGGGTGCCCAGATGCCCAGGCGGTCGCCGGGTTGCACGCCCAGGGCCATCAGGGCGCGGGCGTGCTGGTCAACTGCAGCGGCCAGTTGGCGCCAGGTGTAGCGCAGGGCCTGGTGGCGGACTACCAAGGCTTCGCGATCGGGGAAGCGGGCGACGGTGGCGTCGAAGGCATCGCCGATGCATTGGCTGAGCAAGGGCTTTTCCGGGTCGCCCTGGGAGTAGCTTGGCTGGGGCATGGGTATTCTCTTGTTGTTCTTGTGTTGGTTGTACCGGCCCTATCGCGGATAAATCCGCTCCTACAGAATCACCTCAACCTGTAGGAGCGGATTTATCTGCGATGAAGCCAACACCTGCTTAGCGGATGAACACCTGCGGCGTCGTGGTCGACATGTCACCACCCGGCAACTTGATGTTCTTCACTTTCTCCAGCGTATCCGGGTTGAACACCGCCAGGTCGTTGAAGGTGCCGCCCAGGTACAGTTTGTCGCCCTTCTTGTCGAACGTGACGCAGTAATAGGTGTGCTCCAGATTAGCCGCCTTGATCAGCTTGCGCTGCTTGAGGTCGTACTTGGCCAGGCGGTTGAGTACGCCGTAGATCTGGTTCGGGTCTTTTGGCGAACGCAGCCCGGTGAAGTACAGCTCGGTCAGGTCGGCGAATTCCTGGGTGTGGGTCCTGCCGGTCTTCAGGTCGACGCTCAGGTAGCCATACAGCAGCTCGGCAGTGGCCGGGTCCTGCTTGTCATCCTTGAACCTGGCAATGGTGTACAGCATCGAGAACTCATGGCGCGGGCTCTGGTGCGGCCAGAAATACAGCACGTCCGGGGCGCTGTAGCCTTTGCGGTTCCAGTTGCGCAGCGGCAAGGCCACCGTGTACTTGCCGGTCTTCACGTCCATCTTGTAGATGTCCGGCCCGGCGACGTACAGGCTGCCATCGTCCGCCGCACGCATCAGGTACACCTGGCGCGGCATCGGGAAGGTGCGCACCGGCTTGGCCTCCAGGCCATCGGCGGTGCTGAACACCTCCAGCCGTGGTGGCTTGACCACGTAGTGGTCGTTCAGCCGCTGGGTCGGGTTGACCGTGGCGTACACCTCCTTGCCGTCCGGGCTGATGGCGAACGAGTACATCGACCGCCCCACCTCTCCCGGCACACTGGACAGGTTGGCGTGGAAGGTGTTCCTGCAGGTGTCCAGGTCGATGCCGTAGATGTCACCGTAGTGGTTGTTGAGCACGTAGGCGGTGCGGTTGTCCGGCGCCATCATCGCGGTGCCTGGGCCGAACTTGTCGGGCATCACGCAGCTCTTGTACACCGTGTCGCTGGCCACATCGACCACGTGCAAGTTGTTCGGGTAGTTGGTCACGATCATGTATTCGTGGCCAGCCTTCAGCGCCGGCCCGGTGTCGGCGGCCTGTACCAGCCCGGCACAGGCCGTGGCGGCGATGGTGAGCGCGAGTGACGCGCAGCGTCCAGCTTTCATGCGGTTTCCCCTTGTCATTCTTGTTGGGCCGGTCACTTGTCTTTCGGGAACACGGTGCCGAGGTTGCGCCAGTCTTGCGCCGAGTTGCTCGCCTGGGCATTCCAGTCCTGGTAGGTGCTCATCATGTCCGGCACCTGGGCCGGCCACCAGCAAGGGTCGGAGCAGCCATACAGGTCGGCCTCCATCGGCTGGCACAGCGAGCTCACGCCACCAAAGGCGTCCACTTCCCAGCCCGGGTCGGTGGTGGCGGTGCAGCCCGCCACCGCACTCATGGCCATGACTTCTTCGACGCGGTCTTCGGCGGCGGCCTGTTCGAGGATGCGCGCCTTGTTGTTCAGGGGCTTCAAGTGCTTCATGTCAGTGCGCCTTCCGCGGAGTGATGTAGCGATCGATGAAGGCCGGGTTGGCGGCCATGATGCGGCTGTAGACTTCGATGCCGAAGTCGACCCAGTCGCGCATCAGTTCGCAATAGTGGTAGGTCGGGTGCTGCGGGTCGCCATAGCGGGCATAGCTTTCGTGGTAGCAGCCGCCGGAGCACAGGTTGCGGATGCGACAGCTGTCACAGCCGGTGTTGCTGCGGTCCAGGCGCTGCGACAGGAAGTCGTTGAGGTGCGCCTGCTTCACGCCCTGGTGCACATTGCCGAAGGTCGGCAGGCTGGAACCGGTGAAGCGGTGGCACAGGTTCAGCTCACCCTCGTGGTCCACGGCCAGCATCTTCAGCCCGGCGCCGCACGGCAGGGCCTTCTTGTGGCCTTCGTGGATGTCGGTGATCAGCTGGTGCAGGTTGGAGAAGCCGATGTTGCGGTGCTCCAGCGCAGCCTCAAGGTAACGCCGGCCCAGCGCCTTCATGTTGGCGAACACCTGCACCAACTCTTCGCCGCGGAGGTTGAAGTTGGCCATGTCGCCGGAGGTGACCGGGGCAAAGCCGACTTCAGCGAAGCCCAGCTCGTTGAACAGGTGGTTCCAGATGGTCTCGACGTCGGTGATGCCACGGGTCAGCGTGACCCGCGCGCCCACCGGGCGGCTGTGGTAGCGCGACAGCAGCATGTCGACCTTGCGCCGCACCACGTCATAGGTGCCCTGCCCGCCCACGGTGATGCGGTTGCGGTCGTGAACGGTCTTGGGGCCATCGATGCTGACCGACAGGCCGAAGCGGTGGGCGTCGAGCCAGTCGACGATCTCTTCGGTGAGCAAGGTGGCATTGGTGGTCATGATGAACTCCACCTGCTTGCCCGCCTCGGCGAAGCGCCGCTCGCAGTAGGCGACCATGTGCTCGATCAGTGGCCGGTTGGACAGCGGCTCGCCACCGAAGAACACCACGCTGTAGCGCTGCTCGTCGGGCGACTCCTTGAGCAGCATCTCCACCGAAGCCTCGGCGGTGGCGGTACTCATCTTCCTGCCTGCGGACGGCTTGTCCAGATCTTCCTTGTAGCAGTAGGTGCAACTGAGGTTGCAGCCGGTGTTGACGTTGAGCACTACAGTGTTCAGCGCAGTGCGCTCGACCTGCTTGAGGGCGATTTCCGGGGTCAGCGGCGAGCCGTCGCTGACCAGCTCCAGCGCGATCAGCTCGCGCAGGGTGTCCTGGATATCGCCGCCGGCAAACTGCTGGCCAAGGCGCTGCATCAGCTCTTCGGCCGAGCAGCCTTGCTGGCGCAGGGTGTCGATGATGCCGGCGGTCACCGCATCGGCGGTGAACAGCGAACTGCTGGGGATATGGAACAGCATGCGGTCGGCATCGACCTGCACTTCATGCAGGTTGCGTTCGACCAGGTTCAGTAGTGCGCCCATGGCGACCTCCCGATAATCGATCCGTTGGAAAACCGTAAGCCCCCTGCCGTTACGGCAGCGGCGGGTTGTTCCAGCGCTGTACGGTGACGATCATGTGCCCTTCGCCGGTCTGGCCACCGTCGGCCAGGGTGGCGATGACCTTCAGGTTGCCGGCGTTGTTGGTCATCATCTTGCGCGCCGGGTTGGGGCCGGCGCCGCCGGGCACGAACACACCATCGGCCTGCATTTGCCCGGCGAACTTGACGTCTTCGTCCTCGACCGCTCGCTCGTTGAACGGCTCGACCTTCCAGCTGGCCGGCAAGTAGCCGATGCGCAGTGGCTGGCCGTTGGCGTCCTTGCCCCAGGCTTCGGCCTCGAAGCGGCCCTGCACCTTGCGCACCGAGGCGCCGTTTTCGCCGATACGGGCGATGGAGAACGCCGGCACCACTTTCACTTCATCGACTTTGTCGTACACCGCCAGGTTGACGCCCTTGAGCGCCCCCAAGGCGACTTCGCGCTGGCCTGGCTTGGCATCGGCTGCGGCGCGGGCTTTCACCCGTACCAGGGTCGGGGTCTGCTCCAGCACTTCGGTCACTTCCACGCCAGCGCCCAGCTCCGGTTTACCGGCCAGGCCGCTGCCGACCAGGGTGATCTCGCTTTCGCCACCGGCCTTGATGAATGCCGGTTGTACCGCCAGCAGGCGCGCCTTGCCCTCCTTCACTGCGGTGAAGTCCAGGCCACGCTCGTCGTGCTCGGCCTCGAACATGCGGCCTTTCATTTCGCCATCCAGCGCGGCGAACACCTGGCGCAGGTTGGCGTCGCCGACCTTGACGTTGCCACGCCACTCATAGCCGTTGTAGAGGATCGCCGAACCGCTGCCATTGAACGGCGTGCCGTCGGCATAAGCGCCTTTGACCTCGACCTTGAAGGTGTCGCCCTGGTCAGGCGTGACGCTCATCACCCCGCGCACATCGCCCTTGGCCAGCATGTGGCCGCTGAACGCCCACTGGCCCGGCAGCGCATCGGCCTTGGGCCTGGCCTTCTGCCATTCGGCCCACGCCGCGCTTTCCAGCGGGTAGCGCTTGGCCAGGTCGGGCACCACCTGCTGCAGGGCGATCGGCAGCCAGTCGCGGTCACGCGCCTGGGCCTGGTATTCGAGGGATGGCCATTGGCCGAGGTGGAAGTTGACCAGGTGTTCCCATTCCTTGGCCGGGCGCCGCTGCAAGGCAACACGGGCACCCGAGTGGCAACGGCCACAGGTTTCGCTGAGTTGGGTATCGAACTGCTCGACGGTATTCAGCCGGCGCTCCATGGCGTAACGCACACCATCGGTCTCGCTGGGCGCCAGGCCCTGCTTGTCGGCGAGGTATTTGACCAGGGTGCGGCGGTCGTCGTCGCTGATCTGCAGGCCGTGCATCACCTGCATGCGCGCAATGCTCATCAGCCAGCCTTCCGGTGTTTTACGCTGATGGCTGATACGGCTGTAGCTATCGTTGCCTTCGGGGATATGGCACCCCATGCACTTGTTCTGCAACAGGCTCGGGCCCTGCTCGGCCGCCATGGCCTGGGTGCTCAGCAGCGCGGCGGCGACCAGCGCCAGTTTGCCCGCATGCCGCCGGAGTCGAGTCGTCTTCAAGGTCAGACCTCCACGGTTGTTGTTCTTATCGTTTTCGCACGCTTTGGAACAGCAGGTGTGCATGTGACGGTTGCGATACAGGAACTGTGCCAGATGTTATGAAAGTGTTTTCTTTCAACCTGTTAGCCGGTTTTCGGGCGCTTGATGCCAGCAGCGATGGCCAACTGCAGCGTGCCATTTCGCGACAGCGTGTGTCAGGTTGAGACAGGACCGCTACGCAGGCCACTCGCCGGCAAGGACTGGCCAGGGAGGCCACTGTTGCAACACCGTCTCACAGCGTCTCAATGTGTAACAGCGCCACCTTGCAATCCCAGCCTTGCTCGCAGACAAAACCCAACGCCTTCAACGCTTTACCGGCACTTGCCCAGCTTGGCACGGCCATTGCGCCTCTGCCTGTCACATCCAATGACAAGAGGCACAGCCCAATGCTTTCCGAACTGCCCATCCTGCCCGCCACCCGCGCCTTTCTCGAACGCAAGCTGAAGATGCGCATCGGCGCCGACTGGCAGGATGCCGCCAGCGGTCGCACCCTGTCGTTCCGCAACCCCGCCACTGGTGAGGTACTGGGTGAAGTGCCCGCCGCCGACGCCGAAGATGTCGACCGGGCCGTGCGCGCCGCGCGCCAGGCCTTCGACGATTCGCCGTGGAGCCGCCTGCGCCCACGCGAACGGCAGAACCTGCTGTGGCGCCTGGCCGACCTGATGGAACGCGACGCCCGCCAGCTGGCCGAACTGGAATGCCTGAACAACGGCAAGAGCGCCGCCGTGGCCCAAGTGATGGACGTGCAGCTGGCCATCGATTTTCTGCGCTACATGGCCGGCTGGGCCACCAAGATCGAGGGTAGCACCGTCGAACCCTCGCTGCCGTTGCTGCCCAACGAGCAGTTCCACGGTTTTGTTCGCCGCGAAGCAGTCGGCGTGGTCGGCGCCATCGTCGCCTGGAACTTCCCGTTGCTGCTGGCCTGCTGGAAGCTCGGCCCGGCCCTGGCTAGCGGTTGCACCGTCGTGCTCAAGCCCGCGGACGAAACACCGCTGAGCGTGCTCAAGCTGGCCGAACTGGTGGACGAAGCCGGCTACCCGGCTGGCGTGTTCAACGTGGTTACCGGCACCGGCCTGAACGCCGGCGCCGCGCTCAGCCGCCACCCCGGCGTGGACAAGTTGACCTTCACCGGCTCCACCGAAGTTGGCAAGCTGATCGGCAAGGCGGCCATGGACAACATGACCCGTGTCACCCTGGAACTTGGCGGCAAGTCGCCGACCATCGTCATGCCCGATGCCAACCTGCAGGAGGCGGCTGCCGGTGCCGCCACGGCGATCTTCTTCAACCAGGGCCAGGTGTGCTGCGCAGGCTCCCGACTGTATGTACACCGCAAGCACTTCGACAATGTGGTAGCTGACATCGCCGGCATCGCCAATGGCATGAAACTCGGCAGCGGCCTGGACCCGGCGGTGCAGATGGGGCCGTTGATCTCGGCCAAGCAGCAGGACCGCGTCACCGGCTACATCGAGCTTGGCCGCGAACTGGGCGCGACCATCGCCTGTGGCGGCGAAGGTTTCGGGCCGGGCTATTTCGTCAAGCCAACGGTGATCGTCGACGTCGACCAGCGTCACCGCCTGGTACAGGAAGAAATCTTCGGGCCAGTGCTGGTGGCGATGCCGTTCGACGACATCGACGAAGTGGTCGGCCTGGCCAATGACAACCCCTATGGGCTGGGCGCGAGCATCTGGTCGAACGACCTGGCCGCCGTGCACCGGATGATCCCACGTATCAAGTCGGGGTCGGTGTGGGTCAACTGCCACAGCGCGCTGGACCCGGCCCTGCCGTTTGGTGGCTACAAGATGTCCGGTGTCGGCCGCGAGATGGGCGCGGCGGCCATCGAGCACTACACCGAGCTGAAGTCGGTGCTGATCAAGCTCTGACGACGCCCCTGGTCTGGCCCTGGCGCCAGCAAGCCAGCTCCACAGGTAAACCACTGCTCTCGCAGCCTGTGCTGCCCCGGTGGGGCTGGCTTAACGGTGATCGGGGCGCAACACGGCCGCGGATTTTCAGCGATAGCCCTGCTCGGCCAGCCAACGCCGCAACGTCATCTGCTGCCCTACCGGGCGACCGTTCAAGATTGCCTGGAGTGGCCGGCCAGCCTGCAACGCCCGCACGACTGGCGCCAACTCCAGCCCCTGCAAATGCCACACCCCCAACGGCTGATCCGCCGTCACCACCACCTCGGCCTCGTCCACCCAGCCATCGCGCAACACCGGCCGCCGCTCAACCCTGAGCGCCTGCCAGTCTGCCGCCACATGCAACGCTTGCCCATCCGGCCATGCCTGGCGTCGGTCCCAGAACGGCTGCCCCATCCGAGTCTGTTCCTGGCCATAGAAATCCCGCCCGATCCTGGCAAAGCGCAAGAACAGCTGTTCGACCCGCTGCTGGTGAAATTGCCGCGCCAATGCAGCCCGCTCGGGCCGGCACAGCAACGTATTGATCACCACCGGCGCCTGCAACGCCGAAGACAGCGACTGGAATATGCCGTTGCCCGACAACGGGTCAACGGCCATTGCGGCATCGCCCACCCGTATCCAGTCCGGCCCGACGCATTCGCCGGCCAGAATTGCCGTACTACTGCGCGCATGCACCTGCGCCGGCGCCAATGCCTGGGCGTCGAACAGCTCTGCGACCAGAGCGCTGCGCGCCCGCCGCGCTGCACAGTACGCTGCCAACCCGGCCTTGCCCGGCAGGCCGGCGGCGTCCAGGGTGACCTGCCAGTAGCAGCGGCCATCTTCCAGTCGCGCCATCCACGCCCAGCCATCCGCCACGCTCTCCACCGCCGATGCTGGCGTACCCGGGCTGCCCTGCCAGACATTGAGCAGGCTGACCGTCTCCGGCCCGCGCAGGCGGTCAGCCGTCAAAGGCGCCTGACGGCCGCGGGCCTCCACCAGGAAATCGGCCAGCAATACTTGCCCGTCGTCCACACGCACCTGATGAACGCCGTCGTGCGAGACGTCACGCACGCGCCCCTCGACCACGCTTGCGCCCGCCTGCTGGAGATCGTCGCGCAGCGCCCGATCAAACCGTTGCCGGTCGAGCAGGAATTCCTGGTTCAGCTGCAGTTGCCGGGCGTTCCACTGCACCCGTCGCGTGGCCGGCATGGCCGCCTGGCCCAGGGCAGCGCCAAGGCCAGCGTGACGCAGCCCCTCCAGCACTCGTTGTGAAACCCCTTCGACCGCCGCGAAGCGCCGCCACTCGGACACCACCGTGACCGGGTAGCCCAGGCGCCGCAAGCCAATCGCCGTGGCCGCCCCAGCCGGGCCTGCGCCCAGCACCACGATGCGCGGTTCAGGCATGCCCGCCCCCCCGTCGCTCGGGGCCGACAAACGCCGCGTGCTGGCGCAACCAGTCACGGACCTGCTGGCGGCCCATGCCAGGCTCCTCACGCAGCAACGCGGCGACCCGGCCGCTCAGCGCCGCGCATCCCAGGCTCGCACCGGCCCTGCCACCCGCCCCCACATAGCCGCCGAAGTCTGCCTGTCGGCTGCCAAGCCACGACCATTGGCCTGGCGCGCAGCGGGCATCGCCGGTGACCCGAATCACCCCCGGGTAACTGGCCGGATACACCGGCCCACCTTGTGCCGGGCTGGACGCACACAGCAGCACGCCGGCGGCAATGGCTTCGGCACACGCCTGGTGCAGCACGGGCCGGTCCTGCTGCAGGCCAAGGCTGAGGTTGACCAACCTGGCCCCCGCCTCTACCAGCCATAGCAGCGCGGCCGCGACCTGCAACGCACTGGTACTGGCCTGGCCACTGAAGACCTGGGCCACCAGCACCGGCACCGACCCGGCCTCACGCTGCAAGGCATCCAGTACCGCGCCCCCGTGCCCGAGCGGGTCGGGCAATGTTGCACCTTCGCGCAACTGGCCATCCTCCAGCCAGAAGCGTCGCGCCCGCAGCAGCGCGCTGGCCTGCTCCGGCGAGCAGCCGCTGTCGATGATGCCGACGCACAGATCAGTGCCCATGGGTGAGCACCTCCCGGGGCAACACCTGCAGTTGGCCATCATGCAACTGCAGGTGCAGGTCGGCATCGGCCAGGGTCGAAGCGCGGTGGCTTATCAGGATCCGCGTGCGGCCGGCGAACAACTGGTCGATAGCCGCGATCACTTCGCGCTCGGTAGCTTCGTCCACCGCCGACGTGGCCTCGTCCAGCACCAGGATCGCCGGCGCCTGTAGCACCGCGCGAGCAATGGCGATGCGTTGCTTCTGGCCGCCGGACAATTGCTGGCCACGCTCACCGAGCAGGCCGTCCAGGCCCAGCGGCAAGCTTTCGACCAGGCTGTCCAGCCGGGCCAGGCGCACGACCCGCTCAAGCTCTGCGCGGGTGGCCTCGGGCATGCCGTAGGCCAGGTTCTGCGCCAGGCTGCCACGGAACAGCACGATGTCCTGGCTGACCACGGCGATGCGCCGGCGCAATGCGACCAGGTCCAGCTCGCGCAGGTCGGTGCCGTCGAGCAGGATGCGCCCGGCATCCGGGTCGTAGAAGCGCTGCAACAGATCGATCAAGGTCGACTTGCCGACCCCCGAGGCACCGCTGATGGCCACTTTCAGGCCACCGGCCACACACAGCTGTACATTGTTCAGCACCGCGCCCTGGCGCCCTTCATGAGCGAAGCTCAGCGCCTCCAGGCGCAGCTCGCCCGGGCCAGCAGGCATCGGCTGCGGGTTGGCCGGCGAGCGTACGGTTACGGCCTGCTGCTTGAGTTCCATTACCCGCCCCAGGCTCACGGCCATGCGCTGCACCGCCACGTACAGGCCCAGCAGGCTCTGCACCGGCCCGACCGCCATGCCCATGTAGGTGGAAAAAGCGATCAGCGCACCTAGCTGCCAGGTGCCCTGGATCACCCACCAGCCGCCGACCAGGAACGCGCAGGCGCGACACCAGGAGGTCAGCGTACCGGGGATGGCCTGGGTGAAGAACTCGGTCACCTGTACCTTGAGCAACTGACGCATGTAGCCCTGGCCCAGCTGGTCCAGGCGCCCGGCCTCGCGCTCCTGCTGGCCGGCCGCCTGGATGAACTTCATCGCCGGCAAGGTTTCCACCAGGAACGCCGACACATCCGCCGAACGTTCGCGCAGGTTGCGCACTTCATGCTCGACCTTGCGCCGCATCCAGCGCAGCCACAGCACTTCGATCGGCACCAGCAGCGCCAGCAGCAGCGACAACTGCCACGACAGCATCAGCATCAACGCCAACGCGCCCACCAGGCCAATCACCGCGGACACCGCCGAGAACAGTGAATCCACGGCAAAGCGCTGGATCTCCGCCACGTCACCATCCAGCCGCGACAGCAGGTCGCCGATACGTCGCCGGCCATAGAACGTTGGCGACAATTGCTGCAGGTGCCGATACAGGTCATCGCGCAGGGCAAACAGGATGCGCCCCGACAAGCGCGTGTGCAGATAGCGGTTGACCCCGGCCAGCACAGTGCCCAGCAGCCCGGCAGCGATCATGATCGCCGCCATGTGCCACAGCGTCTGGTAGTCCTTGGCCAGCAAGCCCTCGTCGATCAGCGTCTTGACCAGCCAGGGTTGCGCCAGGGCCAGCAGCGAGGCGCCCAGCGACAAGCCGAGCAACAAACCGATGGCACGCCGATGCGGGCGCACGAAACCGTACAACCAGGCCAACGCCTGGCGCATGAGAACCGGGTCGCTGGACTCCACCAGCCGGGCAAACAGGCTGCCCATGTCAGCCACGCAACTGTTTGAGCTTGCGGTACAACGTGGCCCGGCTGATGCCAAGCGCCTCGGCGGCGGCCGAAACGTTGCCCTGGTGGCGCGCCAGGGCGCCGCGGATCAGCTCCAGCTCGTTGTCCTTGAGGCTGCCGGAGGGCGGCGTGCCACTGGCCAGTTCGTCCAGCAGGCAATCGGTGAGGTGGTCCAGGGTCAGCACCTGCTCGCCGTCCTCGCGCATGGCCAGCGCCGTGCGCACGACCATTTCCAGTTGACGAATGTTGCCCGGCCAGTTGAACCCTTCGAGCAGTGCGCTCAGCGCCGGGTCAAGCGTGACACCGCGCGCCTCGGACTTGTCCAGCAGCCCCTGGATGATCGCGACCAGGTCAGCGCGCTCGCGCAGCGCCGGCAGGCGCAGCGATACGCCATTGACCCGGTAGTACAGGTCCTCGCGGAAACGCTGCTCCTGTACCAGGCGCTTGAGGTCGCGGTGAGTGGCGCAGATCAGCGCCACGTCAATGTCCTGCTCGTCACCCGCCCCCAGCGGCGCCACCCGCCGCTCCTGCAACACGCGCAGCAGGCGCGCCTGCAGGGCCAGCGGCATGTCGCCGATCTCATCGAGGAACAGCGTGCCGCCATGAGCCTGCATCAGTCGCCCGACCATGCCGCCCCGGCGCGAACCGGTAAATGCCCCCTCGCGATAGCCAAACAGTTCGGATTCGATCAGCCCTTCGGGAATGGCCGCGCAGTTGACCGCCACGAACGGCTTGCCGGCCCGCGCGCTGGCCTGGTGCAAGGCTCGGGCGGCCACCTCCTTGCCGGTACCGGTCTCACCCAGCAGTAGCACCGGCAGGCCATTGCCCAAGCCTTGGCCGGCCATGCGCAGGTTGCGTGCCAGGCGCGGGTCGCCACCGGCCAAGGCATCAAGTGCCGGCGCCTGCTTGCTCGGCGTTGGCTTGCCGGCCGGCGTGCTGCCATTGACCCGGCCATGGCGCGGTAGCTGCTGGGCGCGGAAGAAGAACTCGCCCTTGGCCGTTTGCACACTGCTCACCCCGCCCTGCCACAGGCGGGCGATGAAGGCCGGTGCGCGGTCCCCCAACAGTTCGCTGCTGCGCCGCCCGATCAGCTCATGGCGCGCCACCTGCAGCAGCTGGCAGGCGCTGTCGTTGGCGGCCAGTACCGCGCCGTCCAGGCTCAGTGCCAGCAGGCCATGCCAGGCACTGTTGAGGTACTGCGGGCGGCTGTGAAAGGCCAGCACCAATTGCTCCGGGTGGCACAGGCCGAACAACCGGCTTTCGATGTTGCCGGCCGCCAGCATCAGCGTCGACA
Source organism: Pseudomonas oryzicola (assembly GCF_014269185.2). Taxonomy (NCBI): domain Bacteria; kingdom Pseudomonadati; phylum Pseudomonadota; class Gammaproteobacteria; order Pseudomonadales; family Pseudomonadaceae; genus Pseudomonas; species Pseudomonas oryzicola. The sequence goes on from NZ_JABWRZ020000001.1 coordinate 3,045,006, forward strand.
AGCTGTCCTGGGGCTGGGCCATCACCCCTTCGCGGGTGATGTCGAGCACACCGATCACTTCGCCTCGCGGGTCGCGCAGCGGCACGGAGGTGCAGGAAAACGGGCTGAGGCGGTCCAGGTAGTGTTCGCCGCAGTTGATCAGCGTTGGCCGGCCTTCCACCACTGCCGTGCCGATGGCATTGGTGCCACGCAGCGACTCGCTCCAGCAACTGCCCGGGTGCAGGTCGCGCAGGCCTTCACGCTGCAGCACGTGCTTCTGCCCTTCGATGGCCAGCACATTGGCCTGGGCATCGCCGAGGATGACGATCCCGGCCTTGCCCTGGCGCGCGACCAGGTAATCCAGTTCGGGGGTGACGGCGTCGACCAGCAGGCGGTTACGCTCCAGCAGCATGCGCAGGTCATGGCCTTGCTGCAGGCCCAGGCCAACCTGCTCGCCCTGCAGGCAGTCCAGGCCATGGCCCAGGCTGCGGCGCCAGGAGGCGTCTATCTCGTCGCGCAGCATGCCCAGCGGCAGCTCGCCTTCGCTGGCCAGCTTCAGACGGGCCTGGCGGGATTCATGCAACGGGTCGTGGGCGTTTGTTATGAGTTGTCGCGCCATTTTCTACTCCGGCTGTGCCCCACAAGGTGGCGGGGAACGGGCTTGGGAATTTTCCGCAGTGTGCGCGAGAAAAGGCTGGGCGTCATCTGGTGGCTGCGTGGTGCATGGCTGGGGCAAGACCCGGGCCGACTGACCTTTGGCAGTCACGCGGCGTTACCTGCCCCAGGGGCCCCGCCCAGTTCGAGGAGCAACCGAAACCTTGGTAGAGTGGCGGTAGCGTCGGCCAAGGCAAAAATGCAGAATCCCCCTGCAGATATGTCGATTGTGCACGGCAAATTCGCATGACAGGATTCTGCGATCCTCCAGCGAATTCCAGACTTCACTTGGAAAATCAATAACAAAGCAGGGAGAACGCAATGACTGCGCACGCTACTACCTCAGCCACCGACCCTGTGCTGGCCGAAGTCCGCAACCACATCGGCCACCTGACCCTGAACCGCCCTGCCGGCCTCAATGCCCTGACCCTGGACATGGTGCGCAGCCTGCGCCGGCACTTCGACCTGTGGGCCAACGACCCGCAGGTGCAGGCCGTGGTACTGCGTGGCGAGGGCCCCAAAGGCTTCTGTGCCGGTGGCGACATCCGGTCGCTGCATGACAGCTTCAAAGCGGGCGAAACGCTGCATGAGACGTTCTTCGTCGAGGAATACGCGCTCGACCTGGTCATCCACCATTACCGCAAGCCGGTGCTGGTGCTGATGGACGGCTTCACCCTGGGCGGCGGCATGGGCCTGGCCCAGGGCTGCGACCTGCGCGTGGTCACCGAGCGCAGCCGCCTGGGCATGCCCGAAGTGGGCATCGGCTACTTCCCTGATGTAGGCGGCAGCTACTTCCTGTCGCGCATCCCTGGCGAGCTGGGCACCTACCTGGGCGTCAGCGGCGCCCAGATCCAGGCAGCCGATGCGCTGTACTGCGGCCTGGCCGACTGGTACCTGGCCAGCGACAAGCTCGCCGCCCTCGACCACGGCCTCGACCAGTTGCGCTTTGGCGACCACCCGCTCAAGGACCTGCAGAACCTGCTGGCCGGGCTCGGCACCCAGGTGCTCGACGATGCCCCACTGGAAAAACTGCGCCCGGTCATCGACCACTTCTTCGCCCTGCCCGATGTGCCGGCCATCGTCGAACAACTGCGCACTGTCAGCATTGGCGACAGCCACGCCTGGGCCGTGGCCACCGCCGACCAGCTGGAAAGCCGCTCGCCGCTGGCCATGGCGGTTACCCTGGAGATGCTGCGCCGTGGCCGCCACCGGAGCCTGGAGGACTGCTTTGCCATGGAGCTGCACCTGGACCGTCAGTGGTTCCAGCACGGCGACATCATCGAGGGCGTGCGTGCGCTGATCATCGACAAGGACAAGCAGCCGCGCTGGAACCCACCGACCCTGGCTGCCTTGCAGCGCCAGCGAGTCGAACAATTCTTCGAAGGCCTGTGAGCCGGGGAGTACACAGATGCAAGACCTGGAACTGAGCGAAGAACAGATCATGATCCGCGACATGGCCCGGGACTTCTCCCGTGGCGAGATCGCCCCGCATGCCCAGGCCTGGGAAAAGGCCGGCTGGATCGACGATGGCGTGGTGCGCAAGATGGGCGAACTGGGCCTGCTGGGCATGGTCGTGCCGGAACAGTTCGGTGGCAGCTACACCGACTATGTCGCCTACGCCCTGGCCGTCGAAGAGATTGCCGCCGGCTGCGGCGCCACCGGGGCGATGATGAGCATCCACAATTCGGTGGGCTGCGGCCCGCTGCTGGCCTACGGCACTGCCGAACAGCAACAGCAGTGGTTGCCGCGCCTGGCCAGTGGCGAAGTGATCGGCTGCTTCTGCCTGACCGAACCGCAGGCCGGCTCCGAGGCGCATAACCTGCGCACCCGCGCCGAACTGGTGGATGGCCAGTGGGTGATCAACGGCGCCAAGCAGTTCGTGAGCAATGCCCGCCGCGCCGGGTTGGCGATCGTTTTCGCGGTGACCGATCCCGAGCTGGGCAAGAAGGGCCTCTCGGCATTCCTGGTGCCTACCGACAACCCGGGCTTCAAGGTTGATCGCAGCGAACACAAGATGGGCATCCGCGCGTCCGATACCTGTGCGGTGACCTTCGACAACTGCCGCATCCCCGCTGCCAATATCCTCGGTGAGCGTGGCAAGGGCCTGGCCATCGCCCTGTCCAACCTCGAAGGCGGCCGAATCGGCATTGCCGCCCAGGCCTTGGGCATAGCCCGCGCCGCATTCGAAGCCGCGCTGCTGTACTCACGTGACCGCGTGCAGTTCGGCAAGCCGATCAACGAGCACCAGAGCATCGCCAACCTGCTGGCCGACATGCAGGTACAGGTGAATGCCGCGCGCCTGCTCATCCTGCATGCCGCGCGCCTGCGCAGCGCTGGCAAGCCATGCCTGTCGGAGGCGTCACAGGCCAAGCTGTTCGCCTCGGAAATGGCCGAGCGGGTGTGCTCGATGGCGATCCAGGTGCATGGCGGGTATGGCTACCTGGAGGACTACCCGGTGGAGCGCTATTACCGCGATGCGCGGATCACGCAGATCTATGAAGGGTCGAGCGAAATCCAGCGCATGCTGATTGCGCGCGAGCTGAAGCACTATCCGCTGTAAGTAGCCGCAATGGCGGGGCCGCTGTGCGGCCCATCACCGGCAAGCCAGCCCTCAGACTGCATCGATCTCAAGCCTTGTGCAGTGCCTGTGGGAGCCGGCTTGCCGGCGCCAGGGCCACTACCAGACCGCAGGTCAGCGCCAATAACGCGCATCATCTACCACCTGGGCATGCCCCTCGAACAACGCTGGCAGCTGCTCCTTGAGGTAGTCGATCCAGGTCCGTACCTTGGCATCCAGGTAATGCCGTGACGGGTACACCGCGTACAGCGCGTTCTCCCTCAGCCGGTACGGGGCCAGCAGCCGGCACAAGCGCCCCTGTTCGATCGCCTGGCTGGCGGTATAGAACGGCAGCAGGCCAATGCCCATGCCCAGTTCGCTGGCCACCAGCATGGCGTCGGCGACGTTGGTGGAAAAACTGTCGCTCGGCGCGATCACGCATTGGTCCACCCCTTGCGGGAATACCCAGTCCCCTTCGTACATCGGGTAGGCCATGCGCAGGCAACGGTGCTGATGCAGGTCTTCCGGGCGTTCGGGTACGCCATGGGCCTGCAGATAGCTGGGCGCCGCACAGGGGATGCTGAAGATGTTGCCCAGCGGCACAGCGATCAACTGCGAATCCGGCAGCGCCCCGTCTACGGTAATCACCACGTCATGCCCTTCGGCCAGCGGATCCGGGTTGCGCTGGGACAGGGTCAGCTCGATCACCACTTCCGGACATAGCGCGTTGTAGCCGGCCACCAGCGGCATCAGCAGCAGCCCCAGCCCATGCGGGCAATGCAAACGCAGGTGCCCACGCGGGGTCAGGTGCGCACCACGGGCTTCGCCCACGGCTTCTTCGGTGAGCAACAAGATCTGCCGCGAACGCTCGAGGAACCGCTCGCCTGCCTCGCTCATGCGCAAACGCCGCGTCGTGCGGTGCAACAGGCGGGTCTGCAGCTGGTTTTCCAGTTCTGCCACGATGCGCGACACCTGCGCCGCGGAGATGTCCAGGGCGTTGGCAGCCGCAGCGAAGCTGCCGCATTCCACTACCCGGGCGAAGGTACGCATGGCATGCAGCATGTCCATGAATGGGCTCCTCGTTTACATTATTCTTGCGCCATAGGCAGGAATCTATCACGGATTAGCCCATTTATTGTGGATGACCAATGAATGGATCATGAGTCATCCACTGAAAGGAGCCTGCCATGAAACGCTCGATCACTGTCCTTGCCATAGCCGCCAGCCTCGCCTCGTTCGGCGCTCTCGCCGACACCGCCAGCAGCCAGCCCGCCAGTACCCACTACGAATACGGCATGCCGCTGGACGTGGCCAAGGTCATTTCCATCACCCCGGCCAGCAACGCCGCCGACTGCCAGGTCGGCACCGCGCACATGGTGTATGTCGACCACCAGGGCCAGCAGCGTGAAATCGACTACCGGGAGATGGGCAACTGCTCGCAGCAATGAATCAGGCCAGTACTGCGTTGATCCAGCCCACCTGTTGCCTGAAGTTGTCGAGCTTCGCTTGAGGCACGGCATCGCGAGCCCGCTCGAAGTTGGCCAGGGTCTGCTGCTTCTGCCGCAGCATGCGCCGCCACTTGACCAGGAACGCCTCGCTTTTCTCCTGCAGCAGCATCGGGCCGAAATACAGCTGTTCAGCGCTGTACGCTGCCGCCCCTGGCTCGGCGACGATGATCTCGTAGTCGAAGCGGTTCTCCCGCAACAGTTCTTCGTTGACGATGCGCAAGCCATTGTCCATCAGCCATTGGCGCAGTTCGCGCTCACCGCCATTGGGCTGTAGCACCAGGCGGGTGACGCCAGCCAGGCGTTGCTTACCGGCCTCGAGGATGTCACACATGGTGTCGCCGCCCATGCCACAGATGCTGACCACCGAGATGCGGTCCTCTGGCTCGATCGCTGCCAGGCCATCGGCCAGGCGCACGCTGACCCGACCTTCCAGGCCGTTCCTGCGCACGTTTCGCTGGGCCGAGGCGAATGGCGTCTGTGCCACCTCGCCGGCCACTGCCGCCGCCAGCACCCCGCGCAACATCAAGGCCACCGGCAGGTAGCCGTGGTCCGAGCCGATGTCGGCCAGGCGCGCGTCCTGTGGCACATAGGCGGCCACGCGCTCCAGGCGCCTGGACAATGTCTGTTCGTTCACGGTAAACCCCTGGCTTTGCAATGGGGCGCGATTGTGACGGCGAACGCCAGGCATTTCAAACACCGGGGCGCCCTCGACCGGGCCAGCGCGCTCGCGTAGGCTTGCCGCTTTCCTTCCGTTGCAAGGCAAGACACACCATGGCAAATGCAGACATCATCTACACCCCGGACCCGGACGCCGAGTCGATCTCTTCTGACGTCGCCGAATACAATGGCGTGCTGGTCACCACTCAGATCCCGACCCACGCCGACGGCAGCCTGGAGCTGGGTGGCATCGTCGAGCAGAGCGAGTGCACCCTGCAGGCGCTGAAGGTGGCGCTGGAAAAAGCCGGCAGCGGCATGGACCGCGTGCTGCACCTTACCATCTACCTGACCGACATGGCCGACCGCGCGGCGTTCAACGAGGTGTACCAGCGCTACTTCAGCAAGCCCTGGCCGGTACGCGCCGCCGTCGGCGTGGCTGCGCTGGCAGTCGAAGGCATGCGCGTGGAAGTGACCGCGATGGCCGCCAAGCGCTGATTCACCTGCAAGGGCCCTATCGCCGGCAAGCCAGCTCCCACCCCGACCGCGCTGCAGTACCTGTGGGAGCCAGCTTGCCGGCGATAGGGCCAGTGCGGGCATTGCACCTCTCGGCACCGCAATGATGCCGCCAGCCGCTTTCACCGCTACAATGCCCGCCTAAACCGTGACAGCCCGAACCTATAACGACATGTCCCTTCCAAAGAATCACCTGGAACTGCTCAGCCCTGCCCGTGACGTCGCCATCGCCCGCGAAGCGATCCTGCACGGCGCAGACGCCATCTATATCGGCGGCCCGAGCTTCGGCGCGCGCCATAACGCCTGCAACGAAGTCAGCGATATCGCCGAACTGGTCGAGTTCGCCCATCGCTACCACGCCCGTGTTTTCACCACCATCAACACCATCCTCCACGACAACGAGCTGGAACCGGCGCGCACGCTGATCCACCAGCTGTACGACGCCGGCGTCGACGCCCTGATCGTGCAGGACCTGGGCGTGATGGAACTGGACATCCCGCCGATCGAGCTGCACGCCAGTACCCAGACCGACATCCGCACCCTGGCACGGGCCAAGTTCCTCGACCAGGCCGGCTTCTCCCAGCTGGTGCTGGCCCGCGAGCTGAACCTGCAGCAGATCCGTGCCATCGCCGCCGAGACCGACGCCGCCATCGAGTTCTTCATCCACGGTGCTTTGTGCGTGGCCTTCTCCGGCCAGTGCAACATCTCCCACGCGCAGACCGGCCGCAGCGCCAACCGTGGCGATTGCTCCCAGGCCTGCCGCCTGCCCTACACCCTGAAGGATGACCAGGGCCGCGTGGTGGCCTTCGAGAAGCACCTGCTGTCGATGAAGGACAACAACCAGACCGCCAACCTGCGCGACCTGGTCGATGCCGGCGTGCGCTCGTTCAAGATCGAAGGCCGCTACAAGGACATGGGCTATGTGAAGAACATCACTGCCCACTACCGCAAGGAACTCGACGCCATCCTCGAGGACCGCCCGGACCTGGCCCGCGCTTCCAGCGGCCGCACCGAACACTTCTTCGTGCCCGACCCGGACAAGACCTTCCATCGCGGCAGCACCGACTACTTCGTCACCGACCGCAAGGTCGACATCGGCGCCTTCGACTCGCCAACCTTCACCGGCCTGCCGGTGGGTGTGGTGGAGAAGGTCGGCAAGCGCGACCTGCAAGTAGTCACCGAAGTGCCACTGACCAATGGCGACGGCCTGAACGTGCTGGTCAAGCGCGAAGTGGTGGGTTTTCGCGCCAACATCGCTGAGCTGCGCAGCGCGTTCGAGGAAGAAGGCGAGAAGCGCTACCGTTACCGCGTCGAGCCCAACGAGATGCCTGAAGGCCTGCACAAGCTGCGGCCCAACCACCCGCTGTCGCGCAACCTCGACCACAACTGGCAGCAGGCCCTGCAACGCACCTCGGCCGAACGCCGGGTCGGCGTGCAATGGCACGCGGTGTTGCGTGAACAGCGCCTGGCGCTGACGGTCACCAGCGAGGAAGGCGTGAGCGCGCAGGTGGCGCTGGACGGCCCGTTCGGCCCGGCCAACAAGCCGCAGCGGGCGCTGGAGCAGTTGCACGACCTGCTCGGCCAGCTGGGGACCACGATGTACCACGCCGACAGCATCGAACTGGACGCCCCGCAGGCGTACTTCATCCCCAACTCGCAGCTCAAGGCCCTGCGCCGCGAAGCCATCGAGGCGTTGACCGCCGCACGTGTCCAGGCGCACCCGCGTGGTGGGCGCAAGGCCGAGACCACGCCACCGCCGGTGTACCCCGAGTCGCACCTGTCGTTCCTGGCCAACGTGTACAACCAGAAAGCCCGTGACTTCTACCACCGCCATGGTGTGCAACTGATCGACGCCGCCTACGAGGCCCATGAAGAGCACGGCGAAGTGCCGGTGATGATCACCAAGCACTGCCTGCGCTTCTCCTTCAACCTGTGCCCCAAGCAGGCCAAGGGCGTGACCGGCGTGCGCACCAAGGTGGCGCCGATGCAGCTGATCCAGGGCGACGAAGTGCTGACCCTGAAGTTCGACTGCAAACCGTGCGAAATGCATGTGATCGGCAAGATGAAGAGCCACATCATCGACCTGCCGACCCCAGGCAGCGCGGTGGCCCAGGTGGTGGGGCACATCAGCCCGGAAGACCTGCTCAAGACCATTCCACGCGGGCCGCATTGAGCGTAGCGCCAGCGGGTTCGCCCGATCCGGCAAGGGCCGGGCGAACCCGCCCTCAGCGTATCTGGTGCTTGTGCAGCAACCGATAGAACGTCGGCCGCGAAATGCCCAGCACCCTGGCCGCCACGCTCAGGTTGTCACTGTGCCGGTTGAGCACGTCGCATAGCGCCTGGCGCTCGGCCCGGTGCTTGTACTCCTCCAGCGTGCCCAGTGGCGGTTGTGCCGGGTCGAGCGTCTCCAGCCCCAGGTCCTGCGCTTCGATTTGCCGGCCTTCGGCAAGGACCAGCCCGCGGCGTACCCGGTTGGCCAGCTCACGCACATTACCCGGCCAATCATGCCGGCCCATGGCCGCCAGGGCGTTGTCGCTGAACGAACGCGGGCGGCGCCCGGTTTCCAGGCTGTAGAACTGGGCAAAGTGGCTGGCCAGCATGGACAAGTCACCATGCCGGTCACGCAGTGGCGCGGTGACCACCTGCAGGACGTTGAGACGGTAATACAGGTCCTCGCGGAAGCGCCCTTGCTCGATTGCCTTTTCCAGGTCGACGTGGGTAGCCGCCAGCACCCGCACGTCCACCGGGATCGGCTGGCTGCCGCCCACGCGCTCGATATGCTTTTCCTGCAGAAAGCGCAGCAGGTTGGCCTGCAGCTCCAGCGGCAAGTCGCCGATTTCGTCGAGAAACAGCGTGCCGCCGTGGGCGGCTTCGATGCGCCCGGTCTTGCGTTGGTGAGCACCGGTGAACGCGCCTTTTTCGTGGCCGAACAATTCCGACTGGATCAAGTGCTCGGGTATCGCCCCGCAGTTGATGGCGATGAACGGTTGCTCGCTGCGCTGCGACTGGCGATGCAGGGTGCGGGCCACCAGTTCCTTGCCGGTGCCACTTTCACCCCGGATCAGCACCGGCGACTCGGTGGGTGCCAGCTTGCCCAGCAGCTTGCGCAGCTCGCGGATCGGGCGGCTTTCACCCAGCAGCTCGTGGGTGGTTTCCTCGACCTTGCGCACGCCCCTGCCGCGCAGGCGGGCCATGCCGAAGGCACGGCCCAGGGTTACCTGCACCCGGGATACGTCGAATGGCAGGGTATGGAAGTCGAAAAACCACTCGCAGACAAAATCGCCGACCGCCGGCATGCGCAACTGTTCGGCGCTGAGCACGGCAATCCATTCGGTATTGCTGCGGGTGATCAGGTCCTTGACCGCATCCGGATGCCTCAGGTGCACAGCCTGCAAGCGTAACAGGCCCACATCGCAAGGCTGATCCAGCGCGTCCCCAAGCCTGCAGCTGTCCACATCCCAGCCTGCGCTGCGCAGGCCAGGCAACAAGCGATGACAGTCGTCGCAAGGGTCGACGATGAGCAAACGGCGTTGGGCGGCAGGCTGTTGCATGACCGATCCTTGGCGCCAGTTTTTGGTTTTGTGAAATAAAACAGCAAGTTGTGGCGCCCGATTAACAGTAGCAACGAAGTTGACGGTGCCCAGTACCGTCTGTCTGCCGAATCATTTTTTTACAATCCGCCATGGGAATTTTCGCATTTTATCGACATCACATGGCGGCAAGGGTCGGGATGAAAACCCGCCCCGAAAAATTTTTTACAACCCCTGTGTGACTTGCCCCCGGACATTGAGCATCAGTACACATAACCCCGCGCTGCACTTCGCGATCACCGAGGCGACTTCAAAGCAACGCGGACTTCATCTGGATGTTTGGGACCATAGAGAGACCGAACCATGAATGCCCCGCTCCGTGTCAACGAAGCACTGCTGATTGCCGACCACGCCTTCGAACCCTTCCAGTGCGTAGCCTGGGATGCCCCCAACGGTACTGGTGAACTGAGCCTGGCAGTGATCGACCGGACCAGCACCCGCATCGGCAGCAAGCAAGTGTCGTCGAGCATCTATTCCGACCCGGCCCAGTGGGCCAGCCTGATTGAAGAAGTGCGCGCGGAACTCTGCGAAAAAGGTTACGACCTGCAACCGTGGTCGATGCCGAAATAATATAAGCCGGCAAAAACCAAGTGCGTGCTTGCCACGCACTTGTATAACTTCCTCAGTTGCTGTTCTGGCAACGCTGCTTGTTGCGACATTGTGTCGCGCCGGTACTTTTCAGTCCCGGATCTTGAACTGTTGCAAGTGCTGATAATCCGCTTGCAGTTGTTCCGCCAGACGCTGCGCGCGCCCCAGGCGCACCGGCGCCATTTCCATATCCACCAGCAACGTGGTGCACGGCATCGGCTGTACACCATTGCAATGCTGCAGGCGGCCATCGGTAAACACCAGGCAACGCAACGCTTCCTGCGGGTGGGCGCGTTGCCGTACCTGGAGCCAATGCCGGGCCTGTTCCAGTGCGGCAAGCAACGGCGTTCCGCCACCGGCACCCAAGGCGTGCAGCCACGGCTGCAAGGCGGCCGAAGCCTTCAGGCCGTGACGTTGCCACTGCGGCGTGCGCCCGCTGGCAGTCAGCAGGGCCAGCCTGGCGCGCTGGCGGTACGCCTGGTCGAACAGTGTCGCCAGCAGCCCCTTGGTTTGCGTCAACGCCTGGTGACGCCGGGTCGAGGCCGAGGCATCGACGATGACTAACCACAACTCGGCAGGCCTGGCCTGGCGCAGCTGCCAGCACAGGTCCTGGCGCAGCCGTGGCCGGCCCTTGAGCAAGGTCGGCAGCCAGGCCACCCGACCGGTGGTGGCAATGCGCGCACGGCCTGCGCGGGTGCCGTCCTGCTTGCCTGCGCCTGCTTTGGCATCCGACCCCTTGGCAGTTGGCTGGGGGATGCTCAGGGCTTTTTTGCCCAGTTCGGCACCTCGCGGCGGGCGCCGCTGGCGACTGGCTGCGCCGGCAATGCCCCCCAGTCGCCCTGCCCGGCCTGCTCGCCCGGGGCGCGGGGACCCTGCGGCACAGGCTGCTGTTGAGCCTGCGACGGCGTCGAAGGCGGGTTGGCCTGGGGTGCAACCCGGCGACGATGGCGCAGGGCGAACTCGGCCACCGCCTCGATATCGGCCTCTTCGATGGCTGCACCGCCGCGCCAGGCGCAGTGCGCGCGCGCAGCCCGCAGCCAGACCAGGTCGGCGCGCAGGCCATCGACCCCGGCGGCATAGCAGCGCTCGGTGATCCAGGCCAGCGCCTGGTCGTCCAGGGCGATGGCGGCCAGGGCGTGGCGGGCGGCCTGGCAGCGTTCGCGCAATTGCGCCTGGGCCTGGGCCCATTGCGCGCAGAACGCCTGCGGGTCGCTGTCGAACGCCAGGCGGCGACGAATGATCTGTTGACGCGCCGCGGGCTCGGGCAAGCCTTCGAGGGCCACGTTCAGGCCGAAGCGGTCGAGCAGTTGCGGGCGCAGCTCGCCTTCCTCCGGGTTCATGGTGCCGATCAATACGAAGCGGGCACTGTGCCGGTGCGAAATGCCGTCACGCTCGACCCGGTTGGTACCGCTGGCCGCCACGTCGAGCAACAGGTCGACCAGGGTGTCGGGCAGCAGGTTGACCTCGTCGACATACAACACGCCACCATCGGCCTGGGCCAGCACGCCCGGGGAGAACTGCGCCTTGCCCTGCCCGAGCGCGGCATCCAGGTCGAGCGTGCCGACCAGCCGTTCCTCGCTGGCCCCCAGAGGCAGGGTAACGAACGGCCCCTCCCCCAGCAGGTCGGCAAGGCCACGGGCCAGGGTGCTCTTGGCCATGCCACGCGGCCCCTCGATCAGCACTCCGCCGATCTTCGGGTCGATGGCCGTCAGGCACAGCGCCAGCTTGAGGTCATCGGCACCGACTACGGCTGCCAGCGGAAATTGCACGGGTTCACTCATTTCAAGCCTGTTCCTCGCCGTCGAGCAGTTGCTCCTCGAGGGCTTCGCGGTAATCGCCCGGCGCCTGCCACAGGCCCCGCTGCTGGGCCTCCAGCAGGCGCTCGGTAAGGTCGCGCAAGGCCTCGGGGTTGTGCTCGCGCATGAAGTCGCGAGTCGCCGGATCGAGCACATAGGCATCGGCCAGCGACTGGTAATGATGATCGTCGATCAGATGCGTGGTGGCATCGAAGGCAAACAGGTTGTCGACCGTCGCCGCCATCTCGAACGCGCCCTTGTAGCCATGGCGCTTGACCCCGTCGATCCACTTCGGGTTGAGCGCACGGGCGCGGATCACCCGGTTCAGCTCTTCCTTGAGGGTACGGATGCGTGGTCGGTCGGCCTGGCTGTGGTCGCCGTGATAGCTGGCCACGGCCGTAGCGGACAAGGTTTCCGACGCCGCCAGCATGCCGCCCTGGAACTGGTAATAGTCGTTGGAATCGAGCAGGTCGTGCTCGTGGTTGTCCTGGTTCTGCAATACCGCCTGCACCCTGGCCAGCCGCTCGGCGAACTGGGCGCGGGCCGGTGTCCCGTCGTCGCTGCCGCCGTAGGCATAGCCACCATGGTTGAGGTAGACCTCGGCCAGGTCGTCGCGGCTGTGCCACAGGCGCCCGTCGATGGCGTTCTGTACTCCGGCGCCGTAGGCCCCGGGTTTGGCGCCGAACACCCGCCAACCGGCCTGGCGCGCGGCCTGCTCGGCATCCAGCCCTTGCGCCTGCAGCGCGGCACGCTCGCTGCGCACACGGGCAGCCAAGGGGTTGAGATCGTCCGGCTCATCCAGTGCAGCGACTGCCTGCACAGCGGCATCGAACAGGCGGATAAGGTTGCCGAAGGCATCGCGGAAAAACCCGGAAACGCGCAAGGTCACGTCCACCCGCGGACGGTCGAGCAGGCTCAACGGCAGGATTTCGAAATCGTCGACGCGCTGGCTGCCGCTGGCCCATACCGGGCGTACGCCCATCAACGCCATGGCCTGGGCGATGTCGTCGCCGCCGGTGCGCATGGTCGCCGTGCCCCATACCGACAGGCCGAGCTGACGCAGATGGTCGCCGTGGTCCTGCAGGTGGCGTTCGAGGATCAGGTTGGCCGAGGCGAAGCCCAGGCGCCAGGCGGTGGTGGTGGGCAGGTTGCGCACATCCACGGTATAGAAGTTGCGACCGGTGGGCAGCACATCGAGGCGTCCGCGGCTAGGTGCACCACTGGGTCCGGCAGGCACGAAACGCCCTGCCAGCGCAGCCAGCAGGCCGCTGATTTCGGCGTTACCGCAGGCGTCCAGGCTGGGTGCCACCGCTTCACGCAGGGCCTGCACCACGTCGTGGACTGGTTGCCATTCACTCAGGGCAGGTAACTGTGCGGTGCCGCCCAGCGCCTGGTCGATTACCTGCAGCGCCAACAGTTCGAGGCGTTCGCGGGTATCGCCACAGGTGCGCCAGGGCTCGCTGCTCATGGCCTGCAACTGCTCAGGGCGTGCGCCCTGCCACGGCTGCCCGAGTTCGCAATCGAGCGGGTCGAAACCCGGCACCAGCACCTTGGCCAGGGCACGCAGCAGGCTGGCATTGCCGCCGCGACCGTCACCACGCTCGACCCGCAACAGCGCCAGCAGGGTATCCAGGCGCAGCCGGCCTTCCGGGGACTGGCCGAACACATGCAGGCCATCGCGAATCTGCGATTCCTTCAGGTCACACAGGTAGGTGTCCAGGCGCGGCAGCCACACGGCAGCATCGTCCAGTTGGCCTTCCAGCTGCAGTTCGCGGTCGATGTGGTTGGCCTTGACCAGTTCGAGAATGTCGCGCTGCAGCTCGCGGGCGCGCCGCGGGTCGAGCAGCTGCGCTTCGTAGAACTCGTCGGCCAATTGCTCCAGGTGGCGCAACGGGCCATAGGTTTCGGCACGGGTCAGCGGCGGCATCAGGTGGTCGATGATCACTGCCTGGGTGCGGCGCTTGGCCTGGGCACCCTCGCCCGGGTCGTTGACGATGAACGGGTAGATGTTCGGCAGCGGGCCGAGCAAGGCGTCCGGCCAGCACTGCGCCGACAACCCGACGCCCTTGCCGGGCAGCCATTCGAGGTTGCCGTGCTTGCCGACGTGGATCACCGCGTCGGCGGCAAAGGCATGGCGCAGCCAGAAGTGAAACGCCAGGTAGCCGTGCGGCGGCACCAGGTCCGGGTCGTGGTACACCGCGCTGGGGTCCACCTGGTAGCCCCGCGCCGGCTGAATGCCGACGAAGGTCAAGCCAAAGCGCAGGCCGGCCACCATCAGCCGGCCACTGCGGTACATCGGGTCCTGCTGCGGCGGCCCCCAGCGTTCCAGCACGGCCTGGCGGTTGGCCTCTGGCAGGCGCTCGAAGGCAGCCTGGTAGTCGGCCAGGCTCAGGCTCTGCGCGCAGGGGCGTAGGTCCAGATGGTCGAGGTCGTTGGTCACGCCGCCAAGCAACTGGTGGATCAGTTGCGTGCCGCTGCCCGGCAAGTCGGCCAGCGGATAGCCTTCGGCCTGCAGGGCCTTGAGGATGTTCAGCGCGGCCGCTGGCGTGTCCAGGCCAACGCCGTTGCCAATGCGGCCATCCCGGGTCGGGTAGTTGGCCAGCACCAGGGCCACGCGCTTTTGCGCATTCGGCAGGCGCGCCAGTTCGACCCAGCGGCGTGCCAGTTCGGCGACAAAGTCCATGCGCTCGGGGTGGGCGCGGTAGCAGACCACGTCGGACTGGCTGCGCTCGCTGCGCCAGGCCATGTCCTTGAAACTGACCGGGCGGGTGATGATGCGCCCGTCCAGCTCGGGCAAGGCGATGTGCATGGCCAGGTCACGCGCCCCCAGGCCCTGCTCGCTGGCTTCCCAGCCGGGCTGGTTGTCTTGCGCACAGATGGCCTGCAGCACCGGGATGTCGCGCCGGAACGGGCGCAGGTTGGGGCGTTCGGGGCTGGACAGGGCAAAGCCGGTGGTGTTGACCAGCACTTCGGCACCCACCTCGTCCAGCCAGGCTTCGACCTGCTCCAGGCAGGCGCTTTCCTTGAGGCTGGCCACGGCGATCGGCAACGGGTTGAGCCCGGCGGCCTGCAGGCGCTGGCAGAACACATCGATGAACGCGGTGTTGGCCGCCTGCAGGTGCGAGCGGTAGAACAGCAGTGGCGCCACCGGCTGTTCGGGATGCCACTGCGGGTACCAGTCCTCCAGCGTGGCGCTGCCCTTGGCCGGGTGATACACGGCGGTGCGCGGCAAAGGCTGCGGCTCGTCCCAGGCATAGTCGCGGCCCAGCCACTGGCTGGCCAGGCAGTTGAACAGGTTGATGGCATTGGCCTTGCCGCCCTGGCGCAAGTAGTGCCAGAGGCGCTCGGCCTGCTCGCCGCTGACACTGCCCAGGCTGGTCAGCTCCGGGTCCGGGCGGTCGTCGCCCGGCACCAGGATCAGTTGCACGCCACGGCCGGCCAGTTCGACCAGTTGCTCGACGCCATAGCGCCAGTAACCGACGCCACCGTGCAGCGACACCAGGATGACCTTGGCATGGCGCAGTACCTGGTCGACGTACAGGTCGACCGAGGCATGGTTCTGTACCTGCATCGGGTTGGCCAGGCGCAGGCTGGGGTAATCCTCGGGCAATTGCTCGGCAGTATCGGCGAGCAATGCCAGGTGCGAATCGCCGCTGCAGAGAATCACCAGCTCGGCGGGCGTCTGGCCGAGGTCGGCAATGCTGTCATCCGGCACGAAGCCGCCGGGCTGGGTCCGCAGCAGGTGCATGGGTCAGGCGCCCAGTGCCTGGCGCAGGCGCGCTTCCAGCTGGGCGGCGTCGAGGTCCTGGCCAATCAGCACCAGGCGGGTGATGCGCGGCTCGTCGGCGCGCCAGGCGCGGTCGAAGTGCTTGTCGAAACGGGTACCCACGCCTTGCACCAGCAGGCGCATCGGTTTGCCCGGGATGGCAGCGAAGCCTTTGGCGCGCAGGATGCCGAACTCCACCACCAGCTGGGTCAGGGCATCGAGCAGCAGGCTTTCGTCGGCTTCGGGCAGGTCGATTGAGATGGAGTCGAAGGCGTCGTGGTCATGATCGTCATGGTCATCACCGTCATGGTGGGAATCATGGTGGGTACGGCGGCCATCGATGTGCGCCTCGGACTCGGCGCCCACACCCAGCAGCACCTCCAGCGGCAGCTTGCCGCTGCTGGCCTCGACAACCTTGACCGCCGGAGGCAGTTCTTCGGCCACCTCGGTGCGGACCTTGGCCAGGCCTTCGGCGTCGATCAGGTCGGCCTTGTTCAGCACCACCAGGTCGGCGCTGGCCAACTGGTCGGCGAACAGTTCGTGCAGTGGCGACTCGTGGTCCAGGTTGGGGTCGAGCTTGCGCTGGGCATCGACCTGGTCCGGGTAGGCGGCGAAGGTGCCGGCGGCCACCGCAGGGCTGTCGACCACAGTGATCACCGCGTCGACTGTGCAAGCATTGCGGATTTCCGGCCACTGGAAGGCTTGCACCAGCGGTTTGGGCAGCGCCAGGCCGCTGGTTTCGATGAGGATATGGTCCAGGTCGCCACGGCGTGCCACCAACTCGCGCATCACCGGGAAGAACTCTTCCTGCACGGTACAGCACAGGCAGCCGTTGGCCAGTTCGTAGACCCGACCGCTGGCTTCTTCCTCGGTGCAACCGATGCTGCACTGCTTGAGGATTTCACCGTCGATGCCCAGTTCGCCGAACTCGTTGACGATTACCGCGATGCGGCGGCCCTGGGCGTTGTCGAGCATGTGGCGCAGCAAGGTGGTCTTGCCCGAGCCGAGGAAGCCGGTGACGATGGTGACGGGGAGCTTGGCCAGTGTTTTCATGTCGCGGTGCCCTTGGCAGAATGGCGCGGGCATGCAGGACGACAGCCCGCAGGCCAGGCCGGCCGGGCTTGTTCGCCACCGGATCACCCCGCCCGGTTGAAAGTCGAAAACGTGACGAGGCAGGTCTCCTGGCTCGCACCGTTCCAGCTGCTCGCCAATGCGGCAGGCTGGCAGGATGACGCCTTCCCGCGCGCTGGCGCAGTGGCTGTGTCGATCCGTTGTCGGTGCTTACAGTTGCGGGGGCAGCCGCGGCTTGTACCGCGTTCCCGTCTTAGCTTCGGCCTCGCCGAAGAACCTCGAAGTGGCAAGGCTACGCAGTGGTTGGCGGGTGGTCAACCATTGCCGCTGGGGCTTGCCTCGATATGTTCAGCGCCGGGAGACCGGGCGCTGAAGGACCTCCGGTCAGCAGGGAGTTTCGTGACTGGCCGTTCCCGATCTGCCGCGGATGTATTATGGTGGCGTGGTGCGCATATAACAGCAGCCCGAGTGATTGGGCACTTGCAAGACAATGAGGGTGTCATGAGCAACGAAAGCATTAATTGGGACAAGCTGGGTTTCGACTACATCAAGACCGACAAACGCTACCTGTCCGTATGGCGCAATGGCGAGTGGGACAAAGGCACCCTGACCGAAGACAACGTGCTGCACATCAGTGAAGGCTCCACGGCCCTGCACTACGGCCAGCAATGCTTCGAAGGCCTGAAGGCCTACCGCTGCAAGGACGGCTCGATCAACCTGTTCCGCCCGGACCAGAACGCCGCGCGCATGCAACGCAGCTGCGCCCGCCTGTTGATGCCGCAGGTGCCGACCGATGTGTTCATCGAGGCGTGCAAGCAAGTGGTCAAGGCCAACGAGAAGTTCGTCCCGCCACACGGCAAAGGCGCCCTCTACCTGCGCCCGTTCGTGATCGGCACCGGTGACAATATTGGCGTGCGCACCGCCCCCGAGTTCATCTTCTCGATCTTCGCCATCCCGGTGGGCTCGTACTTCAAGGGCGGCATGAAGCCGCACAACTTCCAGATTTCCAGCTTCGACCGCGCGGCCCCGCAAGGCACTGGCGCGGCCAAGGTCGGTGGCAACTACGCCGCCAGCCTGCAGCCGGGTGCCGAAGCGAAGAAGGCCAACTTCGCCGATGCCATCTACCTCGACCCGCTGACCCACACCAAGATCGAGGAAGTCGGTTCGGCCAACTTCTTCGGCATCACCGCCAACAACGAGTTCGTCACACCGAAATCGGCCTCGGTGCTGCCAGGCATCACCCGCCTGTCGCTGATGGAACTGGCGCAATCGCGCCTGGGCCTGACCGTGATCGAAGGCGATGTCGAAATCAACAAGCTGGACCGTTTCGTCGAAGCCGGCGCCTGCGGTACTGCTGCGGTGATTACCCCGATCGGCGGCATCGAGTACAACGGCAAGCTGCACGTGTTCCATGACCTGGAAAAGGTCGGCCCGGTTACCCAGAAGCTCTACAACGAGCTGACCGGCATCCAGAGCGGTGATATCGAAGCACCGGCAGGCTGGATCGTCAAAGTCGCCTGAAGCGCCTCGGCGGTTTGAACAATGAGGCATGCCAGCAATGGCATGCCTCATTTTTTTTGCATTCAAGGGCGTTAAACCGAAGATTCCTACAACGTTTTAGGAAGCCCATTGCTCCCCGGCGAAGGCGTTCCTCGCTAGTGTTCTGGCCATTGCGTCAGATCACTGGAAAGGAACTCCTCATGAGCATCAGCAAGACCATCCACATCGCCATTTTATCTGGGTCTTGAGCGATCTCCCTTGGATGATCAACCATACGGACCCAACAATTCTTGAGAGTGTCCTCCTGCTAGTGTTCATGTACGCATTGTACTCATGAGCATCATTATCCTGTTCCGTGCTGATCTTGCCCCACCCAGGGATCTCCCCATCCGTTTCAACCGAGCCCGCCAGAAAATCTACGCCTACAACTTCAAACACCAATGGTGGAATCCGTTCGACAAAGGCAAGGTCGTTCCGGTCAGTTACGACTGGTCGCAAGTACGCGCCGAGCGCTGGTCCCAGGCCAGTCCCCTGCCAAATGGGGTCATTTTCAAATGGGGTGTCACACTTTCCATCGTCGCGCCCGGCACAAACAATGTGATCGACCGTTTCCCTCTGGTGACGATGGGCGCCGACCAGTACGCCTGGGCCTATATCTGCACGTACATGCAGAAAGGCCCGTCCGCCTTGCCGCTTCCCGGCGAACCCAAGGACCACAACGATCTGCTGTGGTGTGAAATCGCATTGCGCCTGGCCCCCAAGGTTACCTGGCCAGCCGGCATGGACCTGGAATCGCGAACCGCACCCTGAACCATCACGGGACTCGAGCACTCAATCCCCCGCCGGCACCTCCACCACCTTCCAGCTGTCATCCGGGTCGAAGCGTTTCATCTGCCTGGCCAGGTGGTCACCGTGCGGCCCGAGGTCCTTTTCGAACACCTCGCCGTCATGGCTGATCATGAAGCTCATCACCCCGCTGTCGTCGTACTTCGCCGGCCAGGCGACCATGGCAAAGCCGCGGCTCATGTGGTTGCCGATCAGGTAGCTGTAGGCGCCACCGGGGGCGGATGGGCCTTGGCCGTCGAGGATGCGGAAATGGTAGCCATACCACGCGTCGCCGATCACGTCCTGGCCAAACAGCGGGCCCAATGGGCTGACTTGCCCGTCACCGTCATCATCCCAATACAACCCGTCATGCTTGCCGGGCTCGCTGAAGATCTTCTGCGCGTATTCCAGCGCGCCGTCACCATTATGGTCCTGGGAGGCATAGTCCATTTGCGCGTCGTGGTAGGCCAGTAGCGACTGCATGGCCCCCAGCTCGTTGCGGCCGATGCGCCGGGCGCGGATCTCGGCACTGCCGGCCTTGAGGTCGAAACGCCAGCCCTGGCTGCCTCGGGTAAGCGGAATGGGCAGGGTCCAGTGCTCGCTGCCGACCGCGAGGATGGCCTTGCCCTCACCTGACATGTCGATACTGTGCCGGGCGCGATATTGTTCCAGGAAGGTGTCCACGTCAGCGCGCTGCACACCCCCGCGCGGTATGTAGATACGCCAGTCATCGCCCAGCAACTCGGCCAGGCGGGCTTCGTCGGGTTGCGCCTGGCCGAGCGCCGCGACGAAGGCTTCCACGGCCTTTTCCGGTGTCGGGAAGGCTTCCTGCGCAGCAACCACGGTTGACCAGAGCATGCCGGCCGCGATTGCCAGTGCCGCTATCGATTGACGGTTCATCGACGGCCACCTCCGCTGCGGCGTACAGGCGCACTGGGCCGAGAAATCGTATGCCCGGCGGCTCGCGACGCGCTCGGCCGCTGGGCGAACGACTGGCTGGTGCGACCACGGCTGGCCTGCATACTGGTGCGCGACGGTGCACGTACGCCATCAAAGGCATTGTTGCGGGCCCGACCGGCGCTGCTGCCGGGCCGGCTCTGCGCAAGCTGCCGCGCCTGGCCTTCACCCTGCCTGCGCGGGGTCACCTGGTTGTTCTGCTGGCGGGCCTGGGTGCTGCGGGCCTCCTGGCGGCGCTCAGCTACCCTGCTGTTGTCGTCACGCGGTTGCATGCGGTTGCCGACCGTATTGCCTGCTTGTGCCTCGCGCATCTGCTGGCGAGCCTGGCGGTTGCTGGTGGCTGGCCGTTCGATGCCGGCCCGGTCCATGGACGCGCGGGCCTTGTCACGGGCCTGGGCGCGCTGGGCATCGTCACCGCGGAAGGCGGTGCGCTGGCTGGCACCGTCGAGCTGACGGCCATACTGCTGGCGGCTACGGGCATCGCGGTAAGGCACACCGTCGCGGTTGGCGGCATTGTGCTGCCATTTGTTCTGGTTGTTGCCGATGCGGTTGTTGGCATTGATGTTGTTGTAGCGGTTGACGTCGATATCGATGTCGTTGTTGTCCCAGTCGCAGTCGCCCCACAACGAGGCGACGATCGCCACGCCGGTACCAAAGGCCAGGCCGGCAACCAGCGCAGAACCGGGGTAATACATGGGCGGCGGCGGGTAATAGGGCGGCGGCGAGGCCGGGTAGGCCCAGGTGCCATAGGTAGTGGTCGGGTTATAACTGGGCACGTACACCACTTGCGGGTCGGCCGGCTCGATGACGATGGTGGTAGGCGGGCTACTGGCCGCGACTACCTGGGTCGTGCCTCCACTGGCGGTTGGAGCTGGCGCCGGGGCGGCCTGCACAGTCACGTTCTGGTACTGGTTGCTCTGCAGGTTGCCAGCGGCCTGGGCCTGGTGGCGCAGGCGCTGCACGCCGCCCATGACATCGTCGGGCTGAGCGAGGAAGGCGTCACCCAGGCGTTGCACCCAGACCGGGTCCTGGCCCAGCGTGGCCAGCACCTGGGGGAAGGCGACCAAGGCTTGTACGCTCGGGTCCCAGGGCTGGTTCGCCACTTTCTTGACCGCATCGTCGCCGGAGGCCTTGGGGTTGGCCTTGGACCAGGTCACCGCTTCGCTGACCTGCCCCGGGTAGGTGGATGCCATCAGCACCTGAGCCAGCAAGGCATCGGGGTACAGGGCGATGGGCGCGAGCATCTGGTCCAGTTGTTCCTCGGTGAACACCGGGTCCTTGGCCACCACCGTCTCGGCTTGCGGTGCCGGGTTCGGGGCTGGCACGTCTTCTGCCGATGCCAGGCCAGGCATCGCGATCAGATACAAGGCTACCGACAACACCGCTGACAATGGCATGCGCATCGCTTCTCTCCGTGAGGTCGGACTGCGTGGGTTAAGGGTAGCAACGGCCATGCTTTTGGCCAGATGCGCGGGCGCAAACTTTTCGTGCACCAAGGGTGCCGTGGAGTGCAGGTGCCGCAACCCCGCTCAGGAAGTGGGTGAAGGCGCCTCAACCGCCCAGGGCAATGATCGCCAGGATCAACGCCGCCCCGACAGCCGCCAGGACCACACCGGTCAACTGGGTGCGACCACCGGAATAACGTGCCAGCAGCCAGCCCGCCAGGTACAGCATGGCCAGGGCCACCAGATGCGATACGCGGATGGCCGTGGCGGTGGTATCGATCAGCAAGAATGGGATCACCACCGGGAACGTCGCCAATACCACCAGCAGGAACGTGGCCAGGGCGGCCTTGAAATCATCCAGGCCCAGGCGTGCCGGTATGGGGCGGGCGGCATCGCGCAGCATGCGTTGGCGCAGCACTTCGAGCCCGTCCTCGTCCAGTGCCAGGCTGATGCGCGCCGGTAACGCAGCGGCAATCAGGCTGCGCCCCTGGCTGCCCTCGCTGGCCTGCATGCGGGCCAGCAGCGTACGGCTACGGGTACGCTCGGTCCAGGTGCGCAGCAGGTAGATGACCGCATCGGCCAGGCCCCAGGCCAGGTTGCAGCCGAACGCGGCAATCAGCATCAGTCGGGCATCTTCGCGCCCCGCAGTGGCCACGCTCAGCGAGCCGATGAAGGTCATGGCCATCAACAGCCCGAAGATCACTTCGGTAATCCGGTCAATCGGCTCCAGCACACCCCATTTGCGCGGTTGCTCGTCTTGCCCCATCACGCCCTCCCGGTTCCGCAGGAACCATCGATAGTCACTATCGAGAATGGCAATTTCTGCCCGATGGCCTGGCCGAATACCCTGACTTCATCGACTTGACCTTCCCCACACCGGTCCCTGGAGCTGCCCGATGAACACCCTGGCCCGCCTGCTGTCCGCCACCCTTGCCACTGTTGCGATCGCCAGCGCCAGCGGCTGTGCCAACCACCCCGAACTGCGCCCCTACAGCGCCGAAGAAACCCGCCAACTGCAACTCGAGGCGCTGCAACGGCGTGGCCTGTCGCTGGACGATTACGAGCAGCAACGGCGGGTGATCCAGCGTGCCGGCAGCCTGCCGGTGGTCACCGAAGCCGCCGACAGCGGCGGTTCGAGCAAAGGCTGAACGGACCAGCCAAAGGTTCCCTCCGCGCACCTGCACCGGTATGCTTTACCGCTCAACCGCAAGCCTTCCAGGACGGAGACCATGACCAGGCCCCTTCTGTTGCTGGGTGCGGCACTGCTGTTCTGCCCTGTGCTGCTGGCCCAACAGATCAAACGCGAACTGGGCGACTTCGACTTCACGCTCGGCACTACCCCCTCACGCAGCATGGCCCAAGGGCTGATCTCGCCCGGTGCCATCGGTGCGTTCCACGGCGGTCTCGACTTCAGCCACCCCAGCGGCTGGTACCTCGGCCAATACGCCCCGAGCATGGGCCTATCTCCTGATTCCACCCTGCGCCTGGACAGCTACCTGGGCTACAAGCACCGCTTCGACAGCAGCCTGGGCTACGAGGTCGGATTGATCCAGTATAGCCAGCCGAACATCGCCGGCCCCGACAGTTATGCCCTGTACGGTGGGGTGTCGGTACTGGGCAGCCGTTTCGGTGGTGCGCTGCGCGATACCCCTGATCATCGCACCGGCACGCTGTTCGCTGACTTCGGTCAATTGCCGCTGCTCGGCGTCGACGTTACCGCCAAGCTCGCCCATCACCGCCTGGGCAAACCCTTCACCCTTGGCGATGGCAGCCAGGTGACCGGCTTTTCCGACTGGTCGCTGGCGTTTTCCCGGCCCTGGCTTGGCATTGACCTGGACCTGATCTACAGCGACTCCGACCTCAGTGGTAGTGGTTGCGATGCGTACTCCGGCAGCAACACCTATTGCGACAGCATGGTCACGCTCAAGGCGCAACGCAGGTTCTTCTAGGCTCTGTGTGAAAAGTCTTGAGACGAAGGTCAGGCAAGGCGAAAACAGCCGAGGAAGCGGAGTTTACGGGTTGTAAATGAGCATTCCGAGGCTGTTTTCAACGCAGCATCACCGAGTATCAAGGCTTTGCACACAGAGCCTAGCGTTTCTGCATCAACGCCAGGGCTATACCGCCCAGCACAACGACGCACGCCAGCAGCAAGCGCAAAGACAACGTTTCACCGATCAGGGTGACCCCACCCAGTGCGGCGATCACTGGCACGCTGAGCTGCAAGGTTGCCGCCTGCTGTGCGCTGATCTGCCTGACCACGCTGTACCACACGGCATAACCCGCACCCGATGCCAGGACGCCAGAGCCCAGGGCATATAACAGGCCGAGCGGGGTCAGATGCAGGCCGGCGTCCAGCAACAGCATCGGCGCCAGCAGTACCAGGCACGGCAAGCTCCGAACAAAATTGCCAGCGGTATCCGCCAGCGGCCTGGGCGAGCCTTTGCCCAGCAGCGAGTACACCCCCCAGGACACGCCGGACGCGGCCATCAGCAAGGCACTGGCCAAGGGTGGCGCTGCAGTGCCGGGCAACAGCAGCAGCAAAAGGCCGGCAAACGCAATCAGCATGCCCAGCAACATCCGCGCAGTGATGCGTTCACCTGTGTACCAGGCAAAACCGAACATGGTGATCTGCACCGCCCCGAACAGCAGCAATGCACCGGCACCGGCGCCCAGTTGCAGGTACGCCGCAGAAAACAGGAACGCATAGAGGAACAAGGCCAGGCCACCCCGCCAGCTGCCTCCCATGGCTAACGCGGGCTTGCGCAAGCGTATCAACACAAGCAGGAACAGTGCGCCACTGGCCAGGCGCACCACGGTGAAGGATGCCGGGTCGATGGCGCCGTCCTTAAGCGCCAGGCGACAGAACACCGAGTTGGCTGCAAAGGCCACCAGGCTGAACAGTGCGGGCCACAACCAGGGCCGCGCCTTGCGTTGGTAGAGCGTGGTGGTGCCGGTACTCATGGTGTGGTCACCTCTGAGAAGGAATTATTGTTATGGCGACCATGCTGATATGACCAGCACCGATATACAACAGCCCGTGCCTTTGCCGCCACCAGCGCAACCTGGGCTCTACTGCGCCGCGACCGCTTCGATCTCCACCAACATGCCGTCCAGCGCCAGCCTCGCTACCGGTATCAACGTGCAGGTCGGCTTCAGGTGCGGGCCCCAAGCCTTGTCAGCCTCGGCGACCCACTCTCGCAGGCGCGTTTCGGAGTGGTCGACGATCAACAGCGTCAGTTTGAATACCTGGGCCAGCTTGGCCCCTTTCGAGGCCAGGGCCACCTCCAGGTTGGCCAGCGCCTGGCGTGCCTGCTCGGCAAACAGCGGCGACAGCTGCCCGTTGCGGTCTTCCCCGCCCTGGCCGGCGATGAACAGCAGATGGCTGCCGGCCCGGACCTCGGCGACATGGGAATAGGCATTGTCGCTGGGGTCGTACAGGCCTTCGGGATTGCTCAGTTGGAACGCGCTTGAATGGGTCACGGTCAGTCCTCGATCGGTTGAAAGCGTGACGCAGTATCGGACCTCGAGTTAACTCGAGGTCAAGGGCGATGCGTAGGATGTTTCGCACAGGGCACAGCCGCCTGTGAACCACGCGTATGTATGCGCGATGGCGGCTACGCGCTAGAGTGCATGCCCCGGCACGGAGGCCTGCACGCAACAAGGAAAAACCATGAGCAAACACGACTTTCAACTCGCCTACACCATCAAGCCACGTGACCCTGAGCGGGATGAGCCGGATGCAGCCCAGGCGCGCCATCACCTGCGGGAAAACCTGGGCCTGGACACCGTGGAGCATATCGAGACCACCCTGCTGGGCCTGGTGCAGCTCGAAAGCACAACGACGGATGATCGAGCCAGGGAAGCGGAGCGGGTGGTCCGCGAGCGGATCCATGCCGAGCTGAAGCGCTTGCATGTACTGTCGAGCGTCAAGTTCTATGGCAGCTTGATGGTGAGTGGCCTGGGCCCGGCCATCCGCATTGATATCCGCTAGTACGGCATGGCATCAGGCGCCCCCGCGCCTGATGCCGATCAGCTTATTTTTCCTCCAGTACCGCCCTGCCCTTCACCGCCCGCGGCCCACGCCAGGCCCAGAACAACAGACCGGGGAATGGCGCGTACACCACGAAGACAATCCACAGCATCTTGCGCTCGGCGCGCCGGTCGCTGCCGATGATGTGCCAGATGGCCCAGATTTCCAGCACGATCACCAGAATGGCGACGATGAACCAGATCGTTCCGATTTCCATGAGCATCCTCCCAATGGCATGTAATGCATTTGGGTTCCGGAGGACGCCAGGGGTTCAGATTGATTTGTCCGGGCTCACCGACAACAAGGCCGCCCCAGGCCGGTTTCAGTGGCGGGGTGCATTGTCCAGCGCCGCCTTCAACGCCGCCGCATCGGCAAACGCCTGCTGGCTCACCAGTTTGCCCTGCTCCAGCTGCAGCCACTGCACCTGGCCGTCCTGCCCGGGATAACGGCTGGCTACCCGCCCATCACGGTCAAGCAGCACGCGGTAGTGGTAGTCACGCATGGCGGGAATGGCGAACAGCTTGCTGATCAGCGCCGGCATGCGCTGGATGTCGGCGACGAATACCGCATCACGCGCTTCCAGGTAGCCCGTGGGCTGTTCGGCCAGCGCCGCCTTGACCAGCCTGGCACCGTCCATATCGCGCGCCACCAGCAGGATATGCGTACCGGCATCGAGGCTGTAGGCCTGGTCGTATTGGTCGAGCAAGGTCCACGGTGCGAGCTTTTCACCCGGTTCCAGGGCATTGGCCAACAATGGCATCAGGCAAAGCAACACGGCAGCGGCGTATTTCATCAAAGGCATCCTCAGCGACGGGAGCATCAGCATAACGGTAACCGGCCAAGCCAGACAGCTTGTCTGAACACGACCTCGATATGCCAGCGCCACCCACGAGATTGTCTTTCTCACGGCCGCCCGCCACACTCTCCAGGCCAGCCCGGAAGCGGAGTCCAGAGTGCCCACGCCACGCCAGTTCAGCAAGAAGACCAGTACCAGCAACATGCTGAGGCTGAAGTCCACCAGCGCCAGTGCCCAGGCCCCTTACCGGGTCGATTTCGTATTGCTCGAACACTTCTCGATGGCCAGCTTCACCGTGGCCATGGACGTGCTGGTCACGGCCAACCTGCTGCGTGCCGACAGTTTCCGCTTCACCCCGCTGTCACTGGATGGCGACCGTGTGCTCAGCGACCTGGGGCTGGAGCTGGTGGCCACCGAGGTGGCTGCCGAGGCGCTGAAAGAACTGGACCTGCTGATTATCTGCGGCGGCTTGCGCACACCGCTGAAGTACCCCGAGCTGGACCGCCTGCTGGGTGACTGCGCTGCCCACGGCATGGCCTTGGGCGGCCTGTGGAACGGTGCCTGGTTCCTTGGCCGCGCCGGGGTGCTGGACGACTATGGCTGCAGTATCCACCCTGAGCAGCGCGCCAGCCTGTGCGAACGCAGCCCGCAAACGCGCATCACCCCGGCCAGCTTCACCCTCGATCGCGACCGCCTCAGTGCCGCCAGCCCCAATGGCGCCATGGAGCTGATGCTGGGCCTGGTGCGCCGGCTGTATGGCGACGGCCTGGCCGAAGGCGTGGAAGAGATCCTGTCGTTCTCCGGCGCCCGCTACCGCCAGGTTGGCCCGGGGGCGAAGAAATCCATGAGCCTGCACCTGCGCACCATCGTCGAACTGATGGAGAACAACCTCGAGGAAACCCTCAGCCTCGACCAGCTGGCCGCCTACAGCGGGCGCTCGCGCCGGCAGATCGACCGTCTGTTCCAGGCCCAGCTGGGTACCTCGCCGCGGCGTTACTACATGGAGTTGCGCATCACCAAGAGCCGCCGCCTGCTGCAATACTCCGACCTCTCGGTGATGGAGGTGGCAGTGGCCTGCGGTTTCGTCTCGGTATCGCACTTCAGCAAGTGCTATGCGGCGTACTTCGGCTACCCGCCGTCGCGTGAGCAGCGGCTGGGCGAGTGACCGGGCCCGCTCAGCTATTCACCAATGCCGATCAGGCGCGGATGTACCGCAGCACCGCATCACAGATCATGGCTTTGTGGCGCTGCTTGACCTCGTCAGCGGACAGGTCGATCTGGAAGATCTCGCCAAAGGTATGGCGGTTCGACACCCGGTAGAAGCAGAACGAGCTCATCAGCATGTGCAGGTCGAGTACCTCGATGCCGGCGCGGAACACACCTTCCTCGACACCACGGCGCAGGGTATTGCCCAGGGCCTCGAGCACCAGGCTGCTCATTTCGCGGATCACCGGCGACTGCTTCACGTACTCGCCGTAGTGAATGTTCTCGGTACAGATGATCCGCACGAAATCGACGTTGCGGTCGTGGTGATCAAAGGTGAACTCCACCAGCCGGCGGATCGCCTGCTCGGCCGGCAGCGACTCCAGGTCCAGGCTTTGCTCGGTCTTGCGAATATCCCCGTACAACTTGACCAGGCATTCGCAGTACAGCTGTTCCTTGCTGCCGAAGTAGTAGTAGATCATGCGCTTGGAGGTGGCGGTGCGCTCGGCGATGGCGTCAACCCGGGCACCGGCCAGCCCTTGCTGGACGAACTCGTTGATGGCGGCCTGAAGGATGTCCTCACGCGTTTTCTCGGGGTTGTTCTTGCGCGTCTTGCGCCCCCCTTCGATTTCAGGCTGGCCGAGGCTGACTACGGAATCACTCATACCCACTCACAAGCTGCTTATTGGATTGAGCGGATTATCCGTGAGCGCGGCCACGCAGGGAAGCACGCTGTTGATGGAGTGCCCGCTGGCGTGGACCGATCGACATAAAACAAAACGATATAGGCATGCCTAAATGATCTAATTAAATGGAATATAAAAATTGAAAGCCAAACGCCACCTCCTTAGTCTGGTTGCATCGCTTCCCAACCGATCCAAGGAGCCACGCCCATGCCCGCCCGTGCTTTCTCTCCCTTGCGCCGCCTGTTGCTCGGCGGCTTGCTGGCCAGTGTCGTCAGCACCCTGTTGCCCTGGTCGCAAGCCCTGGCCGACGACACCAGGACCCTGCGCATCGGCTACCAGAAGTTCAACAGCATCAACATCCTCAAGGGCAGCGGCGCCCTGGAGAAGGCCCTGGCACCTCAAGGCGTGACCGTCAGCTGGCATGAGTTCGCCGCCGGCCCGCAACTGCTCGAAGCGCTGAGCACCGGCGCCATCGACCTTGGCCATGCCGCCGACGCCCCCTCGGTGTTCGCCCAGGCCGCAGGCAAGCCGGTGGTGTACCTGGCTGCCGAGCAACCCTACCCACGTGGCATCGGCCTGGTGGTGCGCGAGCAGGACCACCTGGCCAGCGTCCAGGACCTCAAGGGCAAGCGCGTCGCCACAGGTCGCGGCTGGAATGCCCAGTACCTGCTCGCGGTTGCCCTGGAGCAGGCCGGCCTCAGCTACCGTGACATCACCCCAGCCTACGTCAACAACGCCGCCGATGCCGTGGCCGCCCTGCAATCAGGCAGCGTCCAGGCCGTGACCCTGTGGGACCCGTTCCTGGCTGCGGCAGAAAGCCAGCCAGGCCTGAAAAACCTGCGCGATGGCAGCGGCCTGTCCAACAACCGCACCTTCTACCTGTCCACCGCCAGCTTCGCCGACCAGCACCGCGACCTGCTGAAAACCTTCTTCAGCGAACTGGGCAAGGTCAGCCAGTGGGCCAATGCCAAGCCTGGCGAAGTCGCCGCGCTGCTGGCCCCCCAACTGGGGATCAGCGCCAGCGTTCTGCAAGTGGCCAGCGAACGCCGCAACTACAACGCCGTGGCGATCACCCCGCAGATCGTTGCCGAGCAGCAGAAGCTGGCCGATACCTTCCAGGGCCTGGGCCTGATTCCGCGCAAGCTGCAGGTGGCCGACGCGGTCTACCCGGCTTCCGTGTTGCCTTGAACGGAGCCTCCAGCATGCCCCGCCCGATCCGCTTCAACGCCTTCAGCATGAACGCCGCCAGCCACCAGTCGCCCGGCCTGTGGCGTCACCCGCGCAACACCAGTGTGGCCTTCAACCGCCTGGACTACTGGACCGACCTGGCCCGCCTGCTCGAACGCGGCCTGTTCGACGCCCTGTTCATTGCCGATGTGCTGGGCATCTACGACGTATACCAGGGCGGCCCCGAAGCCGCCCTGCGCGGCGGCGTGCAGGTACCGGTCAACGACCCGCTGCTGCTGGTGCCGGCCATGGCCGGGGTTACCGAACACCTGGGTTTTGGCGTTACCTTTTCGCTCACCTACGAACACCCCTACCCGTTCGCCCGGCGCATGTCCACGCTCGATCACCTGAGCAATGGCCGGGTCGGCTGGAACATCGTCACCGGCTACCTCGACAGCGCCGC
This sequence comes from Pseudomonas oryzicola, assembly GCF_014269185.2. Taxonomy (NCBI): domain Bacteria; kingdom Pseudomonadati; phylum Pseudomonadota; class Gammaproteobacteria; order Pseudomonadales; family Pseudomonadaceae; genus Pseudomonas; species Pseudomonas oryzicola. The sequence goes on from NZ_JABWRZ020000001.1 coordinate 3,074,757, forward strand.
GAGGAACCTGGGCCTGGCGCAGCAACTGGGCCACGACCAGCGCTACGACCTGGCGGAGGAATACCTGCAGGTGCTGTACAAACTGTGGGAAAAGAGCTGGGACGAAGACGCCGTGCTGCTGGAGCGTGACAGCGGGCGGTATATCGAGCCATCCCGGGTACGCCCTATCAACCATGCCGGCGAGCATTTCCAGGTGCCCGGCATGCACCTGTGCCAGCCGTCTCCCCAACGCACGCCGGTGCTGTTCCAGGCCGGCGCCTCGACACGCGGCCAGCAGTTCGCGGCACGGCACGCCGAATGCGTGTTCATCAGCGGGCCGACACCCACCGTGCTGCGCCGCTACGTCGACGGCATCCGCCAGGCCCGCGAGGCCGCCGGGCGTGACCGTGACGCAGTACTTATCTACGCCCAGGCCTTGGTGATTGTCGCGCCCACCCGGGAACAAGCCGAAGCACGCTTCGCCGAATACCGCCGTTATGTGGACCTGGACGCCGCCCTGGCGCTGCTGTCGGGCTGGACCGGCATCGACTTCGCCGGCCTCGATCCCGATGCGCCGATCGAATACGTCGAGAACGATGCCGGCCGCGCAGCCCTGGCCGCCTTTACTGCCGCCGACCCGAACCGTCGCTGGAGCGTGCGCGAGGCGGCCGGGTTCATCGGCCTGGGTGGCCGTGGTCCGGTGCTGGTCGGCGCTGCTGGAGAGGTCGCCGACCAGCTGGAAGACTGGCTGGAGCAGACCGGTATCGACGGATTCAACCTGACCTATGCCGTGCAACCGGACGACCTCGCCCAGGTAGTCGAATTGCTGGTGCCCGAGTTGCAGCGCCGTGGCCGTTACCCGCTGAGCTACGCCGAGGGCAGCTTGCGTCACAAGCTGTTCGGCCAGGGTGCCCATTTGCCGACAGCACACCCAGGCCGTCAGGTCTGCATTTAGCTGGCAAATACCGGGTATTCCAACATTTAATTTGTGGATGGCACGCACTCGCCCCTATTCTGTCGCCACATCCCCTGCGCCGCACCGGCCGGTGCGGTTCACGGCATGGGGAGAGAACAACAAGTCGAGATCGTCCATGTCGAACCATTCCTACTTCGCCCCCCACGGTGGGCACCCGGCTCAGACCGAGCTGCTGACTGACCGTGCCATGTTCACCGAAGCCTATGCCGTCATCCCCAAGGGCGTGATGCGTGACATCGTCACCAGCCACCTGCCGTTCTGGGACAAGATGCGCATGTGGGTCATCGCCCGCCCGCTGACCGGCTTTGCCGAGACCTTCTCGCAGTACATCGTCGAAGTCGCCCCGGAAGGCGGCAGCGAGCGCCCTGAGCTGGACCCGAACGCCGAAGCCGTGGTGTTCATCGTCGAAGGCGAACTGGACATCACCGTCGAAGGCAAGCACCACACCCTGGTACCGGGCGGCTACGCCTTCCTGGCACCTGGCGCCGAATGGAGCCTGCGCAACAACAGCAAGGCCAACGTCACCTTCCACTGGCTGCGCAAGCATTACCAGAAAGTCGAAGGTCTGGACGTTCCGGAATCCTTCGTGACCCACCGCGACAACGCCACCGTCATCGAAATGCCAGGCACCGAAGGCCGCTGGGTCACCACCCGCTTCGTCGACATGGCCGACATGCGTCATGACATGCATGTGAACATCGTCACCTTCCAGCCGGGCGGTGTGATTCCGTTTGCTGAAACCCACGTGATGGAGCATGGCCTGTACGTGCTCGAAGGCAAGGCGGTGTACCGCCTGAACCAGGACTGGGTCGAAGTGGAAGCCGGCGACTTCATGTGGCTGCGCGCCTTCTGCCCGCAAGCCTGTTACGCCGGTGGCCCAGGCAAGTTCAGCTACCTGCTGTACAAGGACGTGAACCGCCACGTGCACCTGACCTTGAACCCCAAGCGCTGAGCCCAGGCTGATGCACACGAGCCCGCCAATCTGGCGGGCTTTCTTTTGACCGCGCATACTGGAACCTCGTCCCCGCGCGGTACTTGTCATGAACCGCTGCCTGCTGCTCGCCGCCCTGCTGCTGTGGTCCCGCGCCCCGGCCGCCGATGACTGGAACCTGGCCTATGATCGCGAAGGCATTCGCGTGTACCTGAGTGGTGTCGCCGGTTCGCCGTACCAGCAATTTCGCGGTGTCAGCACCATGAAAGCCAGCCTGCGCACGCTCACCGACCTGCAGGAGAACCTGCGGGTCGCCTGCAAATGGCTGTATGCCTGTGCCCAGATGCGCCTGCTGGAGGTAAACGGTGCCGATACCTGGGTCTACCTGACCACCGACCTGCCGTGGCCAACGATGCCGCGCGACATCGTGCTGAAGGTAACCACCGAGAGGCTTGACGACGGTACCCTGGTGCGGCATCTCAGCGCCGAGCCGGGCCGTTTGCCAGAGGAGCCCGGGTTGGTCCGCGTGCAGCATTTGGCGGGCGAATGGATCATGAAGCCGCTCGGCAAACGGGAAACCGAGGTGATCTACCAGTTGCAAGCCGACCCGGCAGGGGATGTGCCGGGTTGGCTGGCTAATCGGTTCGTGGTGGATGCGCCGGTGGTCACCCTCAGAACCCTGAGGGCGGTAGCCGAGCGTCAACCTTGAGGCGTTCTGCGCGGAAGGCAAGCGCCCCGGCGAATGCCTGGCGGACGGCCGTCCGCCAGGGCGCCTGGGCCTCAGTCAAACTCGTAGGACGGGTTGCAATGGCCAGCTCCAGTCGGGTAAGTGCCGTCAGGGCAGGATGTGCTTGGCACGCCAACGCTGCGGATGGTCCGGCGACGGGCTTCAGGCTGCTCGGTAGACGCTGCAGTCGTTTCGCTGACAGCAGTATCCGCATCCTCAGGCTCGTTGCCATGGGCTACCTGAACCAGGCCTGCGGCGGCCAGCAGGGTTATGATTGCAATCTTTTTCATAGGGTCTCCGGAATGAGATCAAAGGGGGTTGCGCAGCAGATCCTATGTTTCGCCCAGCCTGGATGGCTTTAGCCAGATTCCCCGCGAATCAATCAGAAACCCGCTCCTACCTTGTGGGAACGATCGAGGCAGCAGCCATCGTTCCAAGGGAAAGACACCGCATTCGACACGTCACCGAACCCCGCTACCGCAGCTGCAGCGCTCAGATGCCGCCACCCGCCAACAATTGCGTCATCACCTCGGCCAGGGCCTTGACCATGACATCCGCCGTCGGCCGGTGGACGATGACGATTTCGTAGCTGTCGACCTCCGGCAGTCCCTGGCCTGCCCCCAGCACTCGGTGCTCGCCGGTCGCCGCCCGCGGTGGCAGCAAGCTGATGCCCATGCCGTCGGCCACTGCGGCCTGGATACCACTGAGGCTGGAGCTGGTGAAGCTGATGCGCCAGCGCCGGCCGATGCCCTCGATGGCGTTGATCATATCGTCGCGGTACAGGCCCCGGGGCGGGAAGGTCACCAGCGGGATCGGGTCCAGCTCGAAGGCCGGCGTGCGCGCGCTGTCGATCCATTGCAGGCGCTCCGGCCAGCAAGCCACGCCCTCGCGGGCGTTGCGCCGCTGCTTGAGCAGCACCAGGTCGAGCTCCCCGTTGTCGTAGGCCTGGCTGAGGTCGCGGCACAGGCCGCTGGTCACCTCCAGCTTTACCTGCGGGTTGCGCCTGCTGAATGCCGACAGCGCGTTGGTGGTACGCCCGCCGACGAAGTCCTCGGGCACCCCCAGGCGCACGGTCACTCCCACCATCGCCCCGGCCAGGGCTTCGAGCATCTGGTCGTTCAGGGCCAGCATGTGCCGGGCATAGCCGAGCAAGGTCTGCCCGGCGTCGGTCGGCAACACATCACGATTGCCTCGCACCAACAGGCGATGGCCAACCATGTCTTCGAGGCGCCGCACTTTCTGGCTGATGGTCGATTGGGTCGAGTGCAGGCGGGCCGCAGCCGTGGTGAAACTGCCACAATCGGCCACCACCACGATTGCACGCAGCAGGTCGAGGTCGAACAGGGCCCTATTCGATTTCACGCCAGTAGACATCCCGGTATTCAACTTCTGAATGGCAAGGCTGTTTTCTATCACGCCCCTCCCTATGCCGCAACGCGCACCGCTAGTCACCCAGTGCCACGCCCTCACGCCGTGGATCGGCACCGCCCGACCAGCCCTCGCCGCTGCGCTGGATGATCTGCATGCCACTGGTCATGGTCATCGGCGTTACCGCATGGCCCCAGGTTGCCAACTGGCGGATCAGCGCCGGGCTGGCCAGCCCCGCCTCCACTTCGGTGTCGGCATTGCGGCTGCCGAAGTTGGGCAGGCCAGCGGCCTGCTGCGGATCAAGCTGCCAATCCAGCAGGCCGATCAGCGCCTTGTTGACGTAACCGATGATCTGCGAGCCGCCGGGCGAGCCGAGGCTGGCCACCAGTTCGCCGGAGGCTTGCGAGAACACCAGGGTCGGCGCCATGGACGACAGCGGCCGCTTGCCCGGCTGTACCCGATTGGCCACCGGCTTGCCCTGCTCCTGCGGGATGAACGAGAAGTCGGTCAGGTGGTTGTTGAGCAGAAAGCCCTTGACCATCAGGTGTGCACCGAACGCTGCTTCCACCGAAGTGGTCATGGCCAGGGCCTGGCCGTGGTCATCCACTGCGCTGAGGTGCGAAGTGGCAATGCGCAGTGGCGAGCGGTCGGGGGCCATGGCCAGGTCGGCGCCCTGCGGCTGGCCAGGGCGGGCGCGCTTCATACTGTATTCGCCGACTTGAGCGGCGCGGGCGGCCAGGTAGGCGGGGTCGGTCAACGCCTTGACCGGGACCGGCACATAATCGCTGTCGGCCAGGTATTGGGCACGGTCGGCATAGGCCAGGCGCTCGGCCTCGGCAACCAGGTGCACGGCCAGCGGCGGAGCTTCCAGCCCGGCAGCGGACGCCGTGCGCAACGGCCGCAGGGCGGCAAGGTCGCGTGACGGCGAAGCCCGCTGCAGCGCCTCGAGAATGCCCAGGGTCTGCAACACCGCTACCCCACCCGACGAAGGCGGCGGCATACCGCAGATGCGCCAGGCCTTGTAGGGGCCGCATACCGGCTCGCGCACCTTGGCCTGGTACTGCTGCAGGTCCTGCAACGCCAGGTAGCCGCGATTGGCATGACTGCGCACCCTGGCCACGATGGCTTCGGCAATTGCACCGGTATAGAACGCCTCGGGCCCCTGCGTGGCAATCTGCTCGAAGGTTTGCGCCAGCTCGGGATTGCGCAAGGTCGTGCCGACCGCCAGCGGTTTGCCGTGCTCATCCAGGAAGTAGTGGGCCATGGCTGGTGCCCGGGCAATGAACGGGTCGCTCGCCACCAGGGCATGAAGGCGTTCGGAAACCGGGAAACCGTTGCGCGCCAACGTGATCGCCGGCGTGAACAACTCACGCCAGGGCAGCTTGCCATGTTGCTCATGGGCCAATTGCAGCGCCCGCAAGACCCCGGGCACCCCCACCGAACGCCCACCGATCTGCGCGGCCCTGAATGGCATGGGTGAGCCGTCGGCTTGCAGGAAGAGATTTTCCGATACCGCCGCCGGGGCTGCCTCGCGGCCATCGTAGGCCTGCACACGCTGGCCGTCCCAGTAAAGGATGAACGCCCCGCCACCAATGCCACTGGATTGCGGCTCGACCAGGGTCAGCACCATCTGCATGGCGATGGCCGCGTCGATGGCGCTGCCACCGGCACGCAGCATCGCCCGCCCCGCCTCGCTGGCCAGCGGGTTGGCGGCTGCAACCATGTGGCGGCTGACGTGCACCGGTTGCAGGCCTGAGCGGTAGCCGGAGGCCAGTTCCGGGGGGGCTGGCAGCACCGGGTCGGCACACGCCCAACCACTGGCAGCCAGCAGGCACAGGGCGCCCGTCAGGGGCGTGAAGAATGTCATCGTTAGCTTCCTGCGATTACCTGTTCAGCACGGCACTGTCGGTCATCCGCGAACCGGGCTGCAAGTCCTCGTGGTTTTTCCAGCCTGCCGGCAGCCAGGCACGGCTTCAGGCCACTTCCTCGAACGGCAGGCCCACATAGTTCTCGGCAATGTTCACCAACCCCGCCGGCGAAGTCAGGAAGTACTCACGGTCGGCCTCCTGCATCTTCTGGTCCCAGGCGTCCTTGTGGCTGCCGAAATCATGCAGCAGCTGGGTCATGAACCAGCTGAAGCGTTCGCCCTTCCACACCCGGCGCAGGGCCAGCGGCGAATATTGCTGCAGCAGGTCGGTGCGCCCCTCGCGATACACCTTGAGCAGGATGCGGTACAGGTAGTTGACGTCCGAGGCCGCCAGGTTCAGGCCCTTGGCCCCGGTCGGCGGGACGATGTGCGCGGCATCACCGACCAGGAACAGGCGACCGTACTGCATTGGCTCGACCACCAGGCTGCGCAGCGGCGCGATACTCTTCTCCAGAGCCGGGCCAGTCACCAGTCGCGCTGCCACGTCTTCTGGCAGGCGCGCTTTGAGCTCATTCCAGAAGCGCTCATCGGACCATGCCTCCACCTGCTCGTCCAGCGAGACTTGCAGGTAGTAGCGGCTGCGGGTCTGCGAGCGCTGGCTGCACAGCACGAAACCGCGCGCGTGGTGCGCATAGATCAGCTCGTGATTGACCGGCGGGGTATCGGCCAGCAGGCCCAGCCAGCCGAACGGGTAGACCCGCTCGTAGTGCTTCAGCACACCGTCGGGGATGCTTTGCCGCGAGACGCCGTGGAAACCGTCACAGCCAGCGATGTAGTCGCAGTCCACGCGGTGTACCTGGCCGTCCTTCTCATACGTCAGGTAGGGCCGCTCGCCCTTGAGTTCATGCGGCTGGACGTTGCTCGCCGAGTAGATGATCGGCGCGCCACTGGCCTGACGTGCCTGCATCAGGTCGCGGGTGACCTCGGTCTGGCCGTAAACCATCACCGTCTTGCCGCCGGTCAGGGCCTTGAGGTCCAGGCGCTGGCGACGCCCGCCAACCAGCAACTCGACGCCCTCATGGACCAGGCCTTCGCGGTCCATGCGCTCGGCCACACCGGCTTCACGCAGCAGGTCGACCGTGCCTTGCTCCAGCACCCCGGCACGGATGCGGCCAAGCACGTATTCGGGCGTCTGGCGTTCGACGATGACGCTATCGATACCGGCCTTGTGCAGCAGTTGGCCGAGCAGCAGGCCAGACGGACCTGCACCAATAATTGCGACCTGAGTTTTCATTGTTGTTGTCTCTGTGCGAACGATGCCGGCCCTGGACTGGCAGTGGAGCGGCATCTGCTGTTAGGGTTTGCCCTTGCATTTTTACTGGCAAAAACAGCCATTGAAGTGTGCTATTCCATGCATAACCTGCACTTTTACGAAAAACGTTCGATTAACGGACAGGCCTGCACGCATGAAATCCACCCTCCCCGGCGTCCCCTTGTTCAAGCTGTACGGCGAAAACCAGGCCTGGCCCGGCACCGACCTGCTGCACTGCGAGTCGATCCCGGCGCGTAGCCGTTTGCATCACTGGGAAATCAGACCGCACCAGCACGCGGAGCTGTTCCAGTTGCTGTATGTGCAACGCGGCCGGGCCGAGGTGGAGATCGAGGGGGTGCGCAGCGCCATCAGCGAAGCGGCAATCCAGGTGGTACCGCCGATGACCGTGCACGGCTTTCGCTTCAGCGCCGATATCCAGGGGCATGTGCTGACCTTCGGTACGGCGTTGGTGGCGAACCTGGAACAGCGCCTGGAGACACCACTGGCCGTGCTGGCGAAAGCGGCGTGTTACCCGCTGGGCCAGGACCGTGTGCGCCTGCGCAGCCTGATCGACACCCTGCAGCAGGAATACCAGGGCAACGCGCCGGCACGCGCGGCGCTGCTCGAGGCCCTGGTGACCGCGCTGATGGTGTGGATCAGCCGTCGCCAGCAGTCGGGGCAGGCCCCGCGCAACCGGGATGAGCGTGACCGACACTTGCTGGGGCAGTATCTGCGCCTGGTCGAGGCGCATTATCGCGAGCACCTGTCGGTGGAGGACTTTGCTGCCCGGCTGAACATTCCCAGCCTGCAACTGAACCAGCTGTGCCGCGCACTGAGTGGGCAAACAGCGCTGCAGGTGGTGCACCAGCGGCTACTGCTGGAGGCGCGGCGCAATCTGGTCTACACGCGGATGAGCATCGGCCAGTTGTCGGATAGCCTGGGGTTTACCGACCCGACGTACTTTGCCCGCTGGTTCAAGCGCTTGAGTGGGCAGACACCCAATGGCTATCGGCGGGCGGTGCAACGGGACTGATGTGGGATTCGCCCGCGAACAGGCCTGCATGGGCAAGCTACATCTCGGCCCTGCTTGACGTATACGTCAACCTGCCGTCAGGATACCCGCATAGACCACGCCGAGCCCCAGCATGAGCACCCAGACCTACAGCATTTCCGACCTGTCCCGCGAGCTGGACATCACCACCCGCGCCATCCGCTTCTATGAGGAACAGGGCCTGCTGAGCCCTGAACGCCGTGGCCTGGAGCGTATCTATTCGGCGCGCGACAAGGTCAGCCTCAAGCTCATCCTGCGCGGCAAGCGCATCGGCTTTTCGCTGGCCGAATGCCGTGAGCTGATCGAGCTGTACGACCCGTCCAGCGGCAACCTCAAGCAGCTCAACAGCATGCTGGCGAAAATCGCCGAGCGGCGCGCCCAGCTGGAACAGCAGATGCTCGATATCCACCAGATGCAACTGGAACTGGACACCGCCCAGGAGCGCTGCGAACAGGCCCTGGCCGCCACCCTGAACAACAAAGACAACCGCTGAACGCCACAGGAAACCCGCCATGTCCTTGCCCAAACACGTTCGCCTGGTCGAAGTCGGCCCCCGCGACGGCCTGCAGAACGAAGCCCAGCCCATCAGTGTCGCCGACAAGGTGCGCCTGGTGGACGACCTCACCGAAGCGGGCCTGGCCTATATCGAAGTGGGCAGTTTCGTCTCGCCCAAGTGGGTGCCGCAGATGGCCGGCTCCGCCGAAGTGTTCGCCGGCATCCACCAGCGCCCGGGTGTCACCTATGCGGCGCTGGCCCCCAACCTGCGGGGTTTCGAGGACGCCCTGGCCGCCGGCGTGAAGGAAGTGGCGGTGTTCGCGGCCGCCTCCGAAGCCTTCTCGCAACGCAACATCAACTGCTCGATCAGCGACAGCCTCAAGCGCTTCGAGCCGATCATGGAAGCCGCGCGCAACCACGGTGTGCGTGTGCGCGGCTATGTGTCGTGCGTGCTCGGCTGCCCCTATGAAGGCAAGGTCAGCGCCGAACAGGTCGCCCCGGTGGCCCGTGCCCTGCACGACATGGGCTGCTACGAGGTATCGCTGGGCGACACCATCGGCACCGGTACCGCCGGCGCAACCCGGCGCCTGTTCGAGGTGGTCGCGGCACAGGTACCGCGCGAGCAACTGGCCGGGCACTTCCACGATACCTATGGCCAGGCCCTGGCCAACGTGTATGCCAGCCTGCTCGAAGGCATCAGCGTGTTCGACAGCTCGGTCGCCGGGCTGGGCGGCTGCCCCTATGCCAAAGGCGCTACCGGCAATATCGCCAGTGAAGACGTGGTGTACCTGCTGCAGGGGCTGGGCATTGAAACCGGCATCGACCTGGACCGGCTGATCGCCGCCGGCCGCCGCATCAGCAGCGTGCTGGGCCGCGACAACGGGTCGCGGGTCGCGCGGGCGCGCAGCGCGCAATAAGTCATACGGGTGTCACATGCGCGTGGGTGAAGTGTTACCGCTCCCACGTTTTGCAGCAAAAAATCGGGTAACAGGGAAACAAATCGGCAGAATTTCAGGTCGGTCGATTTCGACCAGAATCGCCAAGTGCTTGATTTTAAAGGATTTGCAAAAGTTGGCACGCACCCTGCTATATCTCTGGCACAACAACAAAAAGAATGTGACACCCAATAAAAACAACAGGTAACGGCTCTGACATAACAAGAACAACACGGCAGAGGCGTAGCAAGCAGATTTTTTTGGAGTCGACACGCTTTTCCGGGGTACGCCCCGCGGTCTGGCACAGAACAATAAAACTACCTCCAGGTAGCGGCAGCCAGGTTCGGATCAGCAATGATGAAGGCAGGTCAGCGCTCAAAAAAATACGTTTGCTCTTGACCCCGCATGGGGGTCGCCCGCAACACCAGGACAGGCTGACAAAAACAACAACAGGCCGGTCCCAATAATAAAAAAAGAGCAGGCAACAACGCTTTGAGGGGAGCTTCGGCTCCCCTCAGTGCTTCCTGCCCTCTTCCTCCTCCTGCTTTCCCTCGTCGTGCCCTTCAAGTTTTTCCACCAGCAACGGCATCGTGCCCAGTACCAGCAGGGCCAGCACCGTGCTGATCAGCGCCGTGGCTTCGCGGCCCATGCCCGCGGCCGTGCCGATGGCGGCGGTCATCCACAACCCGGCGGCAGTGGTCAGCCCCTTCACATGGCTGGCGTCCTGGCCGTTACCCTTGAGAATGGTGCCCGCACCCAGAAAACCGATACCGGCGACAATGCCTTGGATAACGCGACTCAGCGCTTGCTCGTCGGCCCCGGCCATGCTCGGTGCCAGCACGAACAGCGCGGCGCCCAGCGAAACCAGCATATGCGTACGCACCCCGGCGGCCTTGCCCTTGTGCTCGCGCTCGAATCCCAGCACAGCGCCAAGCAGGGCTGCCATCAGCAGGCGTACGAGGATTTGCGTGACCTCGCGCTCATCAGTGATATCGGCGAATTCGGCCTGGATTGCTTGCCAGATGAGGTCCATTGCTTTCTTCCCATGTGGAGCATTGTGTTGTCAGGCCCGGCCTCTTCGCGGGTAAACCCGCTCCTACAGGTACTGCACTGCATTGAAACCTGTGCAAACCCTGTGGGAGCGGGTTTACCCGCGAAGAGGCCGGGCCTGCCATCTGCAAGGGTTGACCTCCGGGCAAATGACAAAGTGCCGCTCAGCTTCCGGATGCAGCAACCCACCCCGCCCTGTGGTCCACCCCTGTAACCCCCAGGAGGACCACCCCATGCCCATTGAAATCGACGAAACCACCCGCCGCTGCACCCTGATCGCCGAAGACCTGCGCATCGTGGGTGATGGCCCGTCCATCGAAATCGTCACCGACGAACAGCTGCGCATGTCCGTGGCCCTGCTCGCCGGCCAGCGTGTGCCCATCACCGAAGCCGAGGCCGATGCACTGACCGTGGCGGGTGCGGTGGATAGCCGCAGGCATCTGAAGGCCAGCACGCCAGGCTCGGTAATCTGAGGCCTGGCGGGGCCTGCCCGGAAATCTGATACGGTTTTAATCGCAAAACCTGAGCCTGTGCTGATCACAGCCCCAGGGCCATAGTGCTCGTGCCTGATCGAGGCCTGACGAGCACCGAGCCATGACCGATAGAATCCCTTTCACCGAGATCGCCACCGCCCCAGCCAGTCCTCAGCCGCGCCGCCCCGACAATGGCATACATACCCGCAGCTTCACCGGGCTGTACCGCAACCTGCGCATCGGCTTCGCCGGCGCCCTGTTGCTGTTGTTCTTCGGCACCGCCTGGCTGAACTGGGATGGCCGCCAGGCCGTGCTGTGGGACTTGGGCAACAGCAAATTCCACATCTTCGCCGCCACTTTCTGGCCGCAGGACTTCATCCTGCTGTCGGCACTGCTGATCATCTGCGCCTTCGGCCTGTTCGCCATCACCGTGTATGCCGGCCGCGTGTGGTGCGGCTACAGCTGCCCGCAGAGCATCTGGACCTGGTTGTTCATGTGGTGCGAAAAGGTCACCGAAGGCGACCGCAACCAGCGTATCAAGCTGGCCGCCGCGCCCTGGAGCCTGAACAAACTGGCCCGGCGCACGCTGAAACACAGCCTGTGGCTGGCCATTGGCGTGCTCACCGGGCTGACCTTCGTCGGCTACTTCACCCCGATCCGCCCCCTGGCCGCGGAACTGCTCACCTTGCAACTGGGCGGCGTGGCGCTGTTCTGGGTGCTGTTCTTCACCGCCGCCACCTACATCAATGCAGGCCTGCTGCGCGAAGCGGTGTGCCTGCACATGTGCCCCTATGCACGTTTCCAGAGCGTGATGTTCGACAAGGACACCCTGGCGGTCGCCTATGACCCGCGTCGCGGCGAAGCCCGTGGCCCGCGCAAGAAAGGCAGCGACCTCCGAATCCAGGGCCTGGGCGACTGCATCGACTGCACCTTGTGCGTGCAGGTGTGCCCGACCGGCATCGATATCCGTGATGGCCTGCAAATGGCGTGCATCGGTTGTGCGGCGTGCATCGATGCCTGTGACGGGGTGATGGACAAGATGGGCTACGCCCGTGGCCTGATCGGTTACAAGTCCGAACGCAGCCTGCAAGGCGGCACCACCCATTGGCTGCGCCCGCGCCTGCTGGGCTACGCCATCGCGCTTGGGGTGATGATCGCGGCGCTGGTGGTGGCCTTGCAGCTGCGCCCGATGGTGTCGCTGGACGTGATCAAGGACCGCGGCCTGTTCCGCGAAAATGCCCAGGGCCAGATCGAGAACATCTACCTGCTCAAGGTCATCAACAAGACCGAGCGCATCCGGCACTACGAGTTGCGCCTGCTGGACGCCGACGGCTTCAGCCTGCAGGGCAAGACTTCATTCATGATTCCAGCCGGCGAAATGAGTGAACTGCCGGTGTCGGTGGCGATGCTAGCCGAGCGCCCGGCCAGCAGCTCGCAGGTGCTCAGCTTCGAAATCAGCGAGCGCAACGACCCCACCATCCGCAGCGTGGCCCACAGCCGCTTCGTCGCACCGATGAAGCGTTGATCCCTTACACTGATTCCACCTTGCCTGCCAGGCTTCGACAGAAGGCCAGAATGAAACGCTACGAACGCTTTGCCGACGACATCGCCGAACTGATTCGCTCCGGGGTGCTGGGCCCCGGCCAGCGCGTGCCCTCGGTGCGCTATGCCAGCCAGACCCACGGGGTCAGCCCGTCCACCGTGTTCCAGGCCTACTACCTGCTTGAGCGGCGCGGGCTGATCCGCGCCCGACCGCGCTCGGGCTATTTCGTCAACGCCCACGTCCCGCGCCAGTTCAGCGAGCCGCAGGCATTGCAGCCAGTCAGCGAGTCCACCGATGTCGACGTCAGCGCGCTGGTGTTCTCAATCCTCGACTCGATCAAGGACCCCAACACCATTCCGTTCGGCTCGGCCTTCCCCAGCCCCGAGCTGTTTCCGCTGCAACGTCTGTCGCGCTCGCTGGCCAGCGCCAGCCGCAGCATGGACCCGCGCATGGTGGTGACCGACCTGTCACCCGGCAACCCGCAACTGCGCCGGCAGATTGCCCTGCGCTACATGGTCGGTGGGCTGATGCTGCCGATGGAGGAGCTGCTGATCACCAACGGCGCGCTGGAAGCCCTGAACCTGTGCCTGCAGGCCGTCACCCAGCCCGGTGACCTGGTGGCCATCGAGGCCCCCGCCTTCTATGCCTGCTTGCAGGTACTGGAGCGGCTCAAGCTCAAGGCCGTGGAAATCCCTGTGCACCCGCGTGAAGGCATGGACCTGGGCTTGCTGGCGCAAACGCTGGAAAGGCACCCGATCAAGGCCGTATGGTGCATGACCAACTTCCAGAACCCGGTGGGCGCCAGCATGCCGGAGGCGAAAAAGCAGGCACTGGTAGAGCTGCTGGCGCGTCATCAGGTGCCATTGATCGAAGACGACGTGTATGCCGAGCTGTACTACGCGCAACAGGCACCCAAACCGGCCAAGGCCTTCGACACCCAGGGGCTGGTGATGCACTGCGGCTCGTTCGCCAAAAGCCTGGCACCTGGCTACCGCATCGGTTGGGTGGCGGCCGGGCGCTTTGCGCAGAAGATCGAGCGGCTCAAGCTGATGACCTCGCTGTGCGCCTCGATGCCGGCCCAGGCGGCCATCGCCGACTACCTGCAGCACGGCGGCTACGACCGCCACCTGCGCAAGCTGCGCTATGCCCTGGAAGGCCAGCAAGCCAACATGCTGGCGGCTATCGCCCGGCACTTTCCAGCGCAGACGCGGGTCAGCCAACCGTCCGGCGGCTACTTCCTGTGGCTGGAATTGCCCGAACAGATGGACGCCCTCAAGTTGTTCCACATGGCCTTGGCCCAAGGCATCAGCATCGCACCCGGGCCGATCTTCTCGCCCACCCGGCGCTTCGGCAACTGCATCCGCTTGAACTACGGCAGCCCTTGGCATGAGGATGCCGAACGGGCCATGGAAACCCTGGGGCGGATCATCCGCTCGTTCTGATGGCTGGCGCCCCGGTGGGCGGCTATAGTTGCCCGATCCGCTCACTGGGCCATTGCCATGCAAGCAGATTCGCTCCCGTCACTGGCACAACTGCAAGCGCGTGTCGCAGAACTGGAAGCTCGCCTGGCAGAGCGCGACGACACTGCACAGGCCCACATCCAGTTGCTGGGTGAACTGCTCGACAACAGCCTGGCCAACGTGTTTGCCGCCGACAGCAGGATGCGCCTGGTCGCGATCAACCGCACGGCCCGGGAAACCTTCCAGCGTTACCGGGGCTTCGTGCCGCAGATCGGCGATTACGTGCCACAATTTCTGCTCAACCAGCCGGACATCATGGGCCGCCTGGCACCGGTGTGGCCACGCGTGCTGGCCGGCGAGGCCTTCATCGACATCATCTCCCTCGGCTCCCCCGATGCTCCCCGCCATTACGAAATCCGCTACCACCCATTGCTCGATGCACAACAGCAAGTCCAGGGCGGGTACCTGTTCGCCTATGACATCACCGAGCGCATGGCCGAGCAGGAACGCCTGCGCCAGGCCGAAGAAGCCCTGCGCCAGTCGCAGAAAATGGAGGCGGTCGGCCAGTTGACCGGGGGCATAGCCCACGACTTCAACAACTTGCTGGGTAGTCTGCTTGGCGCACTGGAGCTGGCAGAGCAACGCCTGGGCGAGCAACACCTTGCCGAGACCACCCGCATGCTCGGGCTGTGCCGCAGCAACGCAATGCGCGCCGTAGCCCTGGTGCAACGGTTGCTGGCCTTTTCGCGCCAGCAGACGCTGACGCCACAAGCGGTGGATGTGCGATGCCTGGTCGCCGACATGCATGACCTGATCCGCAGTTCGACCGGCCCGCACATTGACTTCCAGGACCGGACGCTGGCCGCGCAGTGGTCGATCCGCATCGACCCGCAACAGCTGGAGAACACTCTGCTCAACCTGTGCATCAATGCCCGTGACGCCATGCCGCTGGGCGGCACCTTGCGCATCGGTTGTGAAAACGCCGATCTCGCAGCAGCCGAGGCCAAGTGCCTGGGCCTGCCGACGGGGCACTATCTGCACATTCGTGTCGAGGACACCGGCGTGGGCATGTCCAGTGAGGTGCTGCAGCGCGCCTTCGAGCCCTTCTTCACCACCAAGCCGCTGGGCCAGGGCACTGGCTTGGGATTGTCCATGGCCTATGGCTTTGTTCGTCAGTCCGGGGGGCATTTGCTGATCGACAGCGTCGCCGGGCAAGGCACTTGCGTTCACCTGTACCTGCCCCGGGACCAGAGCGCTCCCGCAAGCTGCCACGACGAGCCAGCCACATCCGCCACCGCGTCGGTGCAGCCGGTGCACCGGATCATGCTGGTGGTGGACCAACCGGCCCTGCGCCTGGTACTGGTCGAAGTGCTGACGGAACTGGGCCACCAGGTGCAGGCTTTCGAAGGTGGCCACCGGGCACTCGAATCGTTGCGGGAAGGGCCGCCAGCGGACCTGCTGATCACCGATGTCGGCCTGCCTGGGCGAGTCGACGATTACCAGCTTGCAGAGGCCTACCAGGACCTCGTGGAGCATGCCCCAGTATTGCTGATTACCGGCTACGACACTACCGAAAGGGTGCACAGTGCCCGGCTCGGCAGGCGCACCGAACTGCTGTACAAACCCCTCGACCTGAACACCCTCGGCGAACGGGTCGAGCAGCTGTTGGGCATTGCGCCACACCCGCGTTGAGCGATACCGGCCTGCCGACGAAAGCGCGGCGCTGGCGGGCGGCTCAGCGCCCGCCGCCCAGGTCGACGAAGCTGCCGGTAGAGTATGACGCCTTGTCCGAGAGCAACCAGAGGATGGCCTCGGCGACTTCCTCGGGACGCCCGCCGCGCCCCATGGGCAAGCCGGGCTCAAGTTTGCTGACTCGATCGGGGTCGCCGGAAAGCGCGTGGAAACCGGTGTGGATATAGCCGGGCCGAACGCCATTGACCCGCACGCCCTCGCCTGCCACTTCCTTGGCCAGGCCAATGGTGAAGGTATCGAGCGCGCCCTTGGAGGCGGCGTAGTCTACGTATTCGTTGGGCGAGCCCAGGCGAGCAGCCACCGACGACACATTGACGATGGCCCCGCCCTGGCCACCGTGCCGGCGCGCCATGCGCAGCAAGGCGTGCTTGGCGCAGAGCATGGGGCCGACGACGTTGGTTTTCATGACCTTCAGCAGGCGGAATTCGGACATCTCCTCGACCCGGCTCTGCTGGCCGATGGTGCCGGCATTGTTGACCAGCGCGGTGACCGGGCCGAGCTCCTGGTCGACACGCAGGAACAGCTGTATGACCTCATCTTCGACGCTGGCGTCGGCACGCACGGCAATGGCCTCGGCGCCCAGGGCGCGGACCTGGCCGAGGATGTTTTCCGCGGCCTGGTCGTCGGCGTGGTAATTGATGCAGATGCGGTAGCCCTGGCGGGCGGCCAGCAGTGCTGTGGCGGCACCGATGCCGCGGCTGGCACCGGTGATGACGATGACGTTCTCCATGGATGTGCCGATCATTGGGGAATGGATGATCGACAATAGGGGAAAAGGGACGGTATGGGAATAGAAGCTGGAGGGTCGGGCAGGTGCCTGACTTGGGGCGTTGGCTGGCGCTCGATATCCGCCTCGGCCAACCTCCCAAGCCAATCACCCCCGTCGCCTCAATGCCCCGCCGACGCTGGCCCCGCCTTGGCGGTAAAGGGCGGCTTGGCGAACCACACCAGCAGAATCAACCCGGCAAACACCCAGGTCAGCAGGGTGAAGTAATCCACCGTCGACATCATGTACGCCTGCCCGTTAAGCATCTGCTCCAGCTGCGCATAGCTTTGCACGCTCGCCCCGCCCAACTGCTCGAGGGTATGCCGCGTTGCCGGGTCGAACTGGCTGATGTGTTCGCTCAGGTAGGCATGGTGCTGGTCCGCCCGACGAATCCAGATCCAGGTCGTCAACGACGCCGCAAAACTCCCGCCCAGGGTACGCAGGAAGGTCGCCAGCCCGGAGCCATCGGCAATCTGCTGCGGCGGCAGGTCGGATAGCAGGATGCTCAAGGTCGGCATGAAGAACAATGCCACGCCGATGCCCATGAACAGTTGCACCAACGCCACGTGCTGGAAGTCCACCTCATTGGTGAAGCCAGCGCGCATGTAGCAGCTGGCGCCGATCGCCAGAAATGCCAGCCCCGCCAGCACACGCAGGTCGAAACGGTGCGCGTACTTGCCCACGAACGGCGACATGATCACCGGTAGCAGGCCGATCGGCGCCACCGCCAGGCCCGCCCAGGTGGCGGTATAGCCCATCTGCGTCTGCAACCACTGCGGCAGGATCAGGTTGATGCCGAAGAACCCCGCATAGCCGCCGACCAGCACGATGGTGCCAACCCGGAAGTTGCGGTGCACGAACAGGCGCAGGTTTACCACCGGGTGGCGGTCCGTCAGCTCCCAGATCACGAACACCGTCAGGAACACCAGCGAAATCAGGCTGCCGCTGACGATGAACGACGATTCGAACCAGTCCAGGTCGTTGCCTTTGTCGAGCACTACCTGCAAGGCACCGACGCCAATGATCAGCGTCAGCAGGCCGATATAGTCCATCGGCTGGCGGCTGGTGACCACCGGACGGCTGCGCATCTGCTGACGCACCACGGCGGCGGCGAACAGGCCGATGGGCACATTGATGAAGAAAATCCACGGCCAGCTGTAGCTGTCGGTGATCCAGCCGCCGAGGATCGGCCCGGCAATCGGCGCCACCACGGTCACCATCGCCAGCAACGCCAGGGCCATCCCGCGCTTGGCCGGTGGGTACACCGCAATCAGCAACGTCTGGGTCATCGGGTACAGGGGCCCGGCCACCACCCCCTGCAACACGCGAAAGCCGACCAGCTCCGGCATCGATTGGGCGATTCCGCACAAGAACGAGGCCAGCACGAACAGCAGCGTGGCCCAGATGAACAGCTTCACTTCGCCAAACCGCCGGCTGAGCCAGCCGGTGAGCGGCAAGGCAATGGCATTGCTCACTGCGAACGAGGTGATGACCCAGGTGCCCTGCTCGTAGCTCACCCCAAGGTTGCCGGAAATGGTCGGCAGGGCCACGTTGGCAATGGTGGTGTCGAGCACCTGCATGAACGTTGCCAGCGACAGGCCGATGGTGGTCAGCAGCAGGCTCGGTGGGGTGAACTGGGCCGCAGCAGTATTGCTCATCGCTGCGCCGTCTTGCCGGTTGCACTGTTTTCGTGGATCAGCCGGGCGATCAGGTTGTCGGCTTCGACCAGCTGGCGATCATAGACCTGGGTGGTATAGCTGGCCTGCTGGGGTGGCTGCTGGGCCAGTGCCGGGCCGCTCTGGTCATGCAGGTCGACCTCGACCACGGTGGACAGGCCGATACGCAGCGGGTGTTCCTTGAGCTGGTCGGGGCTGAGGTGGATCCGTACTGGAACCCGCTGGACGATCTTGATCCAGTTACCGGTGGCATTCTGCGCCGGCAACAAGGCGAAGGCGCTGCCGGTGCCAGCGCCAAGGCTGTCGACCGTGCCGCTGTACTTGACCTCGCTGCCATACAGATCGGCGCTGATCTGCACCGGCTGGCCAATGCGCATGTCGCGCAGTTGGGTTTCCTTGAAGTTGGCATCGATCCACACCTGATCCAGCGGAATTACCGCCATGGTCGCGGTGCCAGGCTGCAGGCGCTGGCCAAGTTGCACGGTACGCTTGGCAACGTAGCCGGTCACCGGCGCCACCAGGGTCGTACGGGCATGGTCAAGGTAGGCCTGGCGCAGATCGGCGGCGGCAGCCATCACCTCGGGGTGCGAGGACACCACGGTGTCATCGACCAGCGCGCTGCTGGTGCTGAGCTGCTGGCGCGCGCTGTTGACGGCGGCCTGGGCCACGCTCAAGTCATCGCGGGCATGGGACAGCTCTTCTGCGGCAATGGCGCCGCTGTCGGCCAGCACCTTGCGCCGGTTGAAGTCCTGCTGGGCCTTGCGCAGTTCGGCCTGGCGGGTTTCCAGCTGGGCCTTGAGCGAGTCGACGTTGCTGTACAGGCCGCGCACCTGGCGCACGCTGCGCGCCAGCCTGGCTTCGGCAGCCTGCAAGGCCACTTCGCTGTCGGCCGGGTCGAACTGCAGCAGCACCTGGCCGGCATGCACCAGGTCGCCATCATCGGCTCCGATGCTGGTGACCGTACCGCTGACCAATGGGGTGATTTCCACCACGTTGCCGTTGACGTAGGCATCGTCGGTGCTTTCATGCCAACGCCCGACCAGGCTGTACCAGGCCCAGGCGCCAGCGGCGGCCAGGACCACCAGCAACAACAGGCCAAGCAGCCAGACCTTGCGCTTGCGCGATGGCTCCGGTGCTGCGGTGGGAGACGGGGTGTCTGCGGTAGTGGCCATGACAGTACCTTGGATAATTCGTGACAGGGTTCAACGATCACCGAAGCGGCGCATCGTCAGCGGGTCGCCGGCAGCGAGCAGCACCTTGGCCAACAGGCCTTCCAAGGCTTTCAGCTCTTCGCGGTCCAGCGCGCCGCACAACTCGTTCATGGCGGCGGCGCCGATTTCCGGCAGCCGGTCGGCCAGGCGCTGGCCGTCGGCAGTCAAGGCCAGGCGCACCTGGCGACGGTCGTCGGCGCAGCGGTTGCGCACGATCAGCTCCTTCTGCTCGAGGCGGTCGAGCATGCGCGTCATCGAACCACTGTCCAGGCCCAGGTAGCGGCACAATTCGGCCGGGGTATCCACCTGGTACTGGGTGACGATGATCAACACCTTGAACTGCGCGGCGGTAACGCCCTCGGACTCGAGGTGCCAGTCGAGAATGCGATCCTTCAGGATTGCCGCCCGGCCAAGCAGCATGCCGATGGCGCAGGTCTGGAAGTTGTCTGGAGTGAAATGGGCCATCAGGGACTGCTCGGTAAGTGTGTAAAAATATTACTGCCTAGGCAGTAAATGTCAAAGCTTTGATTAGGTAGCTATCAGATATTTCATGATTTTGCCTGCCGCGCCGGCCGCTCCTGCAAAGTTCATGGGCCCGCACAAGGGCGGCTAGAGGGCTCGCAGGCCCAGTGCCTGCACGGCCCCGCAGGCAATGGCCATGCCCACCAGTTCAGCCAGGCTATCCGCTTGCAAACGCTTCATCACCCGACCACGGTACAAGTCCACGGTCTTCACGCTGACTCCCAGCCGTTCGGCAATTTCACGGTTGCTCAAGCCTTGGGCCAACGGCACGAACACGTCGCGCTCGCGCGGCGTCAGGGCATCGACGCGCGCCTGCACCTGAGCCAGCGCCTGATTATCCTGGCGCGCCCGCCCAGCGTGTTCCAGCGCAGCCTGCACGCTGTCGAGCAGCAACTGGTCGTTGTATGGTTTTTCGATGAAATCGCAGGCGCCGGCCTTGAACGCCCGCACCACGATCGGCACATCGGCATGGCCACTGACGAAGATCACCGGCAGCGCCAGGCCGCGCTCACGCATCGCCTGCTGCACCGCCAACCCACCCAGCCCCGGCATGCGCACATCCAGCAGCACACAGGCCGGCCCATCATCAACGCAGGCGTCGAGAAACGCTTGCCCGCTGGCGAACGGCAGCGCCTGCAAACCTACCGACTGCAGCAGCCACACCGTCGAATCCCGCATGCCCTGGTCATCATCGACCACATACACTTTCGCTTGCACTGCGCCTCCCCTTATTCCCTGCTGACCGCCAGATGGCAACACAGCACCAGACCACCCCTGTCACCGGCCCGCGCCCACAGGCTGCCGCCAAAGCCTTCGATCAGGCTGCGGCTCATGCTCAAGCCCAGGCCCAGGCCGTCGGCCTTGCTGGTGGTGAAAGGCGTGAAGATCTCATCCAGCCGCTCGGGGGCCACGCCCGGCCCCTGGTCGGCCACTTCCACCAGCACGCCGTCGCCATCGCGCGCGGCGCTCAGCAGGATACGCGACGGCCGCTCGCCATGCTGCTCGCGGTTGGCATCGATGGCATTGCGCAGCAGGTTCAGCAGCACTTGCTCCAGCAGTACCCGGTCGGCGTACACCGAGGGCAGCTGCGCGCTCATGCGCAGTTCGACCAGCACCTGGTCACGCGCCGCTTCCCAGGCACACAGGCGCATGGCTTCACCGGCCACCTCGGCCACGTCCAGCGCCTGCAGGCGCCGTGGCCCTTTACGCAGGAAGGCACGCAGGCGGCGGATCACTTCGGCGGCATGGGTGGCCTGCTCGGTGATGCGCTGCAGGCCCTGCCCGACCCGCTCGCGCGCATGCGGGTCATGTGCCACAGCCTGCAGGTAGCGCTGGCTGGCATTGGCATAGTTGACCACCGCAGCCAATGGCTGGTTGATCTCGTGGGCGATACCCGACGCCAGCTCGCCCAGGGTGGCCAAGCGGGCACTGTGCGCCAGGCTCTCCTGGGCCTCGATACGCAAGGTAATGTCGCGGGACACGCTGACCACCTCCACCACCGCGCCGGTATAGGTTTCGCGGATGGCGCGGCTGGCGATCTCGAACCAGCGGTAGCCACCTGCGGCCTGGCGCACCCGACAGGTCATGGTGTGGTAGCCATCCTGGTCCAGGGCTGCTGCGGCCTGGCGCAACACCTGGCGGCGTTCGCGCGGGTGCAGCAAGGTATGCACCGGCATGCCACGCAATTGCTCGGGCCACAGGCCGAGCAGGCGGAAGGCCGCCGGCGAGGCATCGAGAAAACGGCCATCAGGGCTGTGCCGGGAGATCAGGTCGGTGGTGTTCTCGATGATCAACCGGTACAGGCGCCGGGCGCGGCTGGCCTCGCGCGCACCGTGGCGCTCGTCACTGGCATCGCGGCAACGCGCCAGCACCTGCTGGCCCTGGTCGTCAGGAATGAAGTTCCACAGTACGACACGCTCGCCGACCTGTACCTCGACGTCGGCAATCGCCCGGTGCTGACGCAGGCAGGCGCGCACCAGGGCGGCACAGTTGGCCGGCAGCCAGCTGGCCAGTGCGGGGCCCTCGTCGAGCCACGCCTGCAATGCCGGATTGAGTGCCAGCGGCGTGGCATCGCCGGCCAGCATCAGGCTGGGCTGGGGATCCTTGGCAAGCAAGGGGTAGGCGGTCTGGTCCAAAGTAAGCGGCTCGTTGTTATAGTAGTTTTACTATATTGCTATAGTCGATATTCCTAATACCATAGCGACTCGCGTAAAACTGCGACAAGGGTAGCGGCCCACCGTCCGTCACCCTGCACCCTGATCAGAGCTAACAATCAGCCACCGGGGGCCAAGTGCACTGGCTGCGCCTGCCCTCCCTACAGGATTACCGCATGTCGATCTATGCCCAGGGCCTGATGCCCGCTGCCGTCAACCATGTCGCCCTCACCCCGCTGAGCTTCATCGAACGTACCGCTGCCGTTTACGGCAACTATCCTGCGGTGATCCACGGCGCCATCCGCCGCAACTGGCAGGAAACCTACCAGCGCTGCCGCCGCCTGGCCAGCGCCCTGGTCGGCCGCGGTATCGGCCGCGGCGATACCGTGGCGGTGATGTTGCCGAACATTCCGGCCATGCTCGAAGCGCACTTTGGCGTGCCCATGACCGGCGCCGTGCTCAACACGCTGAACGTTCGCCTGGACGCCGAGGCCATCGCCTTCATGCTGCAGCATGGCGAGGCCAAGGTATTGATTACCGACCGCGAGTTCCACGCCGTCATCGAGGCTGCCCTGGCCTTGCTCGAACACCCGCCCCTGGTGGTGGATGTGGATGACCCGGAGTACGGCGAAGGCCGCGCGCTCAGCGAGCTGGACTACGAGGCATTCCTCGCCGAAGGCGACCCGGAATTTGCCTGGGAATGGCCCGATGACGAGTGGCAGGCGATCTCCCTCAACTACACCTCCGGCACCACCGGCAACCCCAAGGGCGTGGTCTATCACCACCGTGGCGCCTACCTGAATGCCCTGGGCAACCAGATGACCTGGGCCATGGGCCATCGCCCGGTGTACCTGTGGACCCTGCCAATGTTCCACTGCAACGGCTGGTGCTACCCGTGGACCATCACCGCCCTGGCCGGCACCCACGTTTTCCTGCGCCGGGTCGACCCGCAGAAAATCCTCAACCTGATCCGCGAACACCAGGTCAGCCACCTGTGTGGCGCGCCGATCGTGCTCAACGCCCTGGTCAACATGCCTGAGGCGGCCAAGGCGGCCATCGATCACCCGGTGCAAGCCATGGTTGCCGGCGCCGCACCACCCGCGAAGGTCATCGGCGCGGTGGAGGAAATGGGCATACAGGTGACCCACACCTACGGCCTGACCGAAGTCTACGGCCCGGTGACCGTGTGCGCCTGGCATGACGAATGGGACCACCTTTCGCTCGAGGAACGCGCACGGATCAAGTCACGCCAGGGCGTGCGTTACCCGACCCTCGACGGCTTGATGGTCGCCGACCCGCAGACCCTCGAGCCGGTACCGCGCGACGGCAACACCCTGGGCGAGATCTTCATGCGCGGCAATACCGTGATGAAGGGCTACCTGAAGAACCCTGAAGCGACCGCCGAAGCTTTCCGTGGCGGCTGGTTCCACACCGGCGACCTGGCGGTGTGGCATGCCGACGGCTATGTCGAGATCAAGGACCGGCTCAAGGACATCATCATCTCCGGCGGCGAGAACATCTCCACCATCGAGGTCGAAGACGCCCTGTACAAGCACCCGGCAGTGCTGGAAGCCGCGGTAGTGGCACGCCCGGATGAAAAATGGGGGGAAACCCCGTGCGCCTTCGTCGCCCTCAAGCCGGGCCGCGAAGACACCCGCGAAGCCGACATCACCGGCTGGTGCCGCGAGCACCTGGCGGGGTTCAAGGTACCGAAGACCGTGGTGTTCGGCGAACTGCCGAAAACCTCCACCGGCAAGATCCAGAAGTACGTGCTGCGCGACCGGGCCAAGGCCCTCTGAAACCGTAGCGGCCTCTTCGCGAGCAACCCCGCGAAGAGGCCAGCCCAGATTTCCAACTTTTCAAGAGTCCCGCGATGACCACCTACACCGCCCCCCTTCGCGACATGCGCTTCGTCCTGCACGATGTGTTCAACGCCCCCGCCCTGTGGGCTCGCCTGCCCGCCCTGGCCGAGCGCATCGACGCCGAGACCGCCGATGCTATCCTCGAGGAAGCGGCCAAGGTCACCAGCCAGCTGATCGCCCCGCTCAGCCGCAACGGTGACGAGCAGGGCGTGCACTTCGAGGCCGGTACCGTCACCACCCCCTATGGCTTCCGTGAGGCCTGGCACATCTACCGCGAAGGCGGTTGGGTCGGCCTGGGTGGCAACCCCGAGCATGGCGGCATGGGCATGCCGAAAATGCTCGGCGTGCTGTTCGAGGAAATGCTCTATGCCGCCGACTGCAGCTTCAGCCTGTATTCGGCGTTGAGCGCCGGCAGCTGCCTGGCGATCGATGCCCATGCCAGCGAAGCGCTCAAGGCCACCTACCTGCCGCCTCTCTACGAAGGCCGCTGGGCCGGCACCATGTGCCTTACCGAGCCGCATGCCGGTACCGACCTGGGGCTGATCCGCAGCCGCGCCGAGCCCCAGGCCGACGGCAGCTATCGCATCAGCGGCAGCAAGATTTTCATCACCGGCGGCGAGCAGGACCTGACCGAGAACATCATCCACCTGGTGCTGGCCAAGCTGCCGGATGCGCCGGCCGGTGCCAAAGGCATCTCGCTGTTCCTGGTGCCCAAGTACCTGGTCGAGGCCGATGGCAGCCTGGGTAGGCGCAACCCTGCCCATTGCGGCTCGATCGAACACAAGATGGGCATCAAGGCCTCGGCCACCTGCGTGATGAATTTCGACGGTGCGGTCGGCTACCTGGTGGGTGAGCCGAACAAGGGCCTAGCCGCGATGTTCACCATGATGAACTACGAACGCCTGTCCATCGGCATCCAGGGTATCGGTTGTGCCGAAGCGTCCTACCAGAGCGCCGCCCGCTATGCCAATGAGCGCCTGCAAAGCCGTGCTGCCAGTGGCCCGCAGGCCAAGGACAAGGCGGCCGACCCGATCATCCACCACGGCGATGTGCGGCGCATGCTGCTGACCATGCGCACCCTCACCGAGGGTGGCCGGGCGTTCGCCGCCTACGTTGGCCAACAGCTGGACCTGGCGCGCTACGCCGAAGACGCCGGCGAACGCGAGCACGCCCAGCGCCTGGTGGCGCTGCTGACGCCAGTGGCCAAGGCGTTCTTCACCGACAACGGCCTGGAAAGCTGCGTGCTCGGCCAACAGGTGTATGGTGGCCATGGCTATATCCGTGAATGGGGCCAGGAGCAGCGCGTGCGTGACGTGCGCATTGCGCAGATCTATGAAGGTACCAACGGCATTCAGGCCCTCGACCTGCTCGGGCGCAAGGTGCTGGCCGACGGTGGCCAGGCACTGGCCAGCTTTGCCGCCGAGGTACGCGCCTTCAGCCTGGACGCACCGTTGCATCGTGAAGCCCTGCAAGCGAGCCTGGCGCGGTTGGAGGCGACCAGCGCCTGGCTGCGGTCGCGGGCTGGCCAGGAGCCCAACCTGGTCAGCGCCGTAGCGGTGGAATACCTGCAGCTGTTCGGGCTGACCGCGTATGCCTACATGTGGGCACGGATGGCCGCAACGGCGTTGGCCAAGCGTGACGAGGATGGCGCTTTTCATGAGGCCAAGCTGGCGTGTGCGGAGTTCTACTTCCAGCGGGTCTTGCCGCGTGGTTTGGGCCTGGAGGCAAGCATTCGCGCAGGAAGTGGCAGCCTTTATGGGATGAGCGCCGAACAATTCTGAACGCCCTGCCCGGCCTCACCGCCGGCAAGCCGGGCTCCCACAGGAATCGCGCAGGCGCCGGTGGGAGCCCGGCTTGCCGGCGATGGCTGCATGCCAGCAGGTTGCTGCCGCGAAGGGTTCTCAAACGCTGGAAAACCATTGCCAATCCGACGAAAAACCGGCACAACTGAGAGTCACTCGCCATTACCTCGGTTCTCCGGAGCCCTTCACCAAGGGTAGAATGCGCAAAACCCGGAGCCGCAATGAACCACGACCGCCTCAACCCCAGCCCAGACGATGCCATCGCTGACGCCGCCGCGCACTGGTGCATGCGCCTGCACGCCGAGGATTGCACGGTGGCCGAGCGCGAGGCATTCAGCCGCTGGCTGGCGGCCGATCCGCGGCATGCCGAGGAATACCAGGCAATGCTGGAGATCTGGCAAACCGCCGACCTGCTGCCACGCAACGCCACCGTGATCGACTTCAATCCGCCTGTTCGGCAGCAGGCACGCCCGCGCGGCTGGCGGCCATTGGCCTCTGCTGCCGCCATCGCCCTGGCGGTGCTGCCGCTGGCTGGCTGGGTGGGCTGGGAACAGGGCTGGCTGCCCAACCACTACCAGCACTTCGCATCCGGCGAGCGCATGCAGACCGTGGAACTGAGCGATGGCAGCACGGTGCAGCTCAACCTCAACACCGAACTCACCTACCTGAACTACAAGGACCAGCGCCAGGTCACGCTCAAGCGTGGCGAGGCGTTCTTCAAGGTGCGCCACGACAGCAACCACCCCTTCATCGTGCATGCCGGCCGTGGCCAGACACGTGTCACCGGCACTCAGTTCAACGTGTGGAAGTACCAGGACCAGGTCAAGGTCACGCTGGTGGAGGGTTCGGTACTGGTGTCCAGCGACGGCAGCGAGGGCGGCTACCGCCTCGGCCCGGGGATGCAGGCCAGCTATCGCCAGGGCGACTTCGAGCCGCAGCTGGCACAGCGCGACGATTACGGCAACAGCCTGGCCTGGCGTGACGGCAAGCTGGTGCTCGACAACCTGAGCCTGGAACAGGCGCTGCCGATGATCAACCGCTACCTCGATGCGCCGCTGTTGCTGGCGGATGCCAGCACCGGCCGCATTCGCATCAGCGGCATCTACAACACCCGCGAGGTGGGGCGCCTGGTCAACAACCTGCCCAAGGTGCTGCCGGTCTACCTGACCCGCAGCAAGGATGGCAGCACCGTGCTCAACCGCATCTCGCCACCGCCCGACAAGGGCTGACGCCCGCCCTGCTCTACAGGGTCATGGCCGCCAGCCAGCCGAACGCCAGCAGCGGCAGGTTGTAATGGATGAAAGTGGGTACCACGGTATCCCAGATGTGGTGATGCTGACCATCCACGTTCAGCCCCGAGGTCGGCCCCAGGGTCGAGTCCGAGGCAGGCGAACCCGCGTCGCCCAGGGCGCCGGCGGTACCCACGATGCACACCGTGGCCAGCGGGTCGAAGCCCAGTTGCACGCACAACGGCACGAAGATCGCCGCCAGGATCGGTACGGTGGAGAAGGATGAGCCGATACCCATGGTCACCAGCAAACCCACCAGCAACATCAGCACCGCGCCGACAGCCTTGCTGTGGTTGATCCACTGCGCCGACGCTTCCACCAGGCTCTTCACTTCGCCAGTGGCTTTCATCACGTCGGCAAAGCCCGAGGCGGCAATCATGATGAAGCCGATCATGGCCATCATCTTCATGCCTTCGGTGAACAGGTCGTCAGTGTCTTTCCAGCGCACGATGCCCGACAGCGAGAAGATCAGGAAGCCGACCATGGCGCCGATGATCATCGAGTCCAGCCACAACTGGACAATGAACGCCGCAGCAATGGCCAGCCCGGCCACCAGCAAAGTCAACGGGTTGTATTGTACGCTCACCTGCTCTACCTGCTCGATGCGTGCCAGGTCGTAGTCACGCTTCTTGCGGTAGCTGACGAACACCGCCAGCAACAGCCCGGCGAGCATGCCGGCGGCCGGGATGGCCATGGCGTGGGTGACATTCACGCCGCTCACATCGACACCTGCGCGGGCGACATTGGCCAGCAGGATTTCATTGAGAAAGATGTTGCCAAAACCCACTGGCAGGAACATGTACGGTGTGATCAGGCCGAAGGTGATGACACAGGCAATCAACCGACGGTCGATGCGCAGGCGGGTCAGCACATAGAGCAGCGGTGGCACCAGTAGCGGAATGAAGGCGATGTGGATGGGCAGGATGTTCTGCGACGACACCGCCACCAGCAGCATCAGGCCGACCAGCAACCATTTCACCTTGCCGCCATTGGCATGGCCCTGACGCTCGATCATGCCCAGGGCGCGGTCGGCCAGGGCATGAGCCAGGCCGGACTTGGCGATGGCCACGGCAAAGGCGCCCAGCAGTGCGTAGGACAGGGCCACCGTGGCACCACCGCCCAGGCCGCCGTTGAAGGCCTTGAGCGTACCCTCGATGCCCAGGCCACCCACCAGCCCACCGGCCAGGGCGCCAATGATCAGGGCGATGACCACGTGCACGCGGGACAGGCTGAGTATCAGCATGATGCCGACCGCGGCGATCACTGCATTCATGGTTGGCTTACCTCGTTGCGACAGAAAAAAAGCGGGCACTCTGAAGCAGTGGGCGGCAGAAGTCAAAAGCGCCATGCTGCGGCGGATTACCAATGCCTGGCGCGGTCCCGCAGGAGCGGGCCTGAAGGTTAAATTGAACGTTTGAATAAAGAAAAACCTGCGCCGGCCGATACAGACGTCAGCCACACTCCTATTACAAGGGACCCACCCCCATGCCTTTGCGACAACTTTCCATCCAGTGGAAAATTACCCTGCTCGCCGGTCTCTGCCTGGCCGGCATCGTCACCCTGCTCGTCGGCCTGTCGCTGTACCGCATGGACCACAGCTCGGACCTGGTCAAGGCCAGCAGCATGCAGATGCTGACCGAGTCGGCGCAGTCGCGCATCGAATCGCAAGGTGAAGTGCAGGCGTTGAACATCCGCCGCCAGTTCATGGACGCCTACCAGTACGGTGCCGGCTTCGCCCGCCAGGTGCTGTTCTTGCGTGAACAGGCCGAAAAGCGCTTTCTCGATGCCTTCGACCTGCGTGAGGACATGACCCGCCAGGTGCGCGCCGCCTTGCAGGCCAACCCGGACCTGCTCGGTTTGTCGCTGGTATTCGAACCCAACGCGCTGGACAACAAGGACAGCCTGTTCGCCGGCAAGGCGGAACTGGGTAGCAACGCCACCGGGCGTTTCGCCCTGTATTGGTCGCAGCCGCGGGTTGGCCAGCTGACGTCCATGGCCCTGCCCGAAACCGACATGGCCAACACCGAGATCGGCCCCAGCGGCCAGCCGGCCAACACCTGGTGGGTCTGCCCGCGTACGTCCGGCAAGGTCTGTGTGGTGGAACCGTACTTCTATGACATCGATGGCCAGCAGGTGCTGATGACCAGCATCGTCTTCCCGCTGGTGGTCGACGGCAAGGTGATCGCCACCCTGTCCGTGGATATCAACCTCAACAGCCTGCAGGCCCTGAGCCAGGAAGCCAGCCGCAGCCTGTACGAAGGCCGGACCACGGTCGGCATCCTCAGCCCGGTCGGCCTGCTGGCCGGCTACAGCGCCGACGCCAGCAAACTGGCCCAGCGCTTCGACCAGGTCGACAAGGCCAAGGGCGCCGAACTGGTACGCACGCTGGCCGATGGCAAGTTGACCACCCTGCACGACCAGCAACGCCTGAAAGTGCTGGCAGCGTTCCGCCCGATCCCGGATGCCCAGCCGTGGGGCGTACTGCTGGACGTGCCGGAAGATGCCCTGACCGGGCCGGCCGAGGCGCTGAAACAGGAACTGGACGCGCTGAACACCAGCGGCACCCTGCTGGAGCTGGGCCTGGGCCTGGCCGCGGCAGTTGCCGGCCTGTTGATGGTGTGGTTGATGGCCCGCGGCGTGACCCGGCCGATCCTCGGCGTGGCGGCCATGCTCAAGGACATCGCCAGCGGCGAAGGCGACCTGACCCGCCGCCTGACCTACCAGAAGCGTGACGAACTGGGCGAGCTGGCCGGCTGGTTCAACCGCTTCCTCGACAAGCTGCAGCCGACCATCGCCGAGGTCAAACACTCGGTGCAGGCCGCCCGTGGCACTGCCGACCAGTCTTCGGCAATTGCCACGCAGACCAGCGCTGGCATGGAGCAGCAGTACCGCCAGGTCGACCAGGTGGCCACCGCCTCGCACGAGATGAGCGCCACCGCCCAGGACGTCGCCCGCAGCGCCGCGCAGGCCGCGCAGGCCGCCCGCGACGCCGACCAGGCGACCCGCGAGGGCCTGGCGGTGATCGAGCGCACGACCACCAGCATCGATGCGCTGGCCGCCAACATGAGCGAAGCGATGGCTGAAGTCGAGGGCCTGGCACAGAACAGCGAGAAGATCGGTTCGGTGCTGGAGGTGATCCGCTCGATCGCCGAACAGACCAACCTGCTGGCACTCAACGCTGCCATCGAGGCAGCCCGCGCCGGTGAGGCCGGGCGTGGTTTTGCCGTGGTGGCCGACGAAGTGCGCAACCTGGCCCAGCGTACCCAGGAATCGGTGGAAGAAACCCGCCAGGTGATCGAGGCGTTGCAGAATGGTACCCGTGAAGTGGTCGGTGCGATGGACAACAGCCATCGCCAGGCTCAGGGCGGTGTAGAGCAGGTTGGCCAGGCGGTCACTGCGCTGCAGCGCATCGGCCAGGCGGTCACGGTGATTACCGACATGAACCTGCAAATCGCCTCGGCCGCCGAGGAACAGAGCGCCGTGGCCGAAGAAATCAACAGCAACGTGGCGACCATCCGCGACGTCACCGAATCGCTGTCGGGACAGGCCAACGAATCGGCGCGGGTCAGCCAATCGCTGAACAGCCTGGCCAACCAGCAACAGGCGCTGATGGACCAGTTCCGCGTGTGAATGGATCAGGGCCGGCAGCTGCCGGCCCTGGCTCAGGCCGCAAACCTGCCACCGCCGAGGATGCGGTCCAGCAGCACCAGCGCGCCATGCACATTGGGCCTGGCGCCCATCGGCAGCACATCGGTACCGGGTAATGTGGCGTCGTGATACCCGGACGCCATGACCAGCTGATGCATCTGGTTGCCATTGAGATAGACGTGGTGCTGCTCCATTGCGTAGGACTGGATCAGGCTCAGTGAGCCGCACACCATTGGCGTAGCGCTGGAGGTGCCAGCGTAGCGGTCTGTGTAGTCCCTGTCCTCACCAGACAGGTCCTGCAAATACCCAT
Organism: Pseudomonas oryzicola; assembly: GCF_014269185.2. Classification (NCBI taxonomy): domain Bacteria; kingdom Pseudomonadati; phylum Pseudomonadota; class Gammaproteobacteria; order Pseudomonadales; family Pseudomonadaceae; genus Pseudomonas; species Pseudomonas oryzicola. The sequence continues at coordinate 3,105,915 of NZ_JABWRZ020000001.1, forward strand.
AGGAAAGCGTGACTACGCTGTCGCCCCAGGCATTGAGCATGCGGTAACGGTAATGGTGGTTGGAGTAGGCGTGGGGCTTGCCGTCATACGACTGACTGGCGCCCACCAGGATGGCACCTGAATCGCCATGGTCATTGAAGTAGCGCCAATTGGTCAGGTCTACGCCCTGCCCTTCGTGTGTTTGTCGTTCTGCAAGGGTCTTGCTGCTGCCATTGGCCGCGGCATTGACCACCACTGCACCACGCTGGCTCAACTGCTGCATGACGGTCCACCAGGCCTTGTCGTGCAAGGACGGCAGCATCGTGCTCAACACCTCGATACTTGCAGTTTGGCGATTGATGCCGACGATGTCCCCGGGTTCTACATTGCGCAGCAACTCCGTGAGCGTCTGGAAAGCGCCCTGGGCGTCTGTCGCGCGGTTGTTGTACAAGTACAGCTCGCTGTCATGGCTGATCCCTGTAGCGCCGACCCCGTTGCGCCTTGCCAGAATGATACCCACTGAAGCCGTGCCATGACGCGGATCATCATTTGGCTCGAGCGACACGACGCTCAAAGCCGTGTTGCCACGCAGGTCTTCATGTCCAGCATGCAAACCACCGTCGCTGAAGTGAATCCGCGCGCCCTTGCCCGTCACCTTGTTGGCCCAGGCCTTGCGCACATTCAGGCCCTTCCAGCGGGGGCCGGGTTCGTCGAGGTAGTTCTGGCGTGGCTCGAAGTCGGGCGTGGGTTGGGCATTTTCATAAGCCCTGTTGCCTGCCACCACTGCAGTACCTGTCAGCAAGGTTGCCAACAGCCCCGCCAGCACGAATGCGGCGGGGTGTGGTTCCGAAGGGGCCGGCGCCATCTGCATGGATATTACGTAATCCAGCGCCGCCATCGACTTGAGCAATGCCAGATAGGTGTCATTGAGCATGCTGGCAGGCTGGTCGAGGTAATAGTACTGGCGTAACGCATGAAGCCGGTTATCGTCCAGATCATGTTTATCCAGGACCGGCCTGGGCGCGATCACCGACTTCAGGTTCGGCCAGTAACGCGACAGTGCAGAGCCGGAAGCAGGCTCCAGGTCTCGAAGGAAGTGCTCGTAACCCCCGGCACTGAACTCGATGACCAGGGTCGGGTACGAAGTGCCTGGTGCCAATAGGGGCAGCGCGTGTCCGGCTGCCTCCGCGCCCGCCAGCGCCCGCTTGCGACGCCCGCCAGCAGAAGGCAACGGGACCTTGTCGAGGACGCTGCGGTTGGTCTCCTCGGCCTTGATGTCGAGTACCAGCGGCGGCATGTCGATGACACCGGCCCCTCCGACAGGCCGGTTCATCGCCCGCGCATGCTCGTCCTGCAGTACCACCCTTGGTCGGATGGTGTACACCCCTGCTTCCTTCTCGGCGAGCAGTGTGGCTGGGCAACCGTGGTCACTCAGTTTGCCGGTGTGGGCCCGGGAATAGACCGAAATCCCTCTGAACGACACCGGGCCATCGGGGCCAGCCCGTTCCAGTTCGTAGCGAATGCGGCTGACCTTGTGCAGGTCTGCGCCACTGCAACGAACGTGCAGCTTTCCATCAAAACGGAAGTTGCGGTAATAGACGAAATTCAAGTCCAGCGTCATCAGGAATACCTCGCAAAATGTGCTTGCCAAACGGCGCTGGGCACCTTTGCAAACCGCCGCCCCCGCTGGCATCAGGAGCCTGTTCCCTGCCGCCGTCGGCACCGCGCGGGAGGGGTCGTCTACACTTGCCCGCAGCTACCCCACGGCAACCGACGAGGGCCCCGATGAAGAGAATTCCAACGTTGCTGGCCGGCCTGCTGCTCGCCGTCGGCCTGGCCAGCACCGACAGCGCCGCCTCGGCAGAACGCAGCGAGCCCATCCACTTTGGCGCCATCGGCTGGGAAAGCGGCGCACTCACCACCGAAATCCTGCGCCTGATCGTCGAGCGCGGGTATGGCTACCCCACCGACACCCTGCCCGGCAGTACGGTCAGCATGGAAGTGGCGCTCGCGCGCAACGACCTGCAGGTAATCGCCGAGGAATGGGCCGGGCGCAGTCCGGCCTGGGTCAAGGCAGAACAGGCCGGCCAGGTGTTCGCCTTGGGCGACACGGTCAAGAATGCCGAAGAAGGCTGGTGGGTGCCGGCCTACGTGATCGAGGGCGATGCCGCACGCGAGCTGAAACCCGTGGCGCCGCAATTGCGCAGCGTCGAGGACCTCAAGCGTTACCCGCAGGTGTTCCGCGACCCCGAGTCACCCGGCAAAGGGCGCTTTCTGAATAGCCCTAGCGGCTGGACATCCGAAACCGTCAACAGCCAGAAACTCAAGGCCTATGGGCTGAATGATCTCTATACCAACTTCCGCAGTGGCTCCGGGGCTGCAATGGATGCCGAAATCGGCTCGGCCATCCGCCGTGGCCAGCCGGTGCTGTTCTACTATTGGAACCCGACCCCTTTGATGGGGCGTTACAAACTCATACGCCTGCAAGAGCCGCCGTTCGATGCCCAGGCCTGGGCCACCCTCACCGATGCCGGCAACCCCAAGCCCAAGGGCAGCAGCTCGCTGCCGGCCAAGTTGTCGATTGGCGTATCCAAGGCCTTTCGCGAGGGCTACCCGGAGCTGGTGAGCGTATTCGAGCGGGTCGACCTGCCCATCGACCGACTGAACAATGCACTGGCCGACATGAGCGAAAAGCGCACGCCGCCCCGCGACGCTGCCCTCACCTTCCTGCGCGATAACCGCGAGGTGTGGAAAGCCTGGTTGCCTGCGGACATTGCCACCAAGGTCGAGGGCAGCCTGTGAGCGGCGGCTTCCCCGAAGCCCTGCAATTTTTCCTTTGCCGACAGCGTCAACCGCCTGGTCGACTGGCTGGTGCTGCATTACGGCGATCACCTGCGCAGCGTCTCGGACCAGTTGCTGCAACTGCTGGTCGGCCTTGGCAAGGTGCCCGCCGTGTTCGCCACGCTGATCTATGCCCTACCACCGCTGGTGCGGCTGACCGAACTGGGCCTGAGCCAGATCGACCCTTCGCTGCTGCAAGCCGCCCATGGCCTGGGGCCCTGCCGCTGGCGCTGCCGAGCATCATGGCCGGGCTCAACCAGTCGGTGATGATGGCCCTGTCGATGGTGGTGGTGGCTTCGATGATTGGCGCCCGCGGGCTGGGCGAGGACGTGCTGTCGGGGATCCAGACCCTGAATGTCGGCCAAGGCGTCGAGGCCGGGCTGGCGATCGTCGCCCTGGCCATGGTGATCGACCGGATCAGCCAGGCTTATGGGCGTGGTGGGCGCTGAGGAGTATTGCCGCTGCCGGCCTTTCGCAGCACAAGGCGATTCCTTGCAGGAGCGCATAGGGAACAAGGTTCGAGAGCGTGTCACATTCCCTGTGGGAGCTGCTTGCCGGCGATAGGGCCGGGCCTGACAATGCAGCTCTGTCAGCTTGAAACCGGACCTCACCCGCATGTCCCTCAAAGCCTTGCGCACCCTGGTGACCATCGCCCGCCACGGCACCTTCGCCCGTGCCGCCGACCTGCTCAGCCTCACACCTTCGGCGGTAAGCCTGCACATCAAGACCCTCGAAGACGAACTGCAAGTGACCTTGTTCGACCGCAGCCGCAGGCAGGTGTCGCTGACCGAAGCCGGCCAGTTGGCGGTGGCCCGCGCCGAGACCATCCTGGCTAGCTATGACGAACTGGCCGATGCCCTGGCCAACGGGCCGAGCCTGCGCGGTCGCCTGCGCCTGGGGGCGATCCACACGGTGCTGGCGCGGCGCTTGCCCAAGGCGCTGGTATGGCTGAAGGCGCACCACCCGCAACTGCACATCAGCGTGGCATCCGGCATGTCCGCTGAACTGGCGCGACGCGTTGAAGATGGCGAGCTCGATGCAGCGATCACCACCGAACCGGTCAGCCCCTACCCGCAGAGCCTGGACTACACGCCCTTGTTCGAAGACCGCTTCTGGGCCATCGCCAGCCCCGAGCTGGCCGGGCACAGTCTGGCGCAGTTGCTGGCCAGCCAGCCGTTCCTGCGCTTCGACAAGCGTGCCTGGGCCGGCCGACAGATCGAGCAGGAACTGCGCCGACAGCATCTGCAAGTGAGTGAACAGATGGAACTCGATAGCCAGGAAGCCCTGGCGCGCATGGCGGTGATGGGCCTGGGTGTGGCAATCGTTCCCATGGCTGAAGAAGACCTCGCCCGTCTGCCAGCGGCTACCTGCCTGCCGTTTGGCGAACCCCAGCTGACCCGGCGGGTGGTCTTGCTGGAGCATCAGAAAAGCCAACGGCGGCATTTGAGTGCAGTGCTGAAGACCGCGCTGGAAACTTGAAATGGCAGTCGCCGCTCCTACAAAGCCCGTGTCTGCCCGACCATGCATTTATGCTCAACAGTCAGTGAAGAAAACAACGTTTTTACAGACCGATCGCCCCCGGTAGTCTGTGCCCCGTACCCGGCCACGGAACGCTGATCATGCTTCACTTGCTGCTGACCACCCTGCTACCGATCATCCTGCTGATTGCCCTGGGCACTTTCCTGCGCCGGCGCGGCGTGCTCGCAGAAAGCTTCTGGCCTGGCGCCGAGCGCCTGAGCTACTACGTGCTGTTGCCCTCATTGTTTCTCCACGGCCTGGCCAGCGCCAACCTCGATGGCGTACCGGTGCTGGGCATGGTCGGCGTGCTGATGCTCTCGACCCTGGCTGGGGCCGTACTGCTGGTGCTGTACCAGGGCGCAGTGAACCACGATGGCGCCGACTTCACTTCAGTCTTTCAGGGCGGTATCCGCTTCAACAACTACATCGGCGCTACCCTGGCTGCGGGTATCTACGGCAGCGCCGGTATCGCCCTGGCCGCGGTGGCCAACGCCGCCATCGTGCCCTTGGTCAACCTGCTTTGCGTGCTGGTGTTCGCCCGTTTCAGCGCCCGCCATAGCTCACTTGCCACGGTACTGCGGGCCATCTTCGCCAACCCGTTGATCGTCGGTTGCGCTGGCGGCTTGCTGCTGCGCGCCAGCGGGCTGGGCTTGCCAGCGGGTATCGAGCCCACCGTCAAGGCCTTGGGCCAGGCCGCCCTGCCACTGGGCCTGCTGTGTGTCGGGGCCGCCCTGGGTGGCGCCAGCCTGGGCCAGCAGGTGCGCCCGTTGATGGCAGCAGCGGCGTTCAAGTTCCTGATCATGCCACTGACCACCTGGGGCTTGTGCCGCCTGCTCGGCCTGGGTGGCCAGGCGGCGGTGGTGGCGGTACTGTTCCAGGCACTGCCCACGGCTTCCTCTTCCTATGTGATGGCCCGGCAAATGGGCGGCAACGCGCCGCTGATGGCTGCCATCATCGCGCTCCAGACCGTGGCTGCCGCCGCAACGTTGCCCTTGGTATTGCTGCTTGCGCTTGACTAGACTGTGAACCAGCTCACGGTTCGGAGCCCGCTCATGCGCCTGTTCTGGATACTGATCGGCCTGGCCCTGCTCTCAGGCCCACTGGATGCGGCCGACCCCGCCAAGGCGGCGATCGCCGAAGACAAGGCCGCGCGGCTCGAGGACAAGGTGGTGAACGACGCGCCACCGCCGAAAAAGGCAGAAACCCTCACCCCGGCTGAAGCGCAGGCAGTGGACCCGGCGGGCCAGGCAGCACTGGACGACAGCATCACGTGCCTGGCGCGGACCGTTTACTGGGAGGCCAAGGGCGCCGACGCCGAAGACATGGCAGCGGTGGCCAGCGTAGTACTCAATCGGCTCGGCAGCGAGGGCTTCCCGGACACCATCTGCGGCGTGGTCAAACAAGGTGTCGAGAGCAAGGCCTGCCAGTTCTCCTGGTGGTGCGACGGGCGCCCTGACCAGGTCGAGGAACCGCAGCGCTATGGCATTGCCAAGGAGATCGCACGCAAGGCGCTCAACCAGCAATTGAAAGACACCACCGGCGGGGCGTTGTACTTTCACGATCGCAACGTCCGCCCGGACTGGGCCAAAGCCTATCGCAAGACAGCCCAAACCCGGCATTTTCTCTTCTACAAGCCAAACCCGGCACTGGCCCGCTGAAACCCGCCCAGGCCGGCCACGGGTAATGAGGCGCCTGATCGCACTTTTTCGCCGGCGGCCGGTCTACTCCCTCTTTTGCCGCCAGCAATGATTGCCGGCGTTTTCATTGCTTTGCACGATCCCGGGCCAAAAGCCCCGGGCTTGTGTAGGATGAGCAGCGCAAACCACGACGCTGCCAGTCATAGGGAGATCCACATGCGCGTCCTGTCATCCGTTGCCGCCTTGTCGCTGGTCCTGGTCGTCTCGACCGGGGTGCTGGCTGCTACCGGCGAAGAGGCGCAACTGATCGATTCGATCAATATCTACCGCAGCAAGGCCCAGCCCTGCGGTGGCGAAGCGTCGCTGGAGCTGCCGCCGCTCAACAGCGATACGCGCCTGGCGCTGTCACCAGAAGGAACCCGCGACCTGCAGCAGGCGATGACCCGCGCCGCTTACCCCATGGTCAACGTGCAGGCCATCAGCCTGTCGGGGCCGCGCGATGCACGCGCCGCCATGCACGCCATCGAAGAGAGCTTCTGCCAGGTGGTGCTCGACCCGCAGTTCGTCGACATCGGCGTCAGCCAGGAAGGCCGCGAATGGCGGATCGTGCTGGCCCGGCCGCTGCTCAGTGGCCGCCTGGGCGACTGGCAGGCCGAAGGGCAAAAAGTGCTGCAGGAAATCAATGCTGCGCGCAAAGTGCCGCGCCAGTGCGGTGGCCAGCCCTTTGCCGCAGCCCCTGCGCTGAGCTGGAGCGGCGTGCTGGCTGGCGTCGCCGCCAACCACACCCGGGCCATGGCCAACCAGAATTTCTTCGACCATATCGACAAGGATGGCCGTACCCCCGGTGACCGGGCCGAACTGGCCGGCTACCTGTACCGACAGATCGGTGAAAACATCGCTGCAGGGCGTGACACTGCGCACAAGGTGGTCGATGGCTGGCTGGATAGCCCGGGGCACTGCGCCACACTGATGAACCCGGACTTCCGCGAACTGGGGGCTGCCTACGCGGTGGACCCGAAGAGCGATGCGGGCATCTACTGGACGGGAGTGTTCGGGGCCCCGCAATGAGTCAGGCGGAGATAGCCTGGTTTCAGCCGTTCGGCATGAGGGGCTCAGCTCACATCGTTGTATCCCTCCATGGTTGCGAATGCCGGCAGAGCCAGTGCCATTCTCCGCGTCGCCTGCTTCGCGGATAAATCCGCTCCTGCAATTGGCGCTATTCCAGTAGCGGCTTCAGCCGCGATCACCGGCAAGGCCGGTGCCATCCAACGCGCCACCTGCTTCGCGGGCACCTGCGCGCAATTCAAGGGCGGTACAAGCGAACCGCCGACGCACGCACTTGCTCAGGTAACTGGCGTCGCCCAGGCCCACTTCGTCGGCAATCTGCGCCAGGCTGTGGCTGGAATTGAGCAAGCGCCAGCGCGCCTGCTGCAAGCGCATTTCCAGCCACCAGGCTTTCGCGCTCATGCCATGGCTGGCGTGGAACTGCCGGTCCAGCTGGCGGCGGCTGAGGCCCAGCTCCGCAGCCAGGCGCTCTACCGCCAACGGCTTGCCCAGGTGATGACGCATCAACGCTTGTGCCCGCTGCACCTGCCGCCCCTGCCCCGGCCCCAGCGCCAGCGAGCGCAAGGCATGGTGGCTGTCACGCGGATCATCCACCAGCATGTCGGCCAGGCCCTTGAGCGCCCGGGTGCGCCCACAGGCGCCCGACAACAGCGCGACGGCCAGGTCGATGACAGCAGTACCACCGGCGCAGGTGATGCGGCCGCCGTCGATGCAATACAGCTGCTCGGGCAGCACCTGCAAGTGTGGGAAGGCTGCGCGAAACTCGGCTTCATGCCGCCAGTGCACCACCACCTTGTGTCCCTGCAGCAAGCCACATGCAGCCAGCAGGAAGACGCCATTGTCCACCCCCAGCAACTTGACGCCGGCTTTGCTTGCTTGCCTGAGCAGCGCCTTGTAGTGCGGCGCCAATGCGGCAGTGGCCATGGCATTGCGCCCACCGAATATCACCAGGTAATCGAACCTGGCCAGGTCAAGCTGACTGACCAGGGCCTCGACCTGCACCACCGCACCACTGCTTGAGCGCACCGGGTCAAGGGTGAGCCCTGCCACGGTCCAGCTGCAGTAGCGCTGCTGGCTGTAATCCTCGTCATCGGTGCTGAAGCGCAACTTGTCGAGAAAGGCGCCGAACGGCAGCAAGGCGAAATCCGGTAACGGCAAGATCAGCAAGCGGATGTCGGGTGACATGGCATCGCGTCCAGAAACAACCATGGAATGTCCAGATCATACCCTGCCCGAGCGAGATGCAGACCATAGACTGAAGCCTTCTCCTCGATGAGGCACTTCCCGCCATGGCACTCGACACCTGGCTGATCTACCTGCTGGCCAGCATCGGCCTGTCGCTGACCCCGGGCCCCAACAGCCTGCTGGCCCTGAGCCACGGCGCCCGATATGGGGCGCGGCGGACGTTGTTCACCATCTTCGGCGGGGTGTTCGGCTTCAGCGCCCTGATCGCCCTGGCCATGTTCGGCCTCAGCGCATTGCTGCAGGCCTCGGCCTCGGTACTGAGCGTGCTCAAGTGGGTGGGAGGTGCCTATCTGATCTGGCTGGGGATCCAGCTGTGGCGCAGCCCCGGCCTGCACCTTGAGTTGACCGCGCAAAGCGCGCGACCGGGCAATGTCGACCTGTTCCGCCAGGGCCTGTTGTCGGCGCTGGCCAACCCCAAGGTGCTGTTGTTCTATGGCGCATTCCTGCCGCAGTTCATCGACCCGCAGCGTGGGCTGCTGTTGCAGTTCGTGGTCATGGCGGCGACCTTTGCCAGTGTCGAGTTTCTGGTCGAATACCTGTTGGCGCGCCTGGCGTTTCGCCTCCAGCCTTGGTTAGCCAAGGGCGGCAAAGGCTTCAACCGCTGCTGCGCCAGCCTGTTCGCCTTGATCGGTGTGGCGCTGCCGCTGGGGCGATAACCAGCCACTGCACAGCAGCGCGCGTTTCCCTTCAGCCCCGGCGCACCTTGGCCAGGAAAATGACCAAGGCTACACCCGGCAACCCAGCCCCCACCCACGCCACACCCTGCCAGCCGAACTGGCTGAACACCGCACTGGCAACCGCCGAGCCGAGCGCCCCGCCAAGGAAGATGCTGGTCATGTACACCGCGTTCAGCCGCCCGCGGCTGGCCGGGTCCAGTGCGTACACCTCGCGCTGGCCAATCACCATGTTCATCTGCACGGCGAAATCCAGCAGCACACCGGTAAGCCCCAGGCCAATCACGCTGTAGCCCGGCGCCGTCAGCCCCAGCAACAGGGCCGCCGGTGCCAGCAGCAGCGCCAGCAGCGAGCCAGCCCGGGCGTGGCCGGCATCGGCCAGGCGGCCGGCCAGCGGGGCGGCAACGGCACCCACCGCACCGACCAGAGCGAATACGGCAATCTGGCTCTGCGACAAGCCATGCTCACCGGCCAAGGCCATCGGCACTGCGGTCCAGTACAGGCTGAACGCCGCGAACATCAACGCCTGGTACAGCGAGCGCTGGCGCAGCAAGGGGTAACGGCGCAGCAGCGTCAGCAGCGACAGCATCAACCCGGCATAGCTGGCCTTGTGCTCGGGGCGGCGCTGCGGCAAGGTCAACGCCAGCAACAGGATGATCGCCAGCATTACCCCGGCAGCGCCGACGAACACCGTGCGCCAGCCAAAGTGGTCGGCCACCAGGCTCGACAACGGCCGCGCCAGCAGGATGCCCAGCAGCAGGCCGCCCATGATGTTGCCGACCACGCGTCCACGCTGCTGCTCCGGCGCCAGGTGCGCTGCCAGCGGGATGAGCATCTGCACCGCCACCGAGCTGAAGCCGATCAGCAGCGCATAGCCCAGGAACAACTGGCCCTGGCCACTGCGGCTGGTTCCCGCGAGCAGCAGGCTGACCCCGGCCAGTACTGCAGTGGCCACCATCAACCGGCGGTTTTCCAGCAGGTCAGCCAGCGGCACCAGCAACAACAGGCCCAAGGCATAGCCCAGCTGGGTGAGCGAGACGATCAGGCTGGCGTGCTCGGTGGACAACCCAAGGTCGGGGGCAATCAGCCCGACGATGGGCTGGGCATAGTAGATGTTGGCGACAATCGCGCCGCAGCAGAACGCCAGCAGTGCGACCAGGGCCCGGCTCAGACCGGAGGCTGCTGGCTGCGTGGCGGCAAGGGAGGGATTCATGCGAGGTTCCTCGGCAACGGATGGAAGATGCCGGTCACCTTACCCAGCGGCGTCGCCACCGGGAATCCGGCGCTGGCGCAACGGGCTTTTGCGTGTAGCGCAACGCTACGCGCGCTGTGCCAGCAAACCTTCGCAAAAGTGAATGAACGCGTTCACCCGCCTGGAGCCACGGTGGTTGGGCAGGTACAGGGCGTTGATGCTGTCGTTGGCCGCCCCAGGGCTGGCCCGCCAGTCAGGAAAAACCCGCTGCAAGCGCCCGGCTGCCACATCCTCGCGCACCAGCCAGTCGGCCAGCAGTGCAATGCCGCTGCCGGCCAACGCGGTCTCGCGCAACAGGTCGGCATTGGCGCTGCGCAACGGCCCGTTCACCTCCAGCTCCAGGCTCTCTTGCGCCCGGGTCAGGCGCCAGGGGCGGCCTTTCTGGCCATAGCGAAAGCGCAGGCAGGCGTGCTCTAGCAGCTGCCGTGGATGCTGCAGCGCATCACGCCCGGCCAAGTAGGCCGGGCTCGCCACCAGCCAACGCTCGAAGCGGCCAAGCTGGCGACACACCAGCTCATCGTTGGGCGACGGGTCGCCCAGGCGAATCGACAGGTCGTAACGGCCATCGAGCAGGTCATCCAGGCGATCGCTGAGGTCTATATCCAGTTCCAGTGCCGGGTGTTGCGCCAGGAACGGCCCCAGGTGCGGGGCGATGACCCGCCTGCCGAATTCCACCGGCAAGCACAGGCGCAGCACGCCGACAGGCTCCTCGCCACGGTCGGCGACGCTGGCATCGGCCTCGTCCAGCGCCTCGAAAATGCCTCGGGCGCGCTCGTAATAGCGGGCACCAGCCTCGGTCAGGCTGACCTGGCGCGTCGAGCGGTTGAGCAAGGTGGCACCCAACGCTGTTTCCAGGGCATCGACCAGGCGCGTCACCGACGAAGTCGCCAGCCCAAGCCTGCGCGCGGCAGCCGAAAAACCCTGGGCCTCGACGGTGGCCACGAACATCTTCATCGCCAGGAGTTTGTCCATTTGCTGCCCGTCTTCCAAATCTCGGAAAGTTCTTACAAACAACCGGGCGGGTCAAGAAGCGCGGCACCAGGAAATTGCGTCCATAGTGGAATCAGTCCCCTTCAAGCGAGGCATTCCATGACACTGCACAACCTGCTGACTGACCTGCCCCCTTGCGCGATCACCAGCGCTGAACGTATCGATGAGCTGCTCAGCCGCCCGGGCCTTCGCGTGGAGCGTATTGTTTCCACTGGCCAAGCCAGCCCGCCCGGGTTCTGGTACGACCAGGCTGAAGGCGAATGGGTGGTCCTGCTCAGTGGTGCTGCGGGCCTGCGCTTCGAACATGAGGACCACACCCGCCTGCTGGTACCGGGCGATTGCCTGGATATCCCGCCACATTACCGCCACCGCGTGGAATGGACGGCCCCCGGCACAGCCTCCATCTGGCTGGCCGTGTTCTACAACAGTGGCAGCCCGTGGCCGGCATAGAGCCTGGCACTTTTGCAGCCTTCCATGCCAGCCGCTGCATGCCACGGGTCTGTATGAACAGGTCCTTTCCTGCAATTTTGCCTACCTGTTCAATACTTTTAGTCACAAAGCGGCGAGTTCACTCCTGCGACAATCAGCCTCACAAAATTATGTACCAACTTGTTAATTAGCAAGCTAAGCGTTTAAACTGCGCGCATTCCACCTGCTGAGATCCCTGGCATGAAAGCAATTCCACGCGCTTCCGGCGCCTCAAACATGATCCTGGTCGGCCTGGGCGTGATCATCGCCCTGCTTGGCCTCCTCCTGGCTGCGGGCGGCGTCAAGCTGGCCGGCCTGGGCGGTTCCTGGTACTTCCTGATCGGCGGCCTGGCCATGGCCATTGCCGGCGTACTCATCGCGCGTCGCAAGCAGGCTGGCGCCTGGCTGTACGCGGCATTCCTGGTGGGTACTGCAATCTGGGCGCTGGCCGACGCCGGCCTGGTGTTCTGGCCGCTGTTCTCGCGCCTGTTCATGTTCGCCGCCATCGGCCTGGTGGTGGCGCTGGTCTACCCGCTGCTGGCGCGTGCCAATGGCGCCAGCGCCGGCCGTGGTGCCCATGGCGTGGCCGCGATCATGGCCGTGGCGCTGGCGATCGCCGCCGGCAACATGTTCATTGCCCACCCCAGCGTCGCCCCCACAGGCCAAGGCCCGGGCATCACCCCGGTCGACGCCGGCAAGCAGCAGAAGGACTGGGCCCACTATGGCAACACCGAAGGCGGCAGCCGCTTCGCCGCGCTGGACCAGATCAACCGCGACAACGTCAGCAAGCTCAAGGTGGCCTGGACCTACCATACCGGTGACGTGGCCATCAGCGACGGCAACGGCGCCGAAGACCAGCTGACCCCGCTGCAGGTCGGCAACAAGGTGTTCATCTGCACCCCGCACAACAACCTGATCGCCCTCGACGCCGACTCCGGCAAAGAGCTGTGGAAGAATGCGATCAACGCCCAGTCCAAGGTCTGGCAGCGCTGCCGCGGCATGGCCTATTTCGACGCCAGCGCGCCGATCGTCCAGCCGACCCAGCCGAACAGCACGCCGGTCACCATCGGTAGCGTGCCGGCCGCTGCCAACTGCCAGCGTCGCCTGCTGACCAACACCATCGATGGGCGCCTGATTGCCGTCGACGCCGACACCGGCGAGTTCTGCCAGGGCTTCGGCAACAACGGCCAGGTCAACCTGATGGCCGGCCTGGGCAATGTCCCGGACTCCTACTACCAGCTGTCCTCCGCACCGCTGATGGCCGGTACCACGGTGGTAGTCGGTGGCCGTGTCGCCGACAACGTGCAGACCGACATGCCTGGCGGCGTGATCCGTGGTTTCGACGTGTTCACCGGCGAAATGCGCTGGGCCTTCGACCCGGGCAACCCGGACGACCGACAGGCGCCACAGGGCGACAACACCTACGTGCGCAGTACCCCGAACAGCTGGGCACCGATGTCCTATGACCCGGCGATGAACACCGTATTCCTGCCGATGGGCTCGTCGTCCACCGATCTCTACGGCGTCGAACGCACCCGCCTGGATCACACCTACGGCGCTTCGGTGCTGGCCCTGGACGCCACCACCGGCAACCAGAAGTGGGTGTTCCAGACCGTGCACAACGACCTGTGGGACTTCGACCTGCCGATGCAGCCGAGCCTGATCGACTTCACCAAGGACGACGGCCAGTCGGTACCGGCGGTGGTGATCGGCACCAAGGCCGGGCAGATCTATGTGCTCGACCGCGCCACCGGCAAGCCGCTGACCCAGGTTGACGAAGTCCCGGTCAAGCCCGGCAATATTCCCAACGAACCCTATTCCCCGACCCAGCCCAAGTCGGTGGGCATGCCCCAGATCGGCGCGCAGACCCTGACCGAGTCGGACATGTGGGGGGCTACCCCGTATGACCAGCTGCTGTGCCGTATCGACTTCAAGAAGATGCGCTATGACGGCCTGTACACCGCACCGGGCACCGACCTGGCGCTGAGCTTCCCGGGTTCTCTGGGTGGCATGAACTGGGGCAGCATTTCCACCGACCCGGTGCATGGTTTCATCTTCGTCAACGACATGCGCCTGGGCCTGTGGATTCAGATGATCCCGTCGCAGAACAAGGGCGGTGCCGCCTCCGGGGGCGAGTCACTGAACACCGGCATGGGCGCTGTACCGCTCAAGGGCACCCCGTATGCGGTAAACAAGAACCGCTTCCTGTCGGTGGCCGGCATCCCGTGCCAGGCGCCGCCATTCGGCACCCTGACGGCCATCGACATGAAAACCCGCCAGGTGGCCTGGCAGGTGCCGGTCGGTACCGTTGAAGACACCGGCCCGCTGGGCATCCGCATGCACCTGCCGATCAAGATCGGCCTGCCGACCCTCGGTGGCACCCTGTCGACCCAAGGCGGCCTGGTGTTCATCGCCGGCACCCAGGACTTCTACCTGCGTGCCTACGACAGCAGCAATGGCAACGAAATCTGGAAGGCACGCCTGCCCGTGGGCAGCCAGGGCGGCCCGATGACCTATGTCTCGCCGAAAACCGGTAAGCAATACGTGGTGGTTACCGCTGGCGGCGCGCGCCAGTCGACTGACCGTGGCGACTACGTGATGGCTTACGCACTGCCGTAAGACCGCGTCGCCTGCTTCGCGGGCACGCCCGCTACCACAGGGTTGCTACCGGCCCTCGTGGAAAGCGGGCTTGCCCGCGCCCCTGCAACACACACCGAGATTCAGTAATGCCCCGCGTAACCCGCATCACCCCCACCCTGCTGCTGGCCCTGGCCAGCACCACCGCCCTGGCCGACGCCGACCTGACTACCCGCAGCACCCTTACCGGCGACTGGGGCGGCCTGCGCCATCAGCTGGAAGCAGACGGCGTCAAGTTCAGCGGCGACTACAGCGGCGAAACCGCCTACAACGCCCATGGCGGTCTGCACCGCTCGGCGCGCTATTCGCAAAACCTGAAACTGGGCGTGCAGTTCGACCTGTCGAAACTGTATGGCCTGGACAACGGCGGCAAGGTCCAGCTGACCATCAACGACCGCCGCGGCAACAGCGCCTCGGAAGACCTGGTGGGCAACCGCCTGCCGATCCAGGAAAACTACGGTGGCCTCTACACCCGCCTGACCGAACTGAGCTACGAGCGTACCCTGTTCACCCCGGCGCTCAACGTCAAGCTTGGCTACATGGCCATGGGCAACGACCTCGGCGGCCTGGACAGTGGCATCCTGTGCAACTTCATGAACGCCGGTTTCTGCGGTCACCCGCTGAACATGTCGGGCGGCAGCGGCTGGACCAACTACCCCAATGCCCGCCTGGGCGTACGGGTGAAGTACGACCTGTCGCCGGCCTGGCAACTGCGCGTGGCGGCGTTCAACGTCGATCCCGAGAGCAACGGCAACGCCAGCCGCGCCTGGCACCTGGGGCCCAAGCACACGACTGGCACCGTGGTACCGGTCGAGCTGGTGTACAAGCTGCAGGGCGAGCTGCCAGGCGAGTACAAGCTGGGCTACTACTACGACAGCTCTGATGTGAAGCGCATCGGCAGCCGTGACGAGGTGTCAGGTCGTGGCGGCCACTATCTGCTGGTCGACCAGGCACTGTGGGCCGATGAGGGTTCGCCAGGCCGCAGCCTGCATGCTTTTGGCCAGTACTCGGCGTCGAGCAAGGCCGCCTCGCCGTTCACCCGGTGGTATGGTGCCGGCGTGGTACTGTACAAGCCGTTCGAGGGGCGCCCCAAGGATACCGTGGCACTGGGCTATGGCCGCGCCGTGCCCAACCCGCGTAGCCGCGAGGCCCTGGAAGATGCCGCGTACAACGCTGGCCAGCCGTTCCCCGATATCGACAGCGCCGAGCAGTTGATCGAGCTGAGCTATGGCTACCAGGCCACGCCCTGGCTGAACCTGCGCCCGGACATGCAATACATCATCGAGCCGGGGGCGTTCTCCGGGCAGGCCATCGACAACGCGCTGGTACTTGGCCTGCAGGTCAAGGCAACCTTCTGAAACGCAAGGGGCCGCGATGCGGCCCTTTCGTGGGCAACCGCCTCAGGCCTGCCTGAGGTAGTCCACCAGTCTCGACAGCATGGCATCACAGCCCCGCAACTGCTCGACGCTGACAAACTCATCCGGCTTGTGCCCTTGGTCCATGCTTCCCGGCCCACACACCACCGTCGGGATACCCGCCTGGTCGAACAACCCGCCTTCGGTGCCAAACGCCACCGTAGCGAATTCCTCCGAGCCGCTCAGCAACGCCACCAGGCGCGCCGCTTCGCTGTCTGCCGGCGTGGCCAGCCCCGGATAGGCGCTCAACGGTTGCAAGCGTATGGCGCTGGCGGCATTGACCTTGCGCATCCGCGGTAGCAACTCGGCCTCGGCATAGGTTTGCAACTGGTCGGCCACCGCCTGTGCTGCAAACCCCGGTAATGTGCGTACTTCGAAATCGAACTCGCATTCTGCCGGGACGATGTTCAGCGCCCTGCCGCCCCTGATCACACCGGCCTGCACCGTGGAGAACGGTGGATCGAAACGCTCGTCGTGGTACTCCGGCAAGGCCAGGGCCTCACCAATCTCACCGAGCTTGCCGATCAGCTTCGCCGCATACTCGATGGCGTTCACCCCGTACGGCGCATAGGCCGAATGACAGGCCGCACCCTGCACCTGGCAGCGCATCGCCAGCTTGCCCTTGTGCCCGAGCACCGGCTTGAGTTCGGTGGGCTCGCCTATCAGGCACAGCCGAGGCTTGTGCGGGCGTTGTTCGAGGGCAGCCAACAGCGAGCGCACCCCCAGGCAGCCAACTTCCTCGTCGTAGGAAAACGCCAAGTGCACCGGCAGGCGCAACGGCTGCGCAGCAAACGCAGGCACAGCTGCCAGTACCGAGGCGATGAAGCCCTTCATGTCGGCCGTGCCGCGGCCATACAAGCGGCCGTCGCGTTCGCTCAGGGCAAACGGTTCAACCGTCCAGGCCTGGCCGTCGACCGGTACCACATCGGTATGCCCGGACAGCACGATACCGCCAACATCCCTTGGCCCGATGGTGGCGAACAGGTTGGCCTTGGTGCCTTCCGGGTTATGAAACAGTTCGCTTTCCACTCCCAACCCGGCCAGGTAATCGCGGATGAAACCGATCAGCGCCAGGTTGGAATCCCGGCTGACCGTGGCAAAGCCGATCAACCGGGCCAGCAGCGCGCGGCTGGCGTTTTCACTCATCGCCCGGTACCCCGTAACTTGGCGCGGCAGTCGGGTTGAGCGCACGGGTGACGTAGTCCTGCATCTGCGGTCGGTACGCCTGCCACAGGCCGTCGAGCACGCCGATCGGATCGGTGTCGGCCCAATCCACCCGCAAGTCCACCAACGGCCAGGTCAGTTCGCCGGCAATCTTCAACGCCGCCGAGTGCACCGGCCCGGCCTCACCGCCAGCAGCTATCGCCGCCTGCATGGCCGCCAGCAGACGGTCGGCCAGGTGCCCTCCAGCCTGCTCGAATGCCTGCACCATCGCCTCGATCACCTGGGGCGAAGCCAGCAGGTTGCCCGCTGCCGCACATTGCTCACCGGCCACGGCGTGATGCGTGCCCAGGGCTTCCTTGCCGGTGAACAGCGCGACCTGGCCGTGGCTGTCGATCACCGTGACCTGGCGGTACTCGCTCCAGCCATTGGCGCTCAGCACCCGGTCCAGCGCCGCCGCGGGCGGCAACTGCTGCTGTTCCAGGGCATCGAGAATCTGCGGCCCCAGCGCTGGCAAGGTGATGTTCTGCGTGGCCACCGCGCCGACGCCCGCCCTCACCCACGGGCAGCGGGCGCCCACCGCGATGCTCGACGAGCTGATGGCGATACCGACCTGCCCAGTTTCCTGACAACGGCCGATGATGGAGAAAGTCATGTCATGGTTCCTGTTGTGCTGTGCGATTCAGGGCATTCTGGGTCGAACCTTGCGGCAGGCGAAACCACCTTTTTTCGTGGCTTTGCAAAGGAAAAAACTAAGGCCACGACAAGCCGGCCAGGCTCCTCGTTCTGCTGCCGTATCCAGCCCTGCGGGCCACAGGAGCCAAGGCCTTCGCCGTTTTATGGGCAAGCCCAAGCTAAATACTATTTTCGCCGTTCCCACGGCATCCCTAGTCTGGCCCCAGGCAACGGCGGTCCTCCAAACCGACCTGACAAAAACCGCCTGAACAAGGGCTCGGACATGACACTGAACAATCTTGAAATCGACACCCTCGTGGTCGGCGCCGGCCAGGCCGGCGTGGCCATGAGCGAACACCTGAGCAAGCTTGGCGTGCCGCACCTGGTGCTGGAGCGCAAGCGTATCGCCGAGGCCTGGCGCAGCGGCCGCTGGGACTCGCTGGTGGCCAATGGCCCGGCTTGGCACGACCGCTTCCCGGGGCTGGAATTCGACCTTGACGCTGATGCCTTCGCCGGCAAGGACCAGGTGGCCGACTACTTCGAGCAGTACGTACGCAAGTACAACCTGCCGGTACGCACCGGCATCGAAGTGAGGAAGGTCGTGCGCAACAGCGACCGCCCCGGCTTCACCATCGACACCAATGAAGGCGTGATCCGCGCCAACCGCGTGGTCGCTGCCACCGGCCCATTCCAGAAACCGGTGATTCCGGCCATCGCACCGCAAGACAGCAACCTGCACCAGATCCACTCGGCCGCCTATTACAACCCCGCACAACTGCCCGCAGGGGCTGTGCTGGTAGTGGGCGCCGGCTCCTCGGGTGTACAGATCGCCGAGGAGCTGATGCGCGCCGGGCGCCAGGTGTACCTGTCGGTCGGTGCCCACGACCGCCCGCCACGCGCCTATCGCAACCGTGACTTCTGCTGGTGGCTGGGTGTGCTGGGTGAGTGGGATGCAGAAGTCGCCAAGCCCGGCCGCGAGCACGTGACCATTGCTGTCAGCGGTGCCCGTGGCGGCCACACCGTGGACTTCCGCGCCCTCGCCCAGCAAGGCATGACCCTGGTCGGCCTGACCGAGTCGTTCGCAAACGGTGTGGCACGCTTCCAGGACAACCTGGTCGAGAACATCAACCGCGGCGACGAGAATTACCTGGCCCTGCTGGATGCCGCCGATGCCTATATCCAGCGCAACGGCCTTGAGCTGCCGGAAGAGCCCGAAGCCCGTGAACGCCTGGCCGACCCGGAATGCATGCGCAACCCGCTGCTGCAACTGGACCTGGCCAAGGCCGGCGTCAGCAGCATCATCTGGGCCACCGGTTACAGCGTGGATTTCAGCTGGCTGCAGGTCGACACCTTCGACGCCAACGGCAAGCCCCAGCACCAGCGCGGCGTGGCCCGCGAGCCGGGCATCTACTTCCTTGGCCTGCCGTGGCTATCGCGCCGTGGCTCATCGTTCATCTGGGGCGTATGGCACGACGCCAAGCACGTCGCCGGCCACATCGCCACGCAACGCACCTATACCGCCTACCGCGACCGCCAGCAACGCGCCGCGGATGAGCAGCAACACGCCCAGATCAGCAACGTCAGCACCTTCGGAGCCCACTGATGCCTACCCATACCCGCATCCGCATGTTCAACACCAAGGCCACCTACCCCAACCAGACCCTGGACAACGACCTGTGCCAGGCGGTGCGCGCCGGCAATACCATCTATGTACGCGGGCAGGTCGGCACCGACTTCGACGGCAACCTGGTTGGCCTGGGGGACCCACGGGCGCAGGCCGAGCAGGCGATGAAAAACGTCAGG
Source organism: Pseudomonas oryzicola (assembly GCF_014269185.2). Taxonomy (NCBI): domain Bacteria; kingdom Pseudomonadati; phylum Pseudomonadota; class Gammaproteobacteria; order Pseudomonadales; family Pseudomonadaceae; genus Pseudomonas; species Pseudomonas oryzicola. The sequence goes on from NZ_JABWRZ020000001.1 coordinate 3,125,275, forward strand.
CAGCTGCTTGAAGAGGCCGGCTCGGAGCTGTCGCACATCGTCAAGACCACCACCTATATCACCGACCCGCGCTTTCGCGAGCCGGTGTACAGGGAGGTGGGTAAATGGCTGAAGGGCGTGTTCCCGATTTCCACCGGGCTGGTGGTCGCCGGGCTGGCCCAGGCCGAGTGGTTGATGGAGATCGATGTGATCGCCGTAGTGCCCGACTCCGTCTGACCGGTTTGACACGGCCGCTCCACGGATTGCACATGCCCTGAAAACCCAACGGGACATCGGGCGCCGCCCGCGCGGCGCCCGATCCGGCCGTGCATGCCCTGATCAGGCGATCGCGGCGTCCACCAACAGCTGCGCTTCCTGCACCAGGCGCTGCAGGTGCGCCTCATCGATGAAGCTTTCGGCGTAGATCTTGTAGATGTCCTCGGTGCCCGACGGCCGCGCGGCGAACCAGCCATTGGCGGTCATCACCTTCAGCCCGCCAATCGCCTGGCCATTGCCCGGCGCGTGGCTGAGGATCTGCACGATCGGCTCCCCGGCCAGTTCGGTCGACTTCACCTGCTCCGGCGCCAGCTTGCTCAGCAGCGCCTTCTGCCGGGCATCTGCCTTGGCTTCGACCCGCGTGGCAAATGGCTTGCCCAGCGCCGCGGTGAGGTCGGCGTAGGCCTGGCTCGGATTGCGCCCGGTGCGGGCGGTCATCTCGGCAGCCAGCAAGGCCGGGATCAGGCCGTCCTTGTCGGTGGCCCAGACCGAGCCATCGCGGCGCAGGAACGAAGCCCCTGCACTCTCCTCGCCGCCAAAGCCGAGCGTCCCGTCGAACAACCCTTGGGCAAAGAACTTGAAGCCCACCGGCACTTCGTACAACTCGCGGCCCAGGCGCTGGGTAACGCGGTCGATCAGGCCGCTGGACACCACGGTCTTGCCCACTGCGGCGTCACTGCGCCATTGCGGGCGGTGGCGGTACAGGTAGTCGATGGCCACGGCCAGGTAGTTGTTCGGCTGCAGCAGGCCATCCGGGGTGACGATGCCGTGGCGGTCATGGTCAGGATCGCAGGCGAACGCCACGTCGAAGCGCTCGCGCAGGCCGATCAGACCTTGCATGGCGTACGGCGAGGACGGGTCCATGCGGATCTGGCCGTCCCAGTCGACGGTCATGAAGCGGAAGGTCGGGTCGACCTCGGTATTCACCACTTCCAGGTCCAGCTGGTAGCGCTCGGCAATCGCCGACCAGTAACGCACCCCGGCCCCGCCCAGCGGGTCGACCCCCAGGCGCAGCTTGGCACCACGGATGACGTCGAAGTCGATGACGTTTTCCAGGTCGGCCACGTAGCTGCTGACGTAGTCGTGACGCTGAGTGGTGGCGGCCTGCAGCGCCTGGGCATGCGCCATGCGCTTGACCCCTGCCAGGTTCGCCGCCAGCAGTTCGTTGGCCTTGGCTTCGATCCACTTGGTCACGTCGCTGTCGGCCGGGCCGCCATTGGGTGGGTTGTACTTGAAGCCACCGCTCTGCGGTGGGTTGTGCGACGGGGTGATGACAATGCCATCGGCCAGGCCCTGCACGCGGCCACGGTTATGGCAGAGAATGGCGTGGGACACGGCCGGGGTCGGCGTGTACTCGTCGTCCTTGGACAGCATCACCTGCACGCCGTTGGCAGCCAGCACTTCCAGGGCGCTGGCGGTCGCCGGTGCCGACAGGGCGTGGGTATCGGCGCCAATGAACAGCGGGCCATCGATGCCCTTTTCCTGGCGATACAGGCAGATGGCCTGGGTGATCGCCAGGACGTGGTATTCGTTGAAACTCAATTCAAGCGAAGTGCCCCGGTGCCCCGAGGTGCCGAAGGCCACCCGCTGGGCCGCCACGGCAGCATCAGGGCGGCCGGTGTAGTAGGCGGTGAGCAGTCGGGGAATATCGACCAGCACGCTGGCCGGAGCCGGCTTGCCTGCCAAAGGACTGAGCGTCATGCAAAAACCTCGAGTTCAACGGATGTTGGGGTTGGAGCGTGCAGTGTACTGAGAGTTGCGTGGGTGCGCGATGGGCGGCAGCAAAGAACAGCTGCACAATGTCCGTGGCCGTCGCCCGCTCCCGCGGCGACCCGCAATTCATCATAATCGAGCCAATGCATCCCGCAGCGGATGCGCGACATCACCGTCTAGAGTAATTTGCCAGCGAGGCCACATGGCTTTCCACCGCCTGACCCACACCCACCCGCGCCTGACTGTCGCCACCCTGGCCGGCCTGCTCGGCGCCTGGCTGATACCTGCAGACGACACCGTTCAGCACGTCCTTGCCGGCTGGAACCTTGGTGTATGGCTTTACCTGCTGCTGGTGTTCTACCTGACCTGGAATGCCAACCCGGAAAAGGTGCGCAAGGTCGCCCGGGTCGAAGATGAAAATGCCGGCCTGGTCTTGCTCACCGTGTGCATCGCTGCGATAGCCAGCCTCGCCGCGGTCACCCTGCAGTTGGTCTCCAGTCGTGGCCTGCAAGGCACAGCACTGGCTCTGCATTACCTCTACACCGGCCTGACCGTGGCCGGTTCCTGGTTGCTGATCGGCTGCATCTTCAGCCTGCATTACGCCCGGCTGTTCTACACCGCGCAACGGCATGAGCCGCCGCTGCGTTTTGCCGATGGCGAGCGCAACCCGGATTACTGGGATTTCCACTACTTCTCGTTCACCATCAGCATCGCGGTGCAGACCTCCGATGTCGGCGTCGCCGGGCGCGGCTTACGCAAGGTGGTGCTGGCGCATTCACTGGTCGGGTTCGTTTTCAACACCGCGATTCTCGGTTTCACCATCAACATCGCGGCAGGACTGCTGGGCTGACCGCACCATTCGTCTGAAAAAGTGCCGACCGAACCTCGCAGGGAATGACGGAAAACACCGGCATGAGTGCGGCTATCCTGCCTGGAAAACGTTTGCAAGAAGGTGCCTCGGTGGCCGGCGTGGCGCACAAAGATGTGACCGCCATCATGCATTAGTACTTTTGTCGCATTGGCCAGCGAGCATTGCGTGTGGCAGGTGCTATGGTTACCTTCCCGGCGGCCACAGCGAGGTGGCCACCCGCTCATCCACGTCCGGGTACGGACAAGGAGGCTGGCATGAACAAAATGACGTTCCCCAACGCCTGCCAGGTGATGCGCTGGCATTTCCACCCACTGGGCTTCGAAGCCAGCATGGATGCGCCGCGCAGCATGGTCGCGCGGTTGTTCGACCGCGCCACCGGCGAAACCCTGCTGGCCATTGCCGGCATTCCCTGCGCGGCGATCATGGCCGCAGCGGACGTAGAGCGCATCATCGAAGCCGTCGAAGCGGAAATGGACGCCTTCATCCCCGCCATCCCCCTGCGCGATGCGGTCTAACCCACCGCCGTATTGCTCTCGCGCATGGCCTGCAACTTGCCCATGAACTGCTCGGCCGGCACTGGTTGGCCCAGCAGGTAACCTTGCAGCGAATCACAGCCCAGGCGGGTCAGGAAAGCCTGCTGCTTGTCGGTCTCCACCCCTTCGGCAACGATACGCAGGCCCAGCGCCTGGCCCAGCGCCACGATCGCTGAAACGATGGCCGCATCGTCGCTGTCCTGCTCCAGGTCGCGCACGAACCCGCGGTCGATCTTCAGCTCGTTGGCCGGCAGGCGCTTGAGATACATCAGGCTGGAGTAGCCGGTACCAAAGTCATCGATGGACAAGTCCACGCCCATGTCGGACAGGCGCTGCAGTACCGTCAGGCTGGCGTCGGCGTCGTGCATGGCGGTGGTTTCGGTAATTTCCAGGGTCAGGCAATTGGCTGGCAGGCCGGTCTGCTGCAAGGCCCGGGCCACGCTCTCGACCAGCCCGGCATGACAGAACTGGATGGCTGACAGGTTCACGGCCATTCGCCAGCCCTGATACCCCTGATCCAGCCACTGACGCATCTGCCGGCAGGCCTCGATGAGCACCCACTCACCGATGGGAATGATCAGGCCGGTTTTCTCTGCCAGGCCGATGAAACGGTCGGGCAGCAACAGGCCCTGCTGCGGGTGCTCCCAGCGCAGCAAGGCCTCGGCGCCGATCGGCTGGCACGCCTGGGCGTCGAACTTGGGCTGGTAGTGCAAGCGGAACTGGCGCAGCTCCAGCGCCTGACGCAGGTCCTGCAGCAGTTGCAGTTGCTGGCGGGCGTTACTGTTCATCGACGCATCGAAGAAGCTGTAGCCGTTCTTGCCGGCGCTCTTGACGTGATACATGGCGGCGTCGGCATTACGCAGCAACTCGTGCTGATCCTGGCCGTTACCCGGGTACAGGACGATGCCCAGGCTCGCTGACAGCTGCAGGTCATGCTCGGCCACGCGGAACGGCCGTGACACCAGATTGACCTGCTTAACCGCCACGTCCACGGCATCGTTCGGTTCCTGCAATTCCACCAGCAACACGAATTCGTCACCGCCGATGCGCGCCAGCGTGTCCTGGCTATGCAGGTGACCACGCAGGCGGGCCGCCACGGCCTTGAGCAGTAAATCGCCGATGTGGTGGCCGAAGGCATCGTTGACCGGCTTGAAGCCATCCAGGTCGATGAACATCAAGGCAAAGCAACCGCCCTGCTCCGCCACCTTGGCGATAGCCTGTTCGATGCGGTCGGCCAGCAGGGTGCGGTTGGGCAGGTCGGTGAGGGTGTCGTGCAGGGCCAACTGGGTGAGTTCCTGGTTGGCCAGGGTCAGCGAACGGGCCAGCTCGGCGGTGCGCGCCTCGAGGCGGGCATCCAGCACCGAAGTGAGCAAGGCGACGGCCAATACGGCCAAGGTAGTGATCAGCACCAGGTAGACCAGACCGTCGCCTTGCAAGCCTCCCCCCGCCAGCGCGCCGCAAAAGCTGCCCTCGGGAAAGTTCGCCGCGGCCATGCCGGTGTAGTGCATACCGACGATCGCAATCCCCATCACCACTGCCGCCAGGCCACGGATCTGCCGGACGTAGGGCGTGTGCTTGCGCAGGCGGAAGGCAATCCACAAGGCCGCTGCCGAGGCGCCCACGGCAATCAGCAACGAGGCGCCGAACAGGGTCGGGTCATAGTCGATACCTGGCAGCATGCGCAGCGCTGCCATGCCGGTGTAGTGCATGCAGGCAATGCCGGCGCCCATGACCAGCGCACCGAAGCCCAGTTGCACCCCCGGCAGACTCGGTTGGCTGACCAGCCACAGGGCAAAGCCCGACGACAATACGGCAATCAGCAGCGAAAACGCGGTCAGGCCCAGGTCATAGCCCAGGTCGATGGGCAGGCTGAAGGCGAGCATGCCGATAAAGTGCATCGACCACACGCCGATGCCCATGGCCAGTGCACCACCGCCCATCCACAGCAACGCAGCCCGGCCCGTTGCCGTGGCGATGCGGCCGGTCAGGTCAAGGGCGGTATAGGACGCCAGAATTGCCACGCACAGCGAAATCAACACCAGCGAAGAGGAGTAGCTACCGGTCAGCATTGGAAGGTACCAGCGACGGGCCAGGCCCGGAAAAAGCTGACGATTGTACTCAAGCTTAGGCGAAACGCACGGGGTTTTTGCGCCCGGCGAACACCAGGTCAGTCCTGCCTGGCAAAAGCCTGCCCGGCGTCCCAGCCACCGCCCAGCGCGGCAATCAGTTGCACGCTGGCCACCAGGCGCCCTTGCAGCAGGTTCAGCACGCTGCGCTCGTTGCTTAGCGCCGTGGTCTGCACATTCACCACATCCAGGTAGCCGATCAGCCCCGCGCGGTACTGGTTCTCGGTCAGGCGCAGTGACTCGCGAGCAGCATCCAGCGCCTCCTGGCGCACTGCTGCTTCATCGCCGTAGACCTTCAACTGTACCAGCAGGTTCTCCACTTCCTTGAAGCCGTCGAGCACGGTCTGGCGATACTGCGCCACGGTCTGGTCATACACCGCCACCGTGCGGTCCACCTCGGCGCTGCGCTTGCCGGCGTCGAACAAGCTCAGCGCCAGTTGCGGGCCCACCGACCAGTAGCGGTTGGGCAGTTCGATCCAGTTGTTGAAGCTGCTGCTGGAATAGCCACCATTCATGCTCAGGCTAAGGTCCGGGAAATACGCCGCCCGCGCCACACCAATGTTGGCGTTGGCCGCCATCACGTTGCGTTCGGCGGCGGCGATGTCCGGGCGCCGTTCCAGCAACTGCGAAGGCAGGGTAACCGGTACCTGCGGAAGAGCCGGTATGCTTTTGCTGTCGGCCAGGGTGAACTCGGCCGGGGCTTTGCCGAGCAACACGGCAATGGCGTTCTCGAACTGCGCGCGCTGCCAGACCAGGTCGATCAGGTCGGCCTGGGTGCTTTTCAGCTGGGTACGCGCCTGGGCCACCGCATCCGCGCCGGCGACACCCGCGCGGTACTGGTTCTGGTTCATCCGCAGCGAGCGCTCATAGGCCGCCACGGTGGCTTCGAGCAGGCGCTTCTGCTCGTCGATCACCCGCAACTGCAGGTAGTTCTGCACCAGTTCCGACTGCTGGCTGAGGCGGATCGAGGCCAGGTCGGCCAGGCTGGCTTCGGCACTGGCCTGGTTGGCATCGAGGGTTTCGCGCAGCTTGCCCCACAGGTCGATTTCCCAGCTGACGCCGAGCTGGGCGTTGTAGGTGTTGCGAATGCCGCTGCTGTTGTTGGACAGGCTGGAACTGGAGCTGCCGGTGCCCTGGGCCGAGCGGTTCTTGCCGACGCTCAGGTCGAGGCTGGGGAACAGTGCCGCGCGGCTACTGCGCACCAGCGCCTGGGCCTGGCGATACTGGGCCTCGGATTGCGCCACGGTCTGGTTGCTGCGGTTCAGTTCCTCGACCAGCGCATTGAGCCCGGCATCGCCGTAGATCTCCCACCAGGCCCCGCGGGCGATGGCATCGGACGGCGCGGCCTGGGTCCAGCCTTCGGCGTGCTTGAATTGCGCCGTGCCGCTCATCTCAGGGCGGTGGTAATCCGGGCTCAGGGTACAGGCACTGAGCAAGGCCACGCACAACCCGGCACCGAGCAGGCGTGAGCCACGCGCACGCGCCAGCACTTGCAGGGTTCGGTGAAGTGGGGTCTGGGCAAAAGTCATAGCGGGGTATCCAGGGCGGCGTCGGTGCGCACGCCGCGCCAACGGTTGAAACGGTGACGCAGGCGGTCCAGGTACAGGTACACCACCGGCGTCGTGTAAAGGGTGAGGACCTGGCTGAACACCAGCCCTCCGATGATGGTCAGGCCCAGCGGCTGGCGCATTTCCGCGCCTTCGGCACGGCTCAGCAGCAGCGGCAAGGCACCCAGGATGGCCGCCAGCGTGGTCATCAGGATCGGCCGCAGGCGCAGCAGGCAGGCGCGGCGAATCGACGCCTCCGGGGACAGGCCCTGGTGACGCTCCAGCTGCAAGGCCAGGTCGATCATCAGGATCGCGTTCTTCTTCACCACGCCAATCAGCAGGAACAAGCCCAGTAGCGAGATCAGGCTGAACTCACCGCCAGTGACGTACAGTGCCAGCAAGGCGCCGACGCCGGCCGAGGGCAGTGTCGACAGAATGGTCAACGGGTGAATGTAGCTTTCGTAGAGAATACCCAGCACCAGGTATACCAGCACCAGTGCGCCAAGGATCATCAGCGGCTGGCCTTGCTGAGTCCTGGCAAAGGCATCGGCACTGCCACCGAGCTTGCCAATCACTTCCTCCGGCAGGCCCAGCTTGGCCACGGCATGCTCCAGCGCCACCATGGCCTGGTCGGGGCTGTAGCCTTCGGCGATGTCGAAGGCGATGCTTTCGGCAGCGAACTGGCCTTCGTGGCTGACCCGGTCGTTGGCCAGGCTGTTCTGGTAATGGGCGATGGTCGACAGGGGCACGCGGGCACCGTCGGAGGTGATCACCTGCACCTGTTCCAGCGTGCTCGGGTCCCAGGCGTATTTGCGGTTGATCTCCAGCACCACCTGGTACTGGTTGAGGCTGTCGTAGATGGTGGAGATCTGCCGCTGGCTGTAGGCGTTGTTCAGTACGCTGGTGACCATGTCCATGTCGATCCCCAGGCGCTTGGCCTGGTCACGGTCGACCACCAGGGTGACCTGCTGGGTTCCGGCACCGTCGCGGGCGTCGATGGCCGTCAGTTGCGGTAGCGCACGCAGTGCTGCCACCACCTTCGGGAACCATTCGCGCAAAGCGGCCAGATCGCCGCTTTGCAGGCTGTAGAGATACTGCGACGAGGTCTGGTCGCGACCGCCGCCGCCCAGTTGCAGGTCCTGGTCGGCCATCAGGAACAGCCGCCCGCCCGGCACCTTGGGCATTTCCTTGCGCAGGCGCTCGATCACCTTCTGCGCATCGATTTTGCGCTCGCTGATCGGTTTGAGGCGGACCAGCACCACGGCGTTGTTGGTGCCGCTGTTGCCGCCGATGAAACCGGCAACGCTCTGCACTGCCGGGTCGGCCAGCAAGGCGCGGCGGTAGATTTCCATTTTCGGCTGCATCACGCCGAACGACAGGCCGTCATCGCCGCGGATGAAGCCTATCAGCTGGCCGGAGTCCTGCTGCGGCATCAGCGTCTTCGGCACAACCACATACAGGGCAACGTTGAGGCCGATGGTGGCCAGCAGGCTGATCAGGGTCAGGCGCTTGTGACGCAAGGCCCAGCCAAGGCTGCGGTCATAGGCATCGACCATGCGCTGGTGCAGCTTGTCGCTCCAGCGCTGCAGGCGGCTCAGCTCGGCCCGGTGTGGCTTCAGCCAGCGGGCGCACAACATCGGCGTGAGGGTCAGCGATACCACCAGCGACACGATGATCGCCGCCGCCAGGGTGATGGAGAATTCCTGGAACAGGTTGCGCACGATGCCACCCATGAACAGGATCGACACGAACACTGCCACCAGTGACACGTTCATCGACAACAAGGTAAAGCCCACTTCCCTGGCACCGAGGTAGGCTGCCTTCATCGGTGGCTGGCCGTCCTCGATATGCCGGGAGATGTTTTCCAACACCACGATGGCATCGTCCACCACCAGCCCGGTGGCCAGGATCAGCGCCATCAGCGACAGGTTATTGAGCGAGAAACCACACAGGTACATGACTGCGAAGGTGCCCACCAGCGACACCGGCACGGCCAGGCTGGGGATCAGCGAGGCGCGCAGGCTGCCGAGGAACAGGTACACCACCAGGATCACCAGCACCACGGCGATCAGCAGGGTATGCTCGGCCTCCTTCAGGGTGGCCTTGATCACCGGCGAGCGATCCATGGCCACGTTCAGTTGCACGCTGGCCGGCAGCAACGACTGCAGGGCTGGCAGTTGCGCCTTGATCTGGTCCACGGTTTCGATGATGTTGGCGCCGCTCTGGCGGTTGACCACCAGCAGTACCGCGCTCTGGTCGTTGAAGAAACCGCTGTTGTAGCGGTTCTCGACGCCATCGGTAACGCTCGCCACGTCGGACAGGCGCAGGATGGTACCGTTCTGCTGGCGGATCACCACCGGCTCGTAGTCCCTGGCGCTTTCCAGCTGGTCGTTGGCCCGCACTTGCCAGCTACGCTCGGCATCCTCGACGAAGCCCATGGGCCGACGCTGGTTGGCGTTGGATACCGCCGTGCGCACCTCGTCCAGCGACAGGCCGTACTGGTTGAGCAATTGCGGCTCGACAGCAATCCGCACCGCCGGCAGCGAACTGCCGCCGATCTGCACTTCCCCCACCCCCGACACCTGGGCCAGGCTTTGCGCCAGGATGGTATCGGCCAGGTCGTACAACTGACCCTTCTGCAGCACCTGCGAAGTCAGCGACAGCACCATGATCGGTGCCTGCGACGGGTTGATCTTCTTGTAGGTGGGCATGCTGCGCATGCCGCTGGGCAACAGATTGCGGGTGGCATTGATCGCAGCCTGCACCTCGCGCGCCGCCCCATCGATGTCGCGGCCCATCTCGAAGCCGATGATCACCCGTGTAGAGCCCTGGTTGGAGCTGCTGGTCAGCGTGGTCACGCCGGCGATGCTACCCAGCTTGCGCTCCAGCGGCGTAGCCACGGTGGAAGCCATGACCTCAGGGCTGGCGCCAGGCAGGTTGGCCGACACCACGATCACCGGGAAATCCATCTGCGGCAGCGGCGCCACCGGCAGCAGGCCGAAGCTGACCCCGCCCAGCAGCAGGATCGCCAGGCTCAGCAGCATGGTCGCCACCGGGCGACGGATGAACGGCCCGGACAGGTTCATGCCTCGGCCTGCCTGGCATCAGCCGGGCGCCAGCGACGGGCCAGGCGGTCGAAGTACAGGTAGATGACCGGGGTGGTGAACAGTGTCAGCACCTGGCTGACCAGCAACCCGCCAACCATCACCAGGCCCAGCGGCTGGCGCAGTTCGGCACCGGAACCGGTGGCGAACATCAGCGGCACCGCGCCGAACAGCGCGGCCAGGGTGGTCATCAGGATTGGCCGGAAACGCAGCAGTGCCGCCTGGTAGATCGCATCGCGCGGGCTCATGCCCTGGTGACGCTCGGCTTCCAGGGCAAAGTCGATCATCATGATCGCGTTCTTCTTGACGATGCCGATCAGCAGGATGATGCCGATGATGGCGATCATGCCCAGGTCGTTGCCGCTGATGAGCAAGGCCAGCAAGGCCCCGACCGCTGCCGATGGCAGGGTGGACAGGATGGTCACCGGGTGGATATAGCTTTCGTACAGCACGCCCAGCACGATGTACATGGTCACCACCGCCGCCAGGATCAGCAGCAAGGTGCTCGACAACGATGCCTGGAAGGCCTCGGCGGCGCCCTGGAAGCGGGTCTGCACGCCCAGCGGCATGCCGATGTCTTTTTGCACCTGCTCGATCACTCGCACCGCCTCGCCCAGCGAGGCGCCATGGGCCAGGTTGAACGACAGGGTCACAGCCGGGAACTGGCCGATGTGGGAAATGGCCAACTGGGCTTGGCGCTGTTCGATACGTGCCAGTGCCGACAGGCGCACCTGGCCGCCATCGGCGGCCTTGACATGAACCGACTCCAGCGCCTGCGGGCCGACGACCGCGGCGTCTTTGGACTGCAGCACCACACGGTACTGGCTGGCCTGGGTGTAGATGGTGGAAATCTGCCGTTGGCCGAACGCGTCGTACAAGGCATTGGTGATCTGCGACACGCTGATTCCCAGGCGGCTTGCCATGTCGCGGTCGATCACCAGGTAGACCTGCAGGCCCTTGTCCTGAAGGTCACTGGCCACATCGGCCAGTTCCGGGCGTTGCTGCAGTGCCTGCACCAGCTTGCCGCTCCACTGCGCCAGCAGGTCCGCATCCGGCGACGACAGGCTGAACTGGTACTGGGTACGGCTGACCCGGTCTTCGATGCTCAGGTCCTGAACCGGCTGCATGAACAGGCGGATACCCACCAGGCGGTCGAGTTGCGGCTGCAGGCGGCTGATCACTTCGCTGGCGGTGACATCGCGCTCGCCATGCGGCTTGAGGTTGATCAGCAGACGGCCACTGTTGAGCGTGGCGTTGTCGCCGTCAACGCCGATGTAGGAAGACAGGCTCTGCACCGCCGGATCCTGCAGGATCACCTTGCTCAACGCCTGCTGGCGCTCGCTCATGGCGGCGAACGAGGTGGCCTGCGGCGCTTCGGAAATGCCCTGGATCACCCCGGTATCCTGCACCGGGAAGAAGCCCTTGGGCACCACCATGTACAGGAACACGGTGAGCCCCAGGCTGGCCACGGCCACCAGCAAGGTCAGCGGCTGGCGCTTGAGCACCCATTGCAGGGCACTGCCGTAGTGCCTGATCAACCAGTCGATCCAGGCGCCACTGGCGCGGTAGAAGCGGCCCTGCTCTTCGGGCTCGGGCTCACGCTTGAGCAGGCGCGCGCACATCATCGGCGTGAGGGTCAGCGACACCACCAGGGAAATCAGGATCGCCACCGCCAGGGTGATGGCGAACTCGCGGAACAAGCGGCCGACCACATCGGCCATGAACAGCAGCGGAATCAGTACGGCAATCAGCGAGAAGGTCAGCGACACCAGGGTGAAGCCGATCTGCCGGGCGCCCTTCAGCGCCGCCTGCATGGGCGTCTCGCCCTCCTCGATGTGGCGGGAGATGTTCTCCAGCATGACGATGGCATCGTCGACCACGAAGCCGGTGGCGATAGTCAGGGCCATCAACGTCAGGTTGTTGACCGAGAAGCCGGCCAGGTACATCACGCCGAAGGTACCGATCAGTGACAGCGGCACGGCAATCGACGGGATGACGGTGGCGCTGAAGCGGCGCAGGAAAACAAAGGTGACCATCACCACCAGGGCGATGGCGAGCAGCAGTTCGTGCTGTACGTCCTTGACCGCGGCACGGATGGTCTGGGTGCGGTCGGTCAACACCGAGACATCGAGGCCGGCCGGCAGATTGTCGGTGATCGACGGCAACAGGTTCTTGATGCGATCGACCACTTCGATGACGTTGGCGCCCGGCTGGCGCTGGATGTTCAGCAGCACCGCGTGGTTGTCATTGGCCCAGGCGGCCAGGCGCTCGTTCTCCGCGCCATCGACAATTTCGGCAACGTCCTTCAGGCGCAGCGGCGCCCCGTTGTTGTAGGCCAGGATCAGATTCGCGTATTCCTCGGGCGAGCGCAGCTGGTCGTTGGCATCGAGCATCGATACCCGGGTCGGCCCGTCGAAGTTGCCCTTGGGCTGGTTGACGTTGGAGGCGCCGATCAGGGTGCGCACGTCGTCCAGGTTCAGGCCGTTGGCGGCCAGGGCATCGACATTGACCTTGATCCGCACCGCCTGGCGCTGACCACCGGCGATGCTGACCATGCCCACGCCACCGATCTGCGCGAGCTTCTGCGCCACGCGGGTGTCGACCAGGTCGTTGAGCTTGGGCAACGGCATGGTCTTGCTGGAAATGGCCAAGGTCAACACCGGGGTGTCGGCCGGGTTGACCTTGTTGTACACCGGCGGCGCCGGCAGGTCGCTGGGCAACAGGTTGCTGGCGGCATTGATCGCCGCCTGCACCTGTTGCTCGGCAACGTCCATGTTCATGTCGAGATTGAAGCGCAAGGTCAGCACCGAGGCGCCGCCGGAGCTGGTCGAGGCCATCTGTTCCAGGCCCGGCATCTGCCCGAACTGGCGTTCCAGCGGCGCAGTGACGGCGCTGGTCATGACTTGCGGACTGGCGCCGGGGTACAGGGTCATGACCCGGATAGTCGGGTAATCCACTTGCGGCAAGGCGGAAACCGGCAGCAGCTTGTAGGCAATCAGGCCGGCCAGGACGATGGCCAGCATGCTCAGCGTGGTGGCGACCGGCCGCAGGATGAACAGGCGCGAAAGGTTCATGCGCCCGCCTTGCCCGCTGTTTTACCGGGCTGGGCTTCACCCGCCTGCGCCGAACCCTTGGTCTCCTGCCCCTGCAGCTGTTGGCCGGGGCTGGTCGGCACTTGCGAACTGTCCTCGACCACTTCCACCTTGGTGCCTTCGCGCAGGCGGTCGGTGCCCTCCAGTACCAGGCGCTCGCCAGCCTTGAGGCCTTCGAGGATGACGCTGTTCTCGCCGTCGCTGGCGCCCACCTTGAGCTTGCGCACGTTCACCGTGCTTTGCTCGTTGACCACGTAGGCAAAGGTGCCGTCGTTGCCGAACTGGATCGCCGCCGCCGGGGCCATGGTCACCTGCCTGAGGGTATCGGCCAGCAGGCGCACGTTGACGAACTGGTTGGGGAACAGGGCCAGGTCCTTGTTCTCGAAGCGGCCCTTGAACTTGAGGGTGCCGGTGGTGGTGTCGATCTGGTTGTCGATGCTGCCCAGTACGCCGACGGACTGCAGTTTGCTGTCGCTGCGGTCCCAGGCCTCGACCGGCAGGCTGACACCGCTGCGGTAGCGCTCCAGCACCGTGCTCAGCTCGGTTTCCGGCAGGGTGAAGGCGACGCTGATCGGTTCGGTCTGGGTGATCACCACCAGCGCGGTGGTGTCGTTGGCCGCCACCAGGTTGCCCAGGTCGAGCTGGCGCAGGCCCACGCGGCCGTTGATCGGCGCACGGATCTGGGTGAATTCGAGGTTAAGGCGGGCGTCGTTGACCTGCGCCTGGTTGGTCTTGACCAGCCCCTGGAACTGCGCCACCTGCGCTTCAGCGGTGTCGAGGGTTTGCTTGGCGATGCTGTCCTCGGCGTACAGGCCTTTATAGCGGGCCAGGTCGACCTGGGCGTTCTTCAGCTGTGCCTGGTTCTGCGCCAGGGTGCCTTCGGCCTGTTGCAGGGCGATGCGGTAAGGGCGCGGGTCGATTTCGGCGAGCAGGTCGCCGGCCTTGACCTGCTGGCCTTCCTTGAAGTGGATCTTTACCAGCTCGCCGGCCACGCGGCTACGCACGTTCACGGTATTGGTCGCGGTGACCGTGCCCAGGGCCTTGTAGTAAAGCGGGAAGTCGCCCACCCGCACCGATTCGACACGCACCGGTACCGGGTCGCTGGAACCGCCAAAGCCCGGGCGGCCGCCCATCATGCCCATGCCCGCGCCCTTGCCCGCGCGCCCGCCACTGCTTTCCTTGTGCACAGGCGACGTTGCAGGCCACAGCCACCAGGCCAATGCAGCCACCAGCAGCAGGATCAGCAGGCCGACGAGCCAGCGACGGGGGGAACGGGAGTTGGGCGCTTGCATGGGTTGAACGAACCTTGTTCGGAATGACGACCTGGGGAGGATGAAACGATAAGCACTGGCATCGCTTTAGCAAAGGGCCTTTACCAGAGGTTTACCTTCGCCTGACGTTGCCAAGACCCTGAACTTTAAATGAAAACGGCCCGGAACGCGTTCCGGGCCGTTTGCAGGGTGTTACCTTGAGCGGTGGCAGGCCTGAGGACTCGGTAGCCTGTACCAGCCCCAAGCAACTTACTTCAGTACAGCCAGCGCCGCATCGTAGTTCGGCTCGTCAGCGATTTCGCCAACCAGCTCGCTGTGCAGCACCTTGTCGTTCTCGTCCAGCACCACCACGGCGCGGGCAGCCAGGCCGGCCAGCGGGCCATCGGCGATGGCGACGCCGTAATTCTCGAGGAACTCACGGCCACGCAGGGTCGACAGGTTCTTCACGTTGTCCAGGCCCTCGGCACCGCAGAAACGTGCCTGAGCGAACGGCAGGTCGGCGGAAATGCACAGCACCACGGTATTGGCCAGTTTGTTGGCCTGGGCATTGAACTTGCGCACCGAGGTAGCGCAGGTCGGGGTGTCGACGCTCGGGAAGATGTTCAGCACCTTGCGCTTGCCGGCAAAGTCGTTCAGCGACTTGTCCGCCAGGCCTTCACCGACCAGGGAGAAAGCCGGAGCCTGGGCGCCGGTTTTCGGCAGTTCGCCTTTGACCTGAACCGGGTTGCCTTTGAGAGTCACTTGAGCCATGACGAAATCCTTATGCGGGGTTTGAAAAGGACACTGAGTTAAGCATGAAGGCGGTCGGGTGCCTATGGGGGCAGGTAAAATTGTTCTATTGCCGGACAAGTCCTGTGGACAAAAAAATGCCCGGGTGGCAACAAGCGACCCGGGCATTCGTCATCGCAGGCGGTGTATCAGCCGAGCAGGCCGTATACCACCGAGGTCAGCGCAACCAGGCCGACTACCACCACGAACACGTTGGAGGCAGCACCGCTGTACTTGCGCATCGACGGCACGCGGCGGATGGCGTACATCGGCATCAGGAACAGCAGCACCGCGATGATCGGGCCGCCCAGCGACTCGATCATGCCGAGGATGCTCGGGTTGAGGGTGGCAACGATCCAGCACACCACCAGCATCAGCGCAGCGACCACGCGGTCCAGGGCCTTGGCACCCGGGCGCGCGCCAGCCTTGGTGATGATGCCCTTGAGGCCTTCGCTGGCACCGATGTAGTGGCCGAGGAAGGACTTGGCGATGGCCACGAAGGCAATCAGCGGCGCAGCGAAGGCGATGGCCGGGTTGCTGAAGTGGTTGGCGAGGTACGACAGGATCGACAGGTTCTGTGCCTTGGCCTCGGCCAACTGGGCGCTGTTCAGGGTGAGCACGCAGCTGAACACGAAGAACAGCACCATCAGCACCATCAGCAGGTGGGCGCGACGCAGGATCTGGCCGCTGCGCTGATCGGCGTGCTCACCGTAGCGGCGCTTCTGGTCAACGGCAAAGGCCGAGATGATCGGCGAATGGTTGAACGAGAACACCATTACCGGAATCGCCAGCCACACGGTATGCAGGAACGCCGATGCCGGCGGCACCTGCTGGGCGCTGTCGAGAATGCCGCCATTCCAGTGCGGAACCAGGTACAGGCCCAGCAGCCCCAGGGCGACGATGAATGGGTAGACCAGCAGGCTCATGACCTTCACCGTGGCCTGCTCGCCGCAGCGCACGATGGCCAGCAGGCCGAGGATCAGCACAAACGACAGAATGGCCCGCGGCGGCGGCTCCATGTGCAACTGGTGCGCCATGAAGCTAGACACGGTGTTGGTCAGCGCCACGCTATAGATCAGCAGGATCGGGAAGATCGCGAAGAAGTACAGCACGGTGATCGCGCCGCCGGCGGAAGCGCCGAAGTGCTCCTTGACCACCTCGGTGATATCGCCGCCGTCACGCCCCGAGAGGACGAAGCGGGTCAGCCCGCGGTGGGCAAAATAGGTCATCGGGAAGGCCAGCGCGGCCAGGATCAGCAGCGGCCAGAAGCCGCCAAGGCCGGCGTTGATTGGCAGGAACAGGGTTCCGGCGCCGATGGCTGTGCCGAACAGGCCCAGCATCCAGGTGGTGTCGTGACGCGACCAGCTGCCAAGGGTGGCGGGGGTCGATTCTGCAAAGCGTTGTTCAACGCTCGGGGCCTGCTCATTCATTCCGGGTGAAGCTCCACTCGCAAGACTGCAACAGGCTGAGAATGGCGAAATAGACGTTCCGCCCAACTCAACCGGGAAAGAGGAGCGCGATTGTGCACGGAAAGGGTGCACTTGCGAAGCCCTATCCGAGAGACGGTTGCACTTGTCTTTACAAGCGGGTTGTGCCGGCAGGCTGGAGTGAAGGGTGCGGGAGCGGCCTTGCGTCGCGATGGGCCGCGACGCAAGGCCGGCAATATTCGCCGGCGAAGCTGCAAAATGTGGGGGCGCTGTGCGCCCCTGGGAAGGGTTTATTTCTGAACGGCGGCGAACGCTTCGGCCACCCGTTGCAGGTTGGCCGGGCGCAAGCCGGACATGCACACACGACCGCTGTCGATCAGGTATACCCCGAACTCGTCACGCAGGCGGCGCACCTGCTCGACGCTGAAGCCGGTGTAGCTGAACATGCCGCGCTGGCGCAGGAAGAACTGGAAGTCCTGGCCTGGCAGCAGCACCGCCAGGGCGTCGACCAGTGCCTGGCGCATGTCGAGGATACGCTTGCGCATCACTTCGACTTCCGCCGCCCACTGGGCATTCAGGCCGGCATCGCCAAGCACGCCAGCGACCAGCTGGGCACCGAAGTTGGGCGGGCTGGAGTAGTTGCGGCGCACGGTGGCCTTGAGCTGGCCCAGCACGCTCTGGGCGGTGGCCTCGTCGTCGCAGACCACCGACAGGCCACCGACGCGCTCGCCATACAGCGAGAAAATTTTCGAGAACGAGTTGCTGACCAGGCACGGTACGCCGGCGCGCGCCATTTCGCGGATGGCGTAGGCATCTTCCACCAGGCCTTCGGCGAAGCCCTGGTAGGCAATGTCGAGGAACGGGATCAGTTGGCGTGCCTTGACCACTTCGACCACTTGCTGCCACTGCTGCTGGTCCAGGTCGGCCCCGGTCGGGTTGTGGCAGCATGGGTGCAGCAGCACCACACTGTTGGCCGGCAGGGTTTGCAAGGTGGCCAGCATGCCGTCGAAGTCCACGCCACGGGTGGCCTGGTCGAAGTACGGGTAAGTGTGCACCTTGAAACCGGCGCCTTCGAAAATGGCGCGGTGGTTGTCCCAGGTCGGGTTGCTGACCCAGACTTCGGATTGCGGGAAGTAGCGCTTGAGGAAGTCGGCACCGACCTTCAGCGCACCGGAACCGCCCACGGTCTGCACGGTGGCCACACGCCCAGACGTCACGGCCGGGTGATCGGCCCCGAACAGCAACGCCTGGATTGCCTGGCGGTAGCTGGCCAGGCCTTCCATCGGCAGGTACAGCGAGGCTTCGTGGTCCTGGCCGGCGATGCGTTTTTCCACCGCATCCACAGCCGCCAGTTGCGGCACCACGCCGGCCTCATCGTAGTACAGGCCGATACTCAGGTTGACCTTGTCGGCGCGCGGATCGGCCTTGAAGGTTTCCATCAGCGAGAGGATCGGGTCGCCGGCATAGGCATCGACATGTTTGAACACAGCGTGCAGCTCCTTGGATCAGGACGGTACGAAAAGTCAGCCCTGAGCATACCCGGAGTGCGCTGTCAGGAACATCAACTATTGTGCAAGGTTGTCCATGCAACAATGCATGGCTGGGAAATTGTGCCGGATTGTTCGCGGGCATGCCCGCTCCCACAGGTACTGCGCAGGGCTCAGGGACGGTGATATCCCTGTGGGAGTGGGCGTGCCCGCGAAGAGGCCGGGTCAGTCAAGCAGCGCTTTCAAGCCCTGCAACTCCTGCTCGGTCAGCGCCACACCCTCCTCCTCGGCCACTTCGCGCTCACGGTAACGCCGTTCACCGGGCATACGGGTCAGCCCTGCCGCCTGCATCTGCTCCACCAGTTCACGGCTGCGCTGGGCGAAGCGCTCGCCCTCGGCCTTGCTCGGGTCGATGACGATGATCAGCTGGCCGGTCCATGGCGTCTTCGCGCCCGGGTGCCCCGACCAGTCGAATTCCCAGGAAAAATGCCCACCGGTCAGCGCCGCCGCCAGCAACTCGACCATCATCGACAACGCCGAGCCCTTGTGCCCGCCAAACGGCAGCAAGGCACCGCCCTCCAGGATTGCCTTGGGGTCGGTGGTCGGCTCGCCATTGGCATCCACACCCATGCCTTCAGGCAACCGCTGGCCGGCGCGCGCGGCAATCTGCACGTCACCGTGAGCCATGGCACTGGTGGCCATGTCGAAGACAATCGGGTCATGTTCGGCACATGGCGCGGCGAAGGCGATGGGGTTGGTACCAAACAGCGGCTTGCGCGCACCATGCGGCACCACGCAGGTCATGCTGTTGACCACGCTCAGCGCCACCAGGCCTTCCTCAGCGAAAGGTTCCACATCTGGCCACAACGCGGCGAAGTGGTGCGAGTTGTGAATGGCCAGTACGGCGATGCCGGCGTTGCGCGCCTTGGCCACCAACAGCCCACGGGCGGCCGCCAGCGCCGGCTGGGCAAAGCCGCCTGCGGCATCGACCCGCACATAGCCAGCTGCCACGTCGCTGACCTGCGGCGTGGCCTGGCCATCGACCCAGCCACTGGCCAGCGTCGAGACGTAGCCTGGCATGCGGAACACACCATGGCTGTGGGCGCCATCGCGCTGGGCGCTGGCGCAATTGTGGGCCAGTACACGGGCCACGCCTTCGCTGCAGCCATGGCGCTGGAAAATAGCCTGCAACAAGGCCTGGAGCTCGGTGAAAGGCACGCGCACGACGGTGCTGGTGGAAGGTGCGGACATCTGAAGCTCCCTTGTTGGAATTGGAATGGCTACAGCGTACAACGACAAAAACTTTCCGGCATGTGACAGTTACCTGTCAATTGTTGACTTGATGACAGAAAACATTCATGTTCTTCGACAAGCCTCACCCTGGAGCCGCAGCATGAGCCAAATGATCAAGCAACGCCTGGAACGCAGCCTCGAAGGGGCCGCTGCTTCGGGCCGCAAGATCGCCACCTACATGCTCGCCAACCTGCATGAACTGCCGTTCCAGACCTCGGCCAGCATCGCCGCCAAACTGGGCGTCAGCGAATCCAGTGTTGGCCGGTTCTGCCGTTCACTGGGTTATGCCCATCTCAAGGCGCTCAAGCAAGACCTGCAGAACGACCTGGGCGACGGCCCGTGGCTGGTGGGAGACCGCTTGCAAGATTACCGCCAGAATCAGGACGCCGGTGACAACGCCGGCAGCCTGGAGCTGGAAATCGCCGCCCTGGTGCGTGTGCACGAGTATCGCCAGGGCAGCGCCTGGCACGCCGTCGCGCAACGCCTGGCCAGCAAGCCGCGGGTGTTCATTGCCGGTTTCCAGACCGAGCGCGGCATCGCCATGTGCATGAGCCATCTGCTGCAGTACCTGCGCGATGGTGTGCAATTGATCGATCTCAGCGCCGGCCACTTCGGCGACGTATTGCTGGGCCGCGCCGAGGACAGCACCCTGGTGGTATTCGAGGCACGCCGCTATTCCCGCCACGCCCTGCTGCTATGCCAGAAGGCGCGCGAGGCTGGCATTGCGGTCACCCTGGTGACCGACACCTTCTGTGACTGGGCCGATGCCAACGCCAACGAGGTGTTCCGCATCCCCACCGAATTCAACCTGTTCTGGGAATCCACCTCGACCATGCTGTCGTGGGTGCACCTGATGGTCAACGAGGTCTGCAAGAAGCTCGGGCCGGATGTTGAAAAACGCTTGGAAGCAACTGCCGCTCTACATAACGAATTCGTCGGCTACACCTCGTGGTCGACGGGAAAACAACAATAGCAAGAGTGCAAAGAGGTGCGAGATGAACAAGACCATGGCCTTGGTGGGTGCGTGCGCCCTGCTGCTGTCGGGTGCCGCCAGTGCCGAAACCCTGCGCTTCGCCACCGAGGGCGCCTACCCGCCCTTCAACTATGTCGACGCCGATAACCAGCTGCATGGCTTCGATGTCGACATCACCCACGCCCTGTGCGAGCAGATGAAAGTCGAATGCACGCTGGTGGCCCAGGACTGGGAAGGCATCATCCCTGCCCTGATGGCGCGCAAGTATGATGCGGTGGTGGCCTCGATGATCGACACCGAAGAGCGGCGCAAGAAGATCGCCTTCACCGACCACTACTACCGCACCCCGCTGACTGTCGCCGTGGCCAAGGACAGCAAGATCACCGACGCCCAGACCAACTTCGACGGCTACACCGTAGGCGCCCAGTCGTCGTCCACCCAGGCCATCTATGCCGAAGACGTCTACGCCAAGGCGGGTGCCGACGTGAAGCTGTACCCGACCATGGACGAGGCCAACGCCGACCTGGCCGCAGGCCGCCTGGACGGCGTGATCGCCGACAAGTTCCCGCTGCACGAGTGGATGACCAAGAACGGTGGGGACTGCTGCAAGGTCCTCGGCGACGTGGCCAACACCAAGGCCGACGCTGCGATTGCCGTGCGCAAGGATGACGAAGCCCTGCGCCAGCGCCTGAACACCGCGCTGCAACAGATCGTGGCCAACGGCACTTACCAGAAGATCGCCAGCAAGTACTTCGCTTTCGATATCTACAACTGATCTTCAGGAAACTTTGCGCACCTCCTGTGGGGGCGGCCTTGCGTCGCCAAAGGGCCGCGCTGCGGCCCCGGCAATCTGTGCAGTTGCATGAATCCTGGGCCGCTACGCAGCCCTTTGGCGACGCAAGGCCGCTCCCACAGAGATCGCACCTACCCGCCCTAGGGGTTTGTCATGCTCGATCAATTGTCCTTGCTGTCCTTTGCCAGCGGAGGCTGGGGCCAGGCGCTGCTGGCCGGTGCCCTGGTCACGCTGTCCCTGGCCCTGGCCTGCCTGCCCATCGGCCTGCCGCTGGGCCTGCTCGTCGCCCTCGCGGCACGCTCGCGCAAGCGCCTGCCTCGGCTCTGGGCCACCACCTTCTCCACCGTGTTCCGCGGCCTGCCCGAACTGCTGACCCTGCTGATCATCTATTACGGCTGCCAGATCGCCGCGCAGAAGATCCTCGCCGCCATGGGCTATCCGGGTGAATTCCTGATCAACACCTTCCTCGCTGCGATGATCGCCTTCAGCCTGGTCTTCGCCGCCTTCTCCAGCGAAATCTGGCTGGCAGCCTTCAAGACCTTGCCCAAGGGCCAGCTGGAAGCCTGCTCGGCGCTGGGCCTGAGCAAACGCACCGGATTCTTCAAGGTGCTGCTGCCGCAACTGACCCGTATCGCCCTGCCCGGCCTGTCCAACAACTGGCTGTCGCTGCTCAAGGACACCTCCCTGGTTTCCACCATCTCGCTGGTCGACCTGATGCGCCAGACCAACCTGGCCGTCAGCGTGACCAAGGAACCGATGTTCTTCTATGGCGTCGCCTGCCTGGGCTACCTGCTGTTCGCCGCCCTCTCCGGGCGGGTGTTCGCTTTCATCGAACGGCGTAGCAACCGTCACCTGCAAGGAGCACGCGCATGAGCCTTGATCAACTGCTGGCGTTGGTTGTCGACCCCAACCTGCTGGAGCGCTACGGCCCGCGCTTCCTCGATGGCCTGCTGGTGACCGCCAAGCTGGTGGCGATTTCCTTCAGCCTGGGTGCCGTGCTGGGCCTGCTGCTGGCCCTGGCGCGCATGTCGCGTAGCCTGCTGCTGCAACGCATGGCTGCTGGCTATGTGTACTTCTTCCGCGGCTCGCCGCTGCTGGCCCAGCTGTTCCTGCTGTATTACGGCCTGGGCTCGCTCAAGGGCTTCTGGCAGGACGTCGGCCTGTGGTGGTTCTTCCGCGAGGCGTGGTTCTGCACCCTGCTGGCGTTCACCCTGAACACAGCCGCCTACCAGGCCGAGATCTTCCGCGGCAGCCTGATGGCCGTGGCTCCGGGTCAGCATGAAGCAGCGCGGGCCCTTAACCTGAAGCGCTCGACCACCTTTTTCAAGGTGATCCTGCCGCAGTCACTGTTGGTGGCCATCGGCCCCCTGGGCAACGAACTGATCCTGATGATCAAGGCCAGTGCGATCGCCTCGCTGGTGACCATCTACGACCTGATGGGCGTGACCAAGCTGGCCTTCTCGCGCAGTTTCGACTTCCAGATCTACCTGTGGGCCGCCGTGCTCTACCTGTTGATCGTCGAACTGGTGCGGCGCCTGTTGAAACACCTGGAAGCCCGCCTGGGCCGCCACCTGAATTGACCGAAGGATACGTTCCAATGCATTGCCAGACCCTTGTCCTCGGCGCCGGCATCGTCGGCGTCAGCACCGCGCTGCACCTGCAGGCCCGCGGGCGCCAGGTGATCCTGATCGACCGTGACGAACCGGGCAGCGGCACCAGCCACGGCAATGCCGGGCTGATCGAGCGCTCCAGCGTCATCCCCTACGCCTTCCCCCGGCAACTGGGCGCGCTGCTGCGCTACGGCCTGAACCGCCAGCCCGATGTGCGCTACAGCCTGCTGCACCTGCCCAAGGCGGCACCGTGGCTATGGCGCTACTGGCGCCAGTCGGCCCCCGGACGCCTGGCCGGGGCTGCCGCCGACATGCTGCCGCTGGTGCAACGCTGCGTCGAAGAACACGATGCACTGATCGCTGCCGCCGGCCTGGAAGGCCTGGTGCAGGCCAAAGGCTGGATCGAAGTGTTCCGTGACCCGGCGCTGTTCGCGCAGGCCAAGGCCGACGCCAAAGGCCTGAGCCGCTATGGCCTGCAGTTCGAAATCCTCGAGTGCGGGCAATTGCAGGCCCGCGAACAGCAACTGGACGCCACCGTGGTCGGTGGCATCCACTGGCTCGACCCCAAGACCGTGAAAAACCCTGGCGCCCTCACCCGCGGCTACGCCAGCCTGTTCCTGCAACGCGGCGGGCAGTTCTTGCATGGCGATGCACGCAGCCTGCGCCAGGTCGATGGCCAATGGCAGGTCGACAGCCGCCGCGGGCCGATCACCGCCGATGAAGTGGTGGCCTGCCTCGGCCCACAGTCAGCCGACCTGTTCAGCGGCCTGGGCTATGAGATCCCGCTGGCGATCAAGCGTGGCTACCACATGCACTACAGCACCCGCGACGGCGCGCAGCTGGAGCACTCCATCTGCGATACCCAGGGCGGCTACGTGCTGGCGCCCATGGCCCGCGGCGTGCGCCTGACCACCGGCATCGAGTTCGCCGCCAGCAGCGCACCGGGCAACCAGATTCAGCTGGGCCGCTGCGAAGCCCTGGCGCGCAAGCTGTTCCCGGCGCTGGGCGAGCGCCTGGATGACACCCCATGGCTAGGCCGTCGCCCCTGCCTGCCCGACATGCGCCCGGTAATCGGCCCGGCCCCGCGCCACCCAGGGTTGTGGTTCAACTTCGGCCACGCCCACCACGGCCTCACCCTGGGCCCGGTCAGCGGCCGCCTGGTGGCCGAACTGGTCACTGGCGAACGCCCCTTCACCGACCCCGCGCCCTATAGCGCGACCCGTTTCGACTGAACCCACGCGGGAGAACAACAAAGATGACCGCACCACTGAGCCTTGCCAGCCTTGCCCCCGAACCCGACCCACGCCCGGTGCTGATCCGCATCGAGGGCCTTAACAAGCACTACGGCGCGTTCCATGTACTGCGCGATATCGACCTGCAGGTGCGCGAAGGTGAACGTATCGTGCTGTGCGGGCCGTCCGGCTCGGGCAAGTCGACCCTGATCCGTTGCATCAACCGCCTGGAAGTGGCCCAGCAGGGCAGCATCAAGGTGGACGGCATCGACCTGGCTGCCACCACTCGCGAGGCGGCGCGAGTGCGCAGCGATATCGGCATGGTGTTCCAGCACTTCAACCTGTTCCCGCACATGAGCGTACTGGACAACTGCCTGCTGGCCCCCACCAGCGTACGCGGGTTGTCGCGCAAGGATGCCGAAGAGCGGGCGCGCATGTACCTGAGCAAGGTCGGTATCGAAAGCCAGGCGCACAAATATCCCAGCCAGCTGTCCGGTGGCCAGCAGCAGCGGGTGGCGATTGCCCGGGCGCTGTGCATGAAGCCACGCATCATGCTGTTCGACGAGCCCACCTCGGCGCTGGACCCGGAGATGGTCGCCGAAGTACTGGATGTACTGGTGCAACTGGCCGGCACCGGTATGACCATGCTCTGCGTCACCCATGAAATGGGCTTTGCCCGGCAGGTCGCCGAGCGGGTGCTGTTCCTCGAAGGAGGGCAGATCATCGAGGACAGTCCGCCGCAGGTGTTCTTCAACCAGCCGCGCACCGAGCGGGCCAAAGGGTTCCTGGCGCAGATACTGCACTGAGAGCTGTTGCTTCCTCCTCGCGGGCATGCCCGCGAGGAGGAAGCAACAGGCGCCACCTTCATTGCATCGCTGCAAAGACCCGACTGCATCGTTAAATATTATTGACCACCATCCCCGCCAAACCCACGCCGCCACAGGCCTGCATCGGTTTCAACCCCCAAGAACCGGTGCATTCCACGCATTCAAGGCCCCTTCAGTCGTTTGACATATCGAACGGCTCTGGCAAGCTATCTACAAGCCCCGACCGGAATCGTCGCCTCTGACGAGCCGGCAGTGCTCGGGGCTACAGGCTGCACCCAGGGCCGCGCGCCGTGCACCTGCACAACAACGACAGGCCGAACCTGTCCCAAGGTGACATATGTCCAACAGCAACATTGGCAACAAGCAACCTTCCCTGCGCAAACCCGTCGTCCTGATGACCATGGGCAGCCAAGAGCGCAAAGGCCATGACTACCAGGTCATGACCCACAAATACATCACTCCGCTGGTCGAGTTCGCCGATTGCGTACCGGTGCTGGTCCCCACCTGCTGCGGCATCGATGACCTTGAAACCTACCTGGACATGGCCGACGGCGTGTACCTGACCGGCGCGGGCAGCAACATCGACCCGGCCCTGTACGGCCAGGAAAACCAGACCCCCGGCAAAGGCCAGGACAAGAACCGCGACCTGTTCGACATCCCGCTGGTCAAGGCGGCGATCAAGCGTGGCCTGCCGATCTTCGGCATCTGCCGGGGCATGCAGGAAATCAACGTGGCCCTGGGTGGCGACATCTACCAGAAGGTCTACGCCGAGCCTGGCTTCAACGACCATCGGGAAAACCCGGAAGACCCGGTCGAGGTGCAATACGCCCAGGTACACGGCGTGAAGATCGCGCCTGGCAGCTGGCTGCGTGACACCCTGGGCAGCGACGAAATTCGCGTCAACTCGCTGCATGGCCAGGGCCTGCGCAAGCTCGGCGCCGGCATCGAGGCCATCGCCCATGCCGAAGACGGCCTGGTCGAGGCGATTCACGCCCCGAGCCTCTCGCCGTTCCTGTTCGCCGTGCAATGGCACCCAGAGTGGCAAGCGGCGAGCAACCCGGACTCGATCAAGATTTTCCAGGCCTTCGGCGATGCCTGCCGGGCCCAGGTACGCAAGGCGCAGATCAAGCGCCAGCAGGCTGCCTGACCTTCGCTTCACTGCGCTTTGATCGCGGGGCGGCGCAAGGTCGCCCCCGCTTCCCCGGTCACCCTCTGCTGGTCCCGGAATACTTCCCGTGGAAGCGGGCGGCGGGCTTGTGCCTGTCTCCGCGATCTTTTTTCCTTTTCCCCTTAAGAGATATGATGACTGCCGAGTGGTTGTCGTTGGATCTTCTGCGCCTGGGAGATCGAGCGCCGCCCGCGCGGCGCATCGCGGATGAAATCCGCTCCTACATCTGTTGCACCGTGGCCATGCCTGCGAGGCCATGGTTGTCAGCAGGTTTGCAAGGCTCAAGTCATGCGCCAAGGCTGGCAACCATGGCGTAACAGGTTCGGCACGTTGCAACAAATGTGGGAGCGGATTTCATCCGCGATGCGCCGCGCGGGCGGCGCTCGATTTACGCAACCACACACATCTAAAACCAATCCGCCCTGGCATCCCCCTGCCATCCCCGCAAAAAATTCCCAAAAGGCACTAGTCATCGTACAAGTTGTACGATAACTTACCTCAAGCGCAAAGCAACACCCTTCACCCCCAAGCGCCACAGGATGCCTACAACAATGACGCCACAAGAACTGAAATCCATCCTCTCCCACGGCCTGCTGTCTTTCCCTGTCACCGACTTCAATGCCCAGGGCGACTTCGACCCGGTGGGCTACGTCAAACGCCTGGAATGGCTCGCCCCCTACGGCGCCAGCGCCCTGTTCGCCGCTGGCGGCACCGGTGAGTTCTTCTCCCTGGCCGCCAGCGAGTACAGCCAGGTGATCAAGACCGCAGTCGACACCTGCGCCACCTCGGTACCGATCCTCGCCGGCGTTGGTGGTGCCACCCGCCAGGCCATCGAGTACGCCCAGGAAGCCGAGCGGCTGGGTGCCAAGGGCCTGCTGCTGTTGCCGCACTACCTGACCGAAGCCAGCCAGGAAGGCGTTGCCGCCCACGTCGAAGCGGTATGCAAATCGGTGAACATCGGCGTAGTGGTGTACAACCGCAACGTCTGCCGGCTGAACGCCGACCTGCTGGAAAAGCTCGCCGAGCGCTGCCCGAACCTGATCGGCTACAAGGACGGCCTGGGTGACATCGAGCTGATGGTGTCGATCCGTCGCCGCCTGGGCGAGCGCTTCAGCTACCTGGGTGGCCTGCCGACCGCCGAGGTCTATGCGGCTGCCTACAAGGCCCTGGGCGTGCCGGTGTATTCCTCCGCCGTGTTCAATTTCGTGCCGAAGACCGCCATGGCCTTCTATAACGCCATTGCCCGTGACGACCATGCCACCGTGGCCAAGTTGATCGACGACTTCTTCCTGCCCTACCTGGACATCCGCAACCGCAAGGCCGGTTACGCCGTCAGTATCGTCAAGGCCGGTGCCAGGATTGCCGGTTACGATGCAGGCCCGGTGCGTACCCCGCTGACCGACCTGACTGCCGAAGAATACCAACAGCTCGCCGCGCTGATGGACAAGATGGGCCCGCAGTAAGCGCTGCCCGCGGCCTGCCAGATGCCGCGCCCGGAGTGGCCAGCCACTCCGGTTACCCTTACATGAGCCCGCATAAAAATAACTAGTGGGAGTACTGCCAGCATGCAAGCGAGCCAAAAGACGCATGTGCGCTACCTGATCCTGTTCATGCTGTTCCTGGTGACCACGATCAACTATGCCGACCGCGCCACCATTGCCATCGCAGGTTCCAGCCTGCAGAAAGACCTCGGCATCGATGCCGTCACCCTGGGTTACATCTTCTCTGCCTTCGGCTGGGCCTACGTGGCCGGTCAGATTCCCGGCGGCTGGCTGCTCGATCGCTTCGGTTCGAAGAACGTCTATGCCTTCAGCATCTTCACCTGGTCGTTGTTCACCCTGCTGCAGGGCTTTGTCGGTGGCCTGCCGGTGGCCTGGGCGGTGGTGACGCTGTTCACCCTGCGCTTCCTGGTCGGTTTTGCCGAAGCCCCGTCGTTCCCGGGCAATGCCCGCATCGTCGCGGCCTGGTTCCCGACCCAGGAACGCGGCACCGCCTCGGCCATCTTCAACTCGGCGCAATACTTCGCCACGGCCCTGTTCGCACCGCTGATGGGCTGGATCGTGTTCAGCTTCGGCTGGGAGCACGTGTTCGTCGTCATGGGCGCACTGGGCATCGTGTTCTCCATGGTCTGGCTGAAGACCATCTACAACCCGCGCCAACACCCGCGCATCAGCCCGGCCGAGCTCGAACATATCGAGCACAATGGCGGCCTGGTGGACATGGACCAGAAGCGCGGCAGCGACGGCCCGAAATGGGGCTATATCCGGCAACTGCTGACCAGCCGCATGCTGCTGGGGGTGTACCTGGGCCAGTACTGCATCAACGCCATCACCTACTTCTTCCTCACCTGGTTCCCGGTGTACCTGGTGCAGGAGCGCGGCATGACCATCCTCAAGGCCGGCTTCATCGCCTCGTTGCCGGCGGTCTGCGGTTTCATCGGCGGCGTGCTGGGCGGGGTGATCTCCGACTGGCTGCTGCGCCGCGGCAACTCGCTGACCTTCTCGCGCAAGCTGCCGATCGTCTGCGGGCTGCTGCTGTCAACCAGCATGGTGTTCTGCAATTACGTCGATACCGAATGGATGGTGGTCGGCTTCATGACCCTGGCGTTCTTCGGCAAAGGCATCGGCGCACTGGGCTGGGCGGTAGTCGCCGACACTTCGCCCAAGCAGATTGCCGGGCTGTCTGGCGGCCTGTTCAACACCTTCGGCAACATCGCCTCGATCACCACCCCGATCGTCATCGGCTACATCATCAGCGCCACCGGCTCGTTCAAGTGGGCACTGGTGTATGTGGGCGCCAATGCCCTGGTGGCGGTATTCAGCTACCTGGTCATCGTCGGCCCGATCAAGCGCATCGAGCTGCGCGAAACCCCAAAGCCTGACGCCGGGCCAGCCGCCAGCGGCAAACTGGCCAGCTCGCACCATTGACCGAGCACGCCTGCGTCGACCCTCCCCCGGCGCAGGCGGATGTACAAAAGCCTGAGAACCTCACAAACAGGGCCCGAACATGCAGTTGATCGAACATTCCGACTCGCCCCGCTACGTCCGCCTGCACGCTGACGACAACGTCGTGGTGGTGGTCAATGCCGGCGGCCTGGGCGAAGGCGCCCGCTTCGCCGACGGCCTGACCCTGGTCGAAGGCGTGCCACAAAGCCACAAGGTGGCCAGCGTGGCCATTGCCAAGGGCGAGCCCGTACGCCGCTATGGGCAGATCATCGGCTACGCACTGGAAGACCTGCGCCAGGGCAGCTGGGTGCAGGAAAGCCAGCTGGCCATGCCGGCGGCCCCGGCGCTGGACAGCCTGCCGCGCTGCGATGCTGTCCCGCAGCCGCTGCCGCCGCTCGAAGGCTTCAGCTTCGAAGGCTACCGCAATGCCGACGGCAGCGTCGGCACCCGCAACATACTTGGTATCACCACCACCGTGCAGTGCGTGGCCGGGGTACTGGAGCACGCCGTCAAGCGCATTCGCAGCGAGCTGCTGCCCAGCTACCCGAATGTCGATGATGTGGTGGCCATCACCCACAGCTACGGCTGCGGCGTGGCGATCAATGCGCGCGATGCCTACATCCCGATCCGCACGGTGCGCAACCTGGCGCGCAACCCCAACCTCGGCGGCGAGGCCCTGGTCATCAGCCTGGGTTGCGAAAAGCTGCAGGCCGACCAGGTGATGCACGCCGACGACCCTTCGGTGGACCTCAGCGATCCGTGGCTGTACCGCCTGCAGGACGCCAGCCTGGGCTTTGTGGAGATGATCGAGCAGATCATGCAACTGGCCGAAAGCCGCCTGAAGAAACTCGACCAGCGCCGCCGCGAGAGCGTACCGGCCAGCGAACTGATCCTGGGCATGCAGTGCGGGGGCAGCGATGCCTTTTCCGGCATTACCGCCAACCCGGCGCTGGGCTATGCTGCCGACCTGCTGGTTCGTGCCGGTGCCACCGTGCTGTTCTCGGAGGTGACCGAAGTGCGCGATGCGATCTACATGCTGACGTCGCGCGCGCAAGACCAGGAGGTGGCCGATGCGCTGGTCCATGAGATGGACTGGTACGACCGTTACCTGCAACAGGGCGCCGCCGACCGCAGCGCCAATACCACACCGGGCAACAAGAAAGGCGGCCTGTCGAACATCGTCGAGAAGGCCTTGGGCTCGATCGTCAAGTCCGGCAGCGGCGCCATTCAGGGTGTGCTTGGCCCGGGCGAACGGGTCAAGCACAAAGGCCTGATTTTCTGCGCCACCCCGGCCAGCGACTTTGTCTGCGGCACCTTGCAGCTGGCCGCTGGCATGAACCTGCACGTGTTCACCACTGGCCGCGGCACCCCCTATGGCCTGGCCATGGCGCCGGTGGTCAAGGTCTGCACCCGCAGCGAGCTGGCCCAGCGCTGGCCCGACCTGATCGACATCGATGCCGGGCGCATCGCCAGCGGCTGCGCGACCATCGAAGAGCTGGGCTGGGAGCTGTTCCACTACTACCTGGACGTGGCCAGCGGCCGCAAGCGGACCTGGGCCGAGCAGCACCGCCTGCATAACGACATCACCCTGTTCAACCCGGCGCCGATTACCTGATGGCCCGAGGTTGCTCGGAAGTCCGCTATTTCACCATCCCTGTAGGAGCGGGTTCACCCGCGATCACCGGCGCAGCCGGTGCCTTCCACCGCGTTGGGTTGTTCGCGGGATAAACCCGCTCCAACAGGGCTGCGCCCCCCAAATGAGTTCCACTTTTCCCCTCAAGCCCACAGGAGCACCCCATGCCTGAAATCCTCGGCCACAACTTCATCGCCGGCCAGCGCAGCGCCGCGGGCCAACAGCGCCTGCAGGGCCTGGACGCCAGCACTGGCGAGGCGCTGCCATACAATTTCTTCCAGGCTACCGAAGGCGAAGTGGACCAGGCTGCCAAGGCCGCTGCTGCGGCCTTCGCCGAATTCCGCCAGTTGGCCCCGGCGCGGCGCGCCGAATTTCTCGACGCCATTGCCGCCGAACTGGATGAGCTGGACGACGCCTTCATCGCCATCGTCTGCCGCGAAACCGCTCTTCCCACCGCGCGTATCCAAGGCGAGCGCGGCCGTACCAGCGGCCAGATGCGCCTGTTCGCCCAGGTATTGCGCCGAGGCGATTTCCTTGGTGCGCGCATCGACCTCGCCCTGCCCGATCGCCAGCCGTTGCCACGCGTCGACCTGCGCCAGATGCGCATCGGCGTCGGCCCGGTTGCGGTATTCGGCGCCAGCAACTTCCCGCTGGCCTTCTCTACCGCCGGGGGCGACACCGCCGCCGCCCTGGCTGCCGGTTGCCCGGTGGTGTTCAAGGCCCACAGCGGCCACATGGCCACGGCCGACCTGGTGGCCTGCGCCATCCAGCGCGCCGCCGAGCGCACCGGGATGCCCAAGGGGGTATTCAACATGGTCTTCGGTGGCGGCGTCGGCGAGTGGCTGGTCAAGCACCCGGCCATCCAGGCGGTTGGCTTCACCGGCTCGCTGAAAGGCGGTGACGCCCTGTGCCGCATGGCCGCCGAACGCCCGCAGCCAATCCCGGTGTTCGCCGAGATGTCCAGTATCAACCCGGTGATCATCCTGCCAGGCGCCTTGGCCAAACGTGGTGATTCGATTGCCCGCGAACTGACGGGTTCGGTGTGCCTCGGCGCTGGCCAATTCTGCACCAACCCGGGCCTGGTGATCGGCCTGCAGTCACCGCAGTACAGCCAGTTGCTGGCCGATCTTGGCCAGCAACTGGCTCAACAAGCCGGCCAGACCATGCTCAACGCCGCGGGTTTGCGCAGCTACGTGGGTGGCCTGGAGCATTTGCAGGCCCACGCCGGTATCCAGCACCTGGCCGGCCAGGCGCAGGCAGGCAGCCAGGCCCGTGCGCAACTGTTCAAGGCCGATGCCCGTTTGCTGATCGAATCCGACCCGTTGCTGCAGGAAGAAGTGTTCGGCCCCACCACCGTGGCCGTCGAAGTGCAGGACAACGCACAATTGCGCAGCGCCTTGCTCGGCCTGCGTGGGCAACTGACCGCAACGCTGATCGGCGAACCCGAGGACTTCGAGGCCTTTGCCTGGCTGGTGCCGCTGCTGGAAGAAAAGGTCGGGCGGATCTTGGTGAACGGCTACCCGACCGGTGTCGAGGTATGTGAGGCAATGGTGCATGGCGGGCCGTACCCGGCAACCTCGGATGCCCGCGGCACCTCGGTCGGCACCCTGGCCATCGACCGCTTCCTGCGCCCGGTGTGCTACCAGAACTACCCGCAGGCCCTGTTGCCCGAAGCACTGCGCGATGACAACCCGCTGGGGCTGCGTCGGCTGGTGAATGGCCACTGGCGTGAAGGGCCGATCTGACCGGTTGCTTGAAACAACAAAGCCCCGCGCATGGCGGGGCTTTTCCTTCGGCGTGCCGGCGACCATGCCGGCGCTGCCAGCCAAGGGGTTCAGGCCCCCTGTGCCTCGGCCTCGGCATGGGCCTGGCGCAAACGCTCGCGGCTATTGCTCAGGTGCATGCGCATGGCCATCTTGGCCCCTTCGCTGTCACTGCGGGCGATGGCTTCGTAGATCGCCTCGTGCTCATGCATCAGCCGGCTCATGTAATGCGCCTGGTCATCATGCGCCAGCCGCGCCGAATTCAGCCGGGTACGCGGAATGATGCTGGTACCCAGGTGGTTGATGATGTCGGCGAAGTAGTGGTTGCCGCTGGCCTGGGCGATGCGCAGGTGAAACTGGAAGTCGGCAGACACTGCGTCGCTGGCATGGGCTGCCCCTTCGTTGATTTCATCCAGCGCCGCACGCATGCCGGCCAGCTGTTCATCGCTGCGGCGCTGCGCTGCCAGGCCTGCCGACTCGATTTCCAGGGCGATGCGCAATTCCAGCACCGCCAGCACTTCGCGCAATGTGACGACAGTCGCCGGGTCGATGCGCAAGCCACCGGTGGCCGGCGCATCCAGGACAAAGGTACCGATACCGTGACGGGTCTCGACCTGCCCGGCGGCCTGCAGCCGCGAGATCGCCTCCCGCACTACGGTGCGGCTGACGCCCTCTTCGGCCATGATCTGCGATTCGGTCGGCAGCTTGTCGCCGCGCTTGAGCTGGCCGCTGCGAATCCGCTCGGTCAGCACCGTGACCAGTTCCTGCGCCAGGCTGCGCGGCTTGCGCCGGGTCCTTGGCTGTACCTGCTGCTCTGTCATTACGCTGTATTTCACCTAGAAAGACAGCCGTCATCATAGCGCAAGCAGTTGTACGATCACATACATACGGTGCGGTATTTCTCGGCCCCGCCGCCGGTCGCGACACGGCGTTTCTCACTGACGGCAAATTGCTGGCCCCCGGCTTCCTGAAGCGAAGGCAAACTCCCTGTTCCGTCAGACGTTTAGGACAGCAACATGCGCGTAATTCTAGCAACGATGGCCGGCTGCCTGCTGGCTACGCTCGCTTTCGGCGCCCAGGCACAGGCGTTGAGCCAGAACGATCGCCACACCTGCGACTGGGGCGCGCAGATCGCCGCCGAGGCCCAGCAGGCCAAGCTTTCCGGGGTAACGCTGTATGCCACCCGCAAGAAGCTACAGGTACGCAAATTCGCCAAACCGTGGATGCGCATGACCGCTTTCGGTATTACCGAGCAAACCTATAACAGCCGTTCACGGCTCAAACCTGCGGCCATCAGGCAGACTTACTACGAGCAATGCGTACAGCACGCCGTTGCAAGACGTTAAACATTATTTATCAATGACTTACAGCTAAAATTTGATGTCATTTAGTAGCATGCTACACCAGGAAGATGCCTGCTACCACGTCCAGCGGCCACTTGGACGCTCGCACCAAGCGCCCAAGTGGCCAGGTTCTCCCGCCAACCAGCCACTTCCCCCATCCAGATTTCCTCAGTCAATACTCAGGAAGTGTTTGTAACTTATTGATAATAAACACTTATGTCCCGATGGTATCGATTGCCTTTACGGGTGAAACACACTGCATCGGCGGGTACGTCACCACGTAAAGACAGCGAGACGCAGCGGCCTCGCTTCAGCTGGTATTTGTTAAGCTGATCGCAACCGTCGTACCAGATCGCCGATCACATGGAGGTGAAACATGTTGCAGGAGCAACGCAAGACCCTGATCGACCTTGGCCAGTTGCCGACCCGCAACCTGGCTGAATGCCTGGCGGTAGACCAGGCGGCCCTCGCCCACGCCCTGGCCGGCCAGCTTCCCGAGGCACTGCTGGAGCAGTTGACTGCCAGCGCCGAACTGGCCCACGCACTGGGCCTGTCGAAAAAGGTGGCAGCCATTGGCCTGGCGTTGGGCCAATGGCTGGATCAGGCTCCCGCCCCCCTGCGCCAACAGGCGTTCGAGCAATGCTGCACACACCCGTCGGATACCGTGCGCAGCTGGGCGGCATTTGCCCAGGCGCACCTGTCCCGCTCGCTGCCTCTGGAAGAGGCCCTGCAGGCACAGTTGCGCTTCGCTCGTGATGAACACTTTGGTGTACGCGAGTGGGCCTGGATTGCCCTGCGGCCGCGCCTGGCGCAGAACCTTGACGCCGCTTTGCTCCTGCTCGGCCGCCATGTTGGCGATGCCGACCCGCTGGTGCGGCGGTTTTGCATCGAGATCCTGCGCCCCCGCGGGGTCTGGTGCGAACACATTGCCGCACTCAAGCAACAGCCGGAGGTGGCCGAGCCGATGCTGGTGCCACTGCTGGCCGAACCCGAGAAGTATGCCCAGGACTCGGTCGCCAACTGGCTCAACGATGCCAGCAAGACCCGCCCTGACTGGGTGCTACGGCTGTTTCATCAACACCCTCCCGCCTGCAAGGCCTCGCGGCGGATACAGGCCCGGGCCAGCCGAAGCCTGACCCCGGCAGCAGCCGAGGTCGGCGCTGGTTGAGATCAGCGTGAGGTTTCGACGCGCAGCACTTCGGTGTAGATCGCGTCGACGGTCTGCCCGACCTCGAGGTTCTTCATGCGTGCCTGCAGGTCCGGGTTCTCGACCTTGATCACCTGCAGCTTGCCTTCCGGTGGCAGCAAGCTGACCTCATGCTTATCGAGGTCGATCTTCTTGATCTGCGAGGTGACCTTGACCTGGCGGAATGCCTCGCCACCAGGGTTGGGGTTGTCCGCCGTGGCGCGGATGGTACCGGACTCGTCAGTCGCCTTTGGCGCCCCGCCTACTTCGGGATTCAACACATAGGCCACCGCGCGGGTGACATAGATGTCGACCTGGTCACCCACCTTGAGGTTGTGCAGTGCCTTGGCCTTTTCCGTGAGCTGGAAGGTCACATCCTTCTTCGCATCGGGACCTTTCACCGTGACCTGGCGCTTGCCCAGGTCGATGGCCGTGACTTGTGTGGTGACGTGGCTTTCCAGCGCCTCGCTGCCGATGGGAATACCGGCAGCCTGCACCGTGAAACTGGCAGCGCAGGCCAGCGTGGCAAGAGCGACAGCACGAGCGATGGAGCGAATTGGATTCATAGGCCTGCTTCCCTGTAATCAAGACCGGACGATTGCGCGTGATGCTCACGCGCTGACAAGCATAGCCGTTCCCGGTTGGCTTGCCGGGCCAGCCCCTGGCGACAGGTTCAGCCCGCGTGCAACCAGGCAGGCCGCCGCAATAGCAAATGCGAATTCTTTACACTTGCTTTACATTTGAGAATCGTTAGTATTCGCAACCTCGAATACAACAACGAGTCACCTGTAATGGCAAAAAAGTCTGTTGCCCCGGCTTCGCTTTCCATGCTCGGCCTGCTGGTCATGCCTGCTGCTCATGCAGCTCAACCTGAGTCGCAGGGTTCCCTCGCCCTGCCCGCCACCGCCGTCACCAGCGCCTATGAGCAGCAGAGCTACAAGGCCGTTGAAAGCCGCAGCGCCTTGAAGATCGACGCGCCGCTGCGCGACATCCCGCAAACCGTCAACGTCGTGCCGGAAAGCGTGATCAAGGACCAGGGCGCCCAGTCGATGCAAGATGTGCTGAAGAACGTGCCTGGCGTCGGCCTGTCCAACGGCGATGGCCAGCGCGATCAGGTGACCATCCGTGGCTTCAGCGCCATTGGCGACATGTACATCGACGGTGTGCGCGACGATGCGCTGTACTTCCGCGACCTTTCCAACATCGAGCGGGTCGAGGTGATCAAGGGCCCCGCCGCCGTGTTGTATGGCCGTGGTTCCTCGGGTGGCCTGATCAACAGCATCAGCAAGAAACCCAGCTTCACGCCCAAGCGCGAAGTCGGCATGAGCTTCGACAGCGAAGGCAAGCGCCGCACCCAGTTCGACAGTGGCTGGGCCGACCCGCAGGGCAACCAGGCCTACCGCGTTACCGGTGCCTTCGAAGACAGCGACACCTTCCGCGATGATGGCTACATCGACCGCAAGGCCATCGCGCCATCGGCCTACTTCCGCCTCTCCGATGACCTGGAACTGAACCTGGGCGCCACCTACCTGTATGACAAGCGGCTGATCGACTTCGGCATCCCGGCCCTGGGCAACCGCCCGGTGGATGTGCACCGTGACAAGCGCTTCGGTTCCGGCGATGCCGACCAGGACTATGCCCGCAGCGAAGTGTTCTCGCTGACCGCAAGCCTCGATTACCGCATCAACGACGACTTTACCCTGACCAACACCAGCCGTTACTACCGCTACGACCTGGACCGCAACAACACCCTCGCCGACAGCGGCCCGAAGCGCTTCGTCACTGCGCCCGATGGCGAGCTGCTGGTCAAGCTCAACCGCGGCAACGTCGCCCGTGACGAGTACGGCCTGTTCAACCAGACCGAGCTCAAGCAACAGGCGCAGCTGGCCGGGATGCAGCACAACCTGCTGTATGGCGTGGAGGTGGGTTTCCAGGACAAGCACCAGCGGGTCCTGAGCCAGAACAACGTGGCCCAGGTGCCGGTGTACCGAGACGCCCTGGTAGCGGTGCCGGAACACGCCGCCAACCTGTCGTCGAAGGGCACCAACTTCCAGCAGACCACTGGCCTGTACGTCCAGGACATGATCGAGCTGAATGAGCATTGGAAAGCGCTGGTCGGTGTGCGTTATGACATCTTTGGCCAGGAATACGACGACGACCGCGTGCAGAACGTCGACCTCGACCGCACCGACAAGACCTGGAGCCCGCGCGCCGGCCTGGTCTACCAGCCGGATGCCATCCAGTCCTACTACGTTTCGGTCAGCCGCAGTTACCAGCCCTCGGGCGAGGTATTCGCGGTCAGCCCGAGCAACCAGCACCTGGAGCCGGAAGAAACGACCAACTACGAAATCGGCGCCAAGTGGGACCTGCTCGACAGTCGCCTGTCGTTGACAGCAGCGCTGTTCCGCCTCGAGCGCACCAACATCAAGACCGCCGACCCGGCCAACCCCAACCTCACCGTGCTGGCTGGCGAGCAGCGCACCGACGGCTTCGAAGCCACCGTCAGCGGCCAACTGAGCGACAAGTGGCAGATCTACGCCGGCTACGCCTACCTGGACGCCGAGATCACCAAGTCCAACAGCAAGACCAATGGCGTGGCGAACGAAGGCCAGACCCCGACCCTGACGCCGCGCAACAGCGCCAACGTCTGGCTGGTGCGTACCCTGACCCCGCAATGGCGCGTGGCCGCCGGTGCCAACTACGTCGACGAGCGCTACACCGCACTTGATAACGTGGTGGTGATGCCGGGCTACACCACCTTCGACGCCGCGCTGCTGTACAGCGTGCCGCAGTGGGACGCCGCGCTGCGCCTGAAGAACGTGTTCGACCGCGACTACTACGCCTCTGCGCACGGCTCGGTGGACCTGATCACCCCAGGCGCACCGCGTACACTGGAAGCCAGCTTCAACTACCGCTTCTGATCACTCGGCAAGCAATCCGCCCCCCTGCAGGGGCGGCCTTGTATCGCGAAAGGGCCGCAAAGCGGCCCCGTACACCATGCAGATGCAATCAGCGGTTACGCGTCACCCGCCAGACCGTATTGGCCAGGTCATCGGCAATGATCAACGCACCACTCGGATCCACCGTCACCCCCACCGGCCGCCCGCGGGTCTTGCCATCCTCACCGCGGAAACCGCTGGCGAAGTCGATCGGCTCACCTGCCGGCTTGCCATTGCCGAACGGCACGAAGATGACCTTGTAGCCGACCGGATTGGGCCGGTTCCAGCTGCCATGTTCACCCACGAAGACGCCGTCGGCGAAGCGCTCGCCCATGGCCGGGATGGAGAAAGCCACGCCCAGTGCCGCCACGTGCGAACCGAGGCTGTAATCCGGCTTGATCGCCGCCGCGACCTTGTCCGGGTTCTGCGGCCGTACCCGCTCATCCACGTTCTGCCCCCAGTAACTGTAAGGCCAGCCGTAGAAACCACCTTCACGCACCGAGGTCAGGTAGTCCGGCACCAGGTCGGGGCCCAGCTCATCGCGTTCGTTGACCACCGCCCACAGCTGCCCGGTCTGCGGCTGGATGGCCAGCGCCGTCGGGTTGCGCAGGCCCGTGGCATAGGGCCGGTGCGCGCCGGTTGCAGCATCGACCTGCCAGACCATGGCCCGGTCGATCTCCACTTCCAGCCCGCGTTCGGTGATGTTGCTGTTGGAACCGATGCCCACGTACAGGTAACGACCATCCGGACTTATCGTCAGCGCCTTGGTCCAGTGGTGGTTGATCGCGGCAGGCAGGTCGGTGATCTTGGTCGGCGGGCCATCGGCCCGGGTCTGGCCGTCCTGGTAGTCAAAGCGCACCAGGGCATCCTGGTTGGCCACGTACAGCTTGCCAGCGGCAAAGGCCAGGCCGTACGGCGCATTGAGGTTTTCTGCAAACACCGTCTGCAGCTCATAGCTACCGTCGCCGTCGGCATCGCGCAGCAGGGTCAGGCGGTTGCCCCCCTTGACCTGGGTATTGCCCTTGGCCTTGATCTGGTTGGCAATGACATCCTTGGGCTTGAGCTTGGCCGCGCTGCCACCGCGGCCCTCGGCGACCAGGATATCGCCATTGGGCAACACCAGGGTCTGCCGCGGGATCTTCAGGCCGGTGGCGATGGCCGTGACGGTAAAGCCTTCAGGTACCGTCGGCTTCTGCTCACCCCAGGCTACCGGCTGGGCGATTTTCATGCTCGGCAGCAGGCCACGTTGTGGCGCCGGCAGTTTCGGGTCGGGGCCAAGGGCCTGGGTCGGCTCGCCATCACCGCCACACGCAGTCAACAGCAACGCCATGCTCAACAGGCCCAA
Organism: Pseudomonas oryzicola; assembly: GCF_014269185.2. NCBI lineage: Bacteria > Pseudomonadati > Pseudomonadota > Gammaproteobacteria > Pseudomonadales > Pseudomonadaceae > Pseudomonas > Pseudomonas oryzicola. Next base: position 3,164,519 of record NZ_JABWRZ020000001.1, read on the forward strand.
CGCAGGTACAAGCTTCATGCCGCACCTCCCGAGCGCAGGCCGCTCAAACCGGTCCAGGCGGCCACTGTCGCGAGCACGCTCGCGATCACCGACAGCACCAGCCCGGACGGCATTACCGCCCAGGCGTCCCTGGCATGTTCGAAGGCATTGATCAGCCCCAGCACCCAAGTCACCAGCAGCAGCACGAAGTACAGCGTCGGCCGGCCGCCCTTGTGCTCGGCACGGATCAGGTTGGCCAACGCGAACAATAGTGCCAGCCCGCAAAATACCAGGGCGCCGGCGATCAGCCAGGCGGCGAAGTTGCTCCACTGGATCTGGTAACTGTTGAAGTAGGCGATGTCGCTCAGTAGCGCAGCGAGAAACAACGGAACGCTGCCGGCCAGCAGCAAGGCATGCAGCGGGCTGGGGGTATGGCGGTAGAAGGTTTGCTCGGATGCGGTCACGGTGCCTCCTTTTCATTCAGTGACCCAGGGGCTGATGGCGTGGCCACCAGGCGTGCGCAGGGCGCGCCTAGCAAAGGAGCCTCTCGACAAGGCGATAGTTCACCGTTTGGTTTGAATGGCCTATGCTGCGAGGCGTTGGCGCAAGGAGACAACCGATGAGCAGCAACCCGATTCGCCCGCGTTCGCCCTGGGCGTTGACCACCCTGCTGGCGCTCGGCCTGGTGCTCGTGGCCGGTTGCTCCAGCAAGACCGGCAAGACCCACTATGCGGCACGCACAATAGGCTCCAACTGCTTCGCCAAAGCCGTCCCCACCACTGGCGAAGGTGGCCTGGCATGGGGCGATACCTTGAGCATCGCCCGCAAGAAGTCGCTGGACAACTGCGTGCGTTATGCCAGCCGGTCGGGGGGCTCACCGAGAACTTGCCAGGTGGTGATGGCCAAGTGCAAGAACTGAATGTATATAAACAGGAACTAAAGTAAGTTCTTTCCTACAAATAATTCTGAAATCTTTTCCGCTTATTGCGCCACGCCCTGACCGCAACTAGATCAAATATGTTTTTACATTTTCGCTCTCGACTTGAAAGCGAAAGCCTGGGCATTGTCTTGTCATTGAAAGCAGACCAGCAAGGCTGCTCGATGGCAACTTGACCGGTACTCCCCGGCGATACAAGCCGCCAATAACGCGACAACAACGCATTTCCGCCCGATTGGTTTCCAATAACCCTTGGTAGGCGAACGATGGACTTATCGGTCGTGAACCAGGCTTTTTGCTTTTCATGATTTACACAGATTGCCCCTGGGTAAGGAGCTCCCATGAACGACGCCTCCGTGAGCAGCGCCACCTCCGGCCCTGCCTGCAGCGCACGCATCCCGATCCTGCCGGTGCGCTATGCCATCGTCCCGCGCAGTGGCGACGCTCCCGCCTGCCGCTATGCCGCTGCCGGCTTCAACCTGGAACAAGGCTTCCCCCTGCTGCGGCACTCCGCCTACACCCTGCGCGCCCTGCGCCCAGGCTATGTCTATGTGTTCATGCAAGGCCCCCTGGGCCAGAAGCTGGTCATCCATGAGTACCTCGGCGCAGGCCTCTACAAGGAACTGCGCTATCGCGGCCTGGAGGGCTACCACCTGCGCGATCGCTACCTGTCCAGCCGTACCCTGGGCTGGGTCTGGGCCGACACCTGCCCCGATACCGCCAGCGAAGTATGGGTCGGCTACAGCCCACACCTGTGGACCAATGCCATGACCGCCCGCATCAGCGCTTCGCCAGCCCTGCGCAAACGGCACATGCGCCAGCTGGACATGGCCGAACTCATCAGCGCCAGCCAGGCCCCGTCAAGCCAGCCGCATGTCTTGCCAGTCAGTGCCCTGCCCACCTGGGTTGAAGATTTCAAGCCCGCCGCGCGGCGCATGCCCCTGACCTGGAGCAGCGATCCGCTCAGCGAAACCTTGCCCATCGGCAACCTTGTGGCCGTCGGCCGGCACTACCCTTACACCCAGCCGAAGGTCCCGGTGGTGGTCGCGCTCGCCGACGCCGAGGGCATGGCCCTGGACCTGAGCCTGTCGGTGTCCGCCTACCAGCACCAACTGCGCGACCTGATGCCCGCCGAGCAGCTGCCACACCTGAAACCCGCAGAGGGCCCCGAGCACGAACGGGTACCGGCCTGCTATCGGCTGGATGCCGAACAGCTGAGCCCGCAGAGCCGCGACTTCCACCACCGCAACCTGGTCGCCGTGCTGCTGGACAAGACCCTGGTAAGCCTGTATCCGGCGGATGCGCCATCTCCGGAGCTGGCCGCGTTCCGGCTGGGCACGGAACGTCGCGGGCCTGCCCTGTCGCCCTCGGCCTCGCGTTTCCAGGCCCTCACCCACGAGGACTATTCACCCCACGGCGCGCGTCTGGCACAGCGCCTCGATAGCGCCAGCTACCTGCGCTTCCTCGCCGAACGCGATGAGCTGGAGCAGCGCATCGGCGCCCTGCGCAGCCAGGCCTTGCAAGCCAGCCACGACCATGACACCTGGCTGGCAACCGCCGAACCCCGACATATCGACGATCCCTACAGCCTGGCCGCCGCCCTGGCCTGCTACGACCGCGACGAACTCACCTCTGCCCGCGGGCTGGAAATTTCCCTGGCGCTGCTGATCCAGCCGATGGCCCAGCCGGCTCCCGGTACCGAAGACCAGGACCGGCGCTTCAAGCGCCTGGAGCAGTGGCTGGACCAGCACGACAGCCCGCTCTACACCGCCCTCGCCCCGTTCAACCCGTTCAAGGACAAGGCCGACGCGATCGGCAGCCTGCTCGGCGCCAGCGACAACGTGATCGAAGGCTTGGCCGGGCGTTTTCCGGCCATGGCCGACATCACCGACCTGACGGCCCAGTCGGTCAACACCGTGGTGCTCAAGCGCCTGCGCGGGCAGACTCGCTGGGATGCCAGCCGTGGCCTGCGCCAGCAAGTGCTGCTGGCGGCAGGTGAAGCCAATGCCGAGAAGGCACTCGGGCTGTTGGCGGCACGCTATCGGATTACCGACCAGGCGATCAGGGAAAATCCATTCAGCCAGGAGGTGCAGAAGTACCTGAAAAGCGGCATGGCGCAGGTGGAGGAAATGAAGCGCCTGCGGATCTCGGGGAGCCGGACGATTTCAGTTGAAATGACCACTACCGTACGGGTGAAACCCAACTTCCTCGGGTTGCTGACATCCAGCGTTGGCGGCGGGTTGAACGCCGGGATGCTGTGGTTCAACGTGTTATCGCTGAAGACGGCCTACAACAGCCTGCAGAAAAGTGATGCGCCGGAATACACCACGGGCTTCGCTTCATCGATCTTCGGTGTAATCGGTGCGGCGGCGTCGACCTTGGTCAGCGTACGTGCAACGCAGAAAGCCGTGATGCTGAGGTTGAGTTCGACTGCGCCAGGGATGGCGTTTGGCAATGGATTAGTCAAATTTCTAGGAAGTAACCTGTTTGCGCGGGTATCTGGATATCCGGCAATTTTACTTGGATTGCTTTCAGATCTGCAGAAGGCGGAACGTCAAAAGGACAACGGCGACTCAAGAGCTGCCACGTATACTACCCGCGGCGGGTTCGCCATTGCTGTGGGGTCTGTGTTGGTACTTGAGGGTAGTCTAGCGATCGCAGGTCCAACGCTGTTAATTCCGTTTGCAGGCTGGGCTGCTGGCTCAATTTTCTTAGCTGGGACGGCAATCATTGCGACCGGATTGTACCTTCATGCCAAAGCACATGAAAGGATCCATACCCCTACAGAGCTATGGGCTGCCAGATGCGTATTCGGCACACGCAAGAACGACGGTGAAGCACGAGAAAATATCACACTTGACTTTGAAAGAAGACTACCAAAATTCAGAAATTTAACTGATGAAATTGAAGCTTGGTACGCTGACCACTATGCGCCCATTCTGCTGACAGAAAAGGAAGCAGGCCTTATTGGTGTTGAAGGATTAAACAGCGCCTGGAGCGAAGCCAACCATTGGTCAACACCAAACTGGACCTCAATTATATACAATGAGGTGGCCACAGCCATACCTTCCGCAGAATTCTCAATTCTTTTAAAAGGCTTCCTCATAGGGCAAAGTGAATGGTCAGCCACTGTCAATAGTCTATCTGAGAACAACCAGGAGTCGAACCTAACAATGCATATAGTCTGCTTTCCCACAAAAGCAGGCCTGATTCTGAACTTCAAGGGTTCAGTACAAAATAAAAGAAGCATAAGCCTTAGCGTCGACTACCACCCTAATCAAGGTCTACTTACGACCTCAGCATCATCCGCCAAATTCACACTGAGCAACTAGCATATGTCGACAACCTGGTTATTCACCCCCACTATGAAACAAAACCTATCACCCAGAATCCTGGGCCAGGTCGATCACATCAAACATAATTACCTCTGCCTGCGCAATCCTTGGGTTAACGACTCCGTTTTCATGGGAAAAATGTACGTTGCAATGATTCTGTCGACGGCAGCCTATACATACCCAACCGCTCTCACAGAGCAATTAACCTATGACAGTGATTACGAAATTTCGATCATGTTCCTATTAGCCCCCTTCCTATTTTCGCCATTTTTATTTTATAGACTATATTTCATCAAACGACTATCAGCCATATACTTTAACAGGTACTCGAAAAAAATATATTATCAACGAATAGGCAAACTGTTCATCTTCGACTGGAACAATACGGTCGGCGGTATATTTAAACGCACCGAGTTCGGTGGTTCATCCTTTTCCACCAGTTATGCACTTGCCTTCGCCCCACGCCGAGCGGACGGCAGCCTCCACCAGACGGACTGCCTCTGGGTCGACAGCAACGAACCCACCGACTCCGACGTCCAGCATGTCGCCGAAGTATGGGAATACCTCCGTCACTTCATGGACCACGGCCCGGACAGACTCCCCCCTCCCGGCGAACCCAACTGGTGGCACAAGCCTCTGCACGCCATTTGCCTGACCCCGGCCGAAGCCTGGCGCCACTATGCCCCCTGGCGAACCGGCGAGCCCGGTGAAATGCAGGGCAAGAAGAACTGGCAACTGCCATTCTGGGCGGTGCTGTTCCCTTACAACCTGACAGTTGCCATCGCTTGGTACTTCATATGCAAACTGTTCAATGTCCAGGCCGCGCCACCACCGGCAGAGGCGTTCGAAGGAACCCCTGCTAACGGCCGCGAGTGATCACCACCTCCAGGTATTCGCTCGGCACCACCAGTGACGTCGGGCCGCCCACATTGCAGGCATTCAGCAATTCGGTAAGGTCACGCTCCAGCGCCGCGGCCGCCTGCGGCTCCAGCGAGGCAAAGGCCGTGCGCATCGGTCCGAACCAGGTGCGGAACACCTCGAGGTAATGCGCCGCCGAGCGATAGCGGAAGTTGAACAGCTGACGGCTGACCTGCAACGCGTCAAACGCGCCTTCGAACAGCACGCGCAATTGTTCCTCATCGCCCCAGCGCGAGGGCGGCAAGGCCCCGGCAGGCGGTGGCACATGCCGCCCCAGGGTCTTGAACATCTGCCCGACGTAGCCTTGCGGGGTCCAGTTGGCCAGGCCGATCCGGCCACCGGGCCGGCACACCCGGCTCAGTTCGCGCGCAGCCTGGGCCTGGTCGGGGGCGAACATCACGCCGAAGGTCGACAGCACCGCATCGAAGGTGCCATCGGCAAACGGCAGTGCTTCGGCATCGGCGGTCTGGAACACCACATCGAGGCGCTCGGCCCGCGCCCGTTCTTCGCCGCGCTTGAGCAGCTCGGGCACATAGTCGGTGGAGGTGACGCGGCAACCGCGTCGAGCTGCGGCCAGGGTAACGTTGCCATTGCCGGCGGCAACATCCAGAACCTGTTCGTCCCAGCGCAGGTCACAGGCCTCGGCCAGGCGCTCGCCGACGATTTGCATGGTGGTGCCGATTACCGCGTAGTCGCCACTGGCCCATATGGCTTGCTGGCGGGCTTTCAGGGCATTGGTATCCAAAGAGGTGTTCATGGTCTGCGCCTTTTCAAGGTGCGCGGCCGAGATCCTTCTGGCGGTCACACGCCATGGATTGAGGGGATAGAAGCAAGACGCTACGCGCCTGGCAGGCGAAGCGACAAGACAGATTGGGGATAGCGGCTATTTGAAACCGATCTATACGGGCGCGTCGCAGGGACAGCCGGGTGTCGCGATGGGCCGCAAAGCGGCCCTGGCGATATCAGCAGTGACGCGTGATCAGGCCAGCCTGGCCCGAGCCGCATGCAGCTTTTTGTAGCTCTCGATCAGACGCAAGTGGCGGTCGAGGCCTTCGAGCTTCATGCTGGTCGGGGTCAGACCATGGAAACGCACGCTTCCATCCACCGAGCCCAACACCGCGTCCATGCGCGGGTTGCCGAACATACGCCGGAAGTTGGCCTCGTAGTCGTCCATTTCCAGCTCGTCGTCGAGCAACACTTCCAGCACCACGTTCAATGCCTGGTAAAACAACCCACGCTCGACGGTGTTGTCGTTGAACTGCAGGAACGCCTCGACCAGTTCCTTGGCATCCTCGAAGCGCTGCACTGCCAGGCAGATCAGCAGCTTCAGTTCCAGAATGGTGAGCTGGCCCCAGACCGTGTTTTCGTCGAACTCCACGCCGATCAGCGTGGTGATGGTGGTGTAGTCATCGACATCGCAGTTGTCCAGGCGCTTGAGCAGCAGCTTGAGGGCGCGGTTGTCGAGGCTGTGCAGGTTGAGGATATCGGCACGGAACGACAGGGCGCGGTTGGTGTTGTCCCAGATCAGGTCCTCTACCGGGTAGATTTCCGAGTAACCCGGCACCAGGATGCGGCAGGCGGTGGCGCCAAGGTTGTCGTACACGGCCATGTACACCTCCTTGCCCAGGTCTTCGAGGATGCCGAACAGGGTCGCGGCCTCCTGCACGTTGGAGTCCTCGCCATGGCTGGAGAAGTCCCACTCGACGAACTCGAAGTCGGCCTTGGCGCTGAAGAAGCGCCACGACACCACGCCGCTGGAGTCGATGAAATGCTCGACGAAGTTGTTCGGTTCAGTCAGCGCGTGGCTTTCGAAGGTCGGCTGCGGCAGGTCGTTGAGGCCCTCGAAGCTGCGCCCCTGGAGCAGTTCGGTAAGGCTGCGCTCCAGCGCCACTTCCGGGCTCGGATGGGCACCGAACGAGGCGAATACGCCACCGGTACGCGGGTTCATCAGGGTCACGCACATGACCGGGAACGCGCCCCCCAGCGAAGCATCCTTGACCAGCACCGGGAAGCCCTGCTCCTCCAGGCCCTGGATGCCGGCAACAATGGCCGGGTACTTGGCCAACACCTCTTGCGGCACGTCCGGCAGGCACAGCTCGCCTTCGAGGATCTCGCGCTTCACGGCCCGCTCGAAGATTTCCGACAGGCACTGCACCTGCGCTTCGGCCAGGGTATTGCCGGCACTCATGCCATTGCTGAGGAACAGGTTCTCGATCAGGTTGGACGGGAAGTACACCACCTGCTGGTCGGACTGGCGCACGAACGGCAGCGAGCAGATGCCACGAGCCGTGTTGCCCGAGTTGGTGTCGTACAGGTGCGAGCCGCGCAGCTCGCCGTCCGGGTTGTAGATGGCCAGGCAATGCTCGTCGAGGATCTCGACCGGCAGCGCATCCCGTGGCCCTGGCTTGAACCACTGCTCGTTCGGGTAGTGCACGAACGGTGCGTTGGCCAGGTCCTCCCCCCAGAACTGATCGTTATAGAAGAAGTTGCAGTTCAGGCGCTCGATGAATTCGCCCAGCGCTGAGGCCAGTGCGGCCTCCTTGGTGGCGCCCTTGCCGTTGGTGAAGCACATTGGCGACTGGGCGTCGCGCACGTGCAGCGACCATACGTTGGGTACGATGTTGCGCCACGAAGCGATCTCGATCTTCATTCCCAGCCCGGCCAGGATCCCCGACATGTTGGCGATGGTCTGCTCCAGCGGCAGGTCCTTGCCGGGGATACAGGTGCTGGTATCCGACACCGGCATCAACAGGCCCTGGGCATCGGCATCGAGGTTGTCGACCACTTCGATCACGAACTCGGGGCCGGTCTGCACCACCTTCTTCACGGTGCAGCGGTCGATGGAACGCAGGATGCCCTGGCGGTCCTTCTCGGAGATGTCCTCGGGCAGTTCGACCTGGATCTTGAAAACCTGGTTGTAGCGGTTTTCCGGGTCGACGATGTTGTTTTGCGACAGGCGAATGTTTTCGGTAGGGATGTTGCGGGTCTGGCAGTACAGCTTGACGAAGTAAGCCGCGCACAAGGCCGAGGACGCCAGGAAATAGTCGAACGGCCCCGGGGCCGAGCCATCACCTTTGTAACGGATCGGTTGATCGGCGATCACCGTGAAGTCGTCGAACTTGGCTTCGAGACGGAGATTGTCGAGAAAATTGACCTTGATTTCCATGCGGGATTACCGTGATTTAAGCGTGCAAAACGAAAGTGGCCGGCATTATCCGGGTTTTCACGCCGGAAGTCCTGTTTGCGCGACCAGCTTGCGCATTCCACCGAATTACTTGCCTGATCCTCTGAACCTGCCCCGTCCACCAGTCCGGCGGTCAACCCCTGTGCTAGCGTTTCCGGACCGGGGAACAGCGTATTCCCCAATCAGAAAAGACAGCGCGACAGCAACCGTAGACGGCAGGTGAACCATGGAACTACGCATCAACCAGAAGACCTACCAGGTCGAGGCAGACGCCGACACGCCCTTGCTGTGGGTGATCCGCGATGACCTGGGGCTGACCGGCACCAAGTATGGCTGCGGCCTGGCCCAGTGCGGCGCCTGTTCGGTGCTGGTGGACGGCAACGTGGTGCGCGCTTGCGTGACGCCGGTGGCCGGTGTGGTCGGGCGCGAGGTGACCACCATCGAGGCGATCGAGGCCGACGCCGTGGGCAAGCGGGTGGTCGCGGCCTGGGTCGAGCACCAGGTTGCCCAGTGCGGTTATTGCCAGTCCGGTCAGGTGATGGCGGCCACGGCACTGCTCAAGCACACACCCAGGCCCAGTGACGCGCAGATCGACGCGGCGATGGTCAACCTGTGCCGCTGCGGCACCTACAACGCCATCCATGCCGCCATGCATGACCTGGCTCAAGGGGAGAAGGCCTGATGCGCAAACCTGTCGACACAACTGCCGAACTGCTCGAGTTGCAGCAGGGCGCGACCCTCAACCTGTCGCGCCGGCGTTTTCTGGCCGGCACGGCAGTCGGCGCCCTGGTACTTGGCTTCGGCCTGCCCATGGGCGCGCCCCGCGTGCAGGCAGCGGCCGCAGCCAGCGCCGAACGCGGTACTCAGGTACCGGCATTCCTGGAGATTCGCCCGGACGGCACCGTGCGTCTGCTCAGCCCGTTCATGGAAGGCGGGCAAGGGCCTTTCACCGCCATGGCCCAGATCGTCGGTGAGGAACTGGATGTCGACCCGGCCAGGTTCGTGGTCGATAGCGCGCCGCCTGGGGAAGCCTATGTAGTGATGGAAAACGGCATGCGCATCACCGGCGGCAGCATGTCGGTACGCATGAGCTACCCGACCATGCGCCGCCTGGGCGCCCTCGCCCGCGCCATGCTGCTGCAGGCAGGCGCCGAGCAGCTCGGCGTGCCGGTTGAGCAACTCACCACCACGCCGGGTAACGTGGTACATACCACGAGTGGGCGCTCCGTGCCCTACGGTGAACTGGCCGCGCGGGCCATGGACCTGCCGGTGCCCGACCCGGCCAGCGTCAAGCTGCGCGACCCCAGCCAGTTTCGCTGGATCGGCAAACCGGTACGTCGCCTGGATGCCTACGACAAATCCACCGGCAAGGCCGTGTACAGCATCGACATCAAGGTCGACGGCATGCTCCATGCTGCCGTGCAGCACGCGCCACGCCTGGGCATGACTGTCGGCAGCCTGCGTAACGAAGACCAGGTCAAGGCCATGCAGGGCGTGCACTCGGTGCACCAGCTGCCAGGCGCCGTGGCGGTGGTTGCCGAGCGCTGGTGGCACGCCAAGCGTGCGGTGGAAGCCATCCAGGTGGACTGGCAGGAGCCTGCCGCCGACAGCCCGGTACGGCCGATGCCGGCCGACTTCTCCAGCGATGGCTGGCGCGACCACCTGGCCACGGTCGAAGCACCGGCCCGCGACGAGGAAAACCAGGGCGATGTGGCCGGCATGCTGGCCAGTGCCAAGACCCGCGTCGAGGCGACCTACCACAACCAGTACCTCAACCATGCCCAGCTTGAGCCACCCTCGGCACTGGCGCGCTTCAATGCCGATGGTTCGCTGGAGGTGTGGCTGCCCAACCAGGCGCCAGACATGTTCCGTGACGACATCGCCCGGCGCACCGGCCTGGCCCCGGCACAGATCACCCTGCATTCGCCGTTGCTGGGTGGCTTCTTTGGCCGCCACTTCCTGTACGACTCGGCCAACCCCTACCCTCAGGTAATTGCCTTGGCCAAGGCGGTTGGCCGACCGGTGAAGCTTATCTGGAGCCGCGAAGAGGAGTTCCTGCGTGACGTACTGCGGCCAGTGGCCGTGGTGAAGTTCCGTGCCGGTCTGGATGCCGACGGCCTGCCGGTGGCCCTCGAGGCTGTGAGCGCCACCGAAGGCCCGACCGAGGCCCTCGCCGGCAAACAGGGCGAAAAGCTCGACCCGACTGCACTCGAAGGGCTGTCGGGCAAGTCCTACGCCATCGCCAACAAACGCATCGCCCAGGTCTATGTCAAAGGCCCGGCCATGCTTGGCTACTGGCGCTCGGTGGGCAACTCGCTGAACGACTTCTTCTACGAGTCGTTCCTTGACGAGCTGGCCGACAAGGGCGGCAAGGACCCGTTCGAGCTGCGCCTGCACTTGTTGCGCGACAACCCGCGCCTGACCAACCTGTTGCAGGCAGTTGCTGAACTGTCCGGCGGCTGGAAACGCGGGCCGTTCACTGCCGAAGACGGCAGCAAGCGCGCACGCGGCGTGGCCATGGCCTCGCCGTTTGGCTCGGAGGCGGCGGTCATTGCCGAGGTGTCGATCGAAAATGGCCAGGTCAAGGTGCACGACATCTGGCAGTCCATCGACCCGGGCAGCATCGTCAACCCGGCGATCATCGAGCACCAGGTCAACGGCGCCGTCGCCCTGGGCCTGTCGCAGACGCTGCTGGAAGAAGCGGTATACGTCGACGGCAAGCCACGCGCGCGCAACTACGACCTGTACCCGATCCTGCCGCCCTCGCGCATGGCCCGGGTGCATGTCCGTATCGTCGAGAGCGGGGCGAAGATGGGCGGTATCGGCGAGCCACCGTTGCCCGCCGTCGCTCCGGCAGTGGTCAACGCGGTCGCGCAATTGACCGGCCAGCGCGTGCGCAGCCTGCCGCTGAGCCGCCATACCTTCGGCTGACAGCACAAGGACGCACCATGCCCCATCGTTTCGCAAGAACCGCTGGCTGGCTGGCATTGCCGTGCCTGGTCGCGGCAGGCCTGCTGGCCTGGTATGTCACCCACGAGCCGGTTTCGCCGTTTGCCGGCGCACCGGCCACGGCCGCCGACCCGGCACTGGTCAGCCGTGGCGAGTACGTCGCCCGGCTCAGCGACTGCGTAGCCTGCCACAGCGTGCCGGACGGCAAGCCGTTCGCCGGCGGGCTGAAAATGGCCACCCCGCTGGGCGCCATTCATGCCACCAACATCACCCCCGACCGCGACAATGGCATCGGTCGCTACAGCCTGGCCGACTTCGACCGCGCCGTGCGCCACGGCGTCGCCCCTGGCGGCCGGCGACTGTACCCAGCCATGCCCTACCCGTCCTACGCCAAGCTTGGCGATGACGATGTCAAGGCGCTGTATGCCTTCTTCATGCTCGGCGTGCAGCCGGTACCGCAGGCAAACCAGCCCGGCGACATTCCCTGGCCGCTGAACCTGCGCTGGCCCATCGCCGTGTGGAACGGCCTGTTCGCCACCAGCACGCCGTACACCGACCAGGCCGGCAAGGATGCACAGTGGAACCGCGGCGCCTACCTGGTCCAGGGCCCTGGCCACTGCGGCAGCTGCCACACCCCGCGCGGCCTGGCCTTCAACGAGAAGGCCCTGGATGACAACGACAAGCCGTTCCTCGCCGGTGCCCTGCTCGATGGCTGGTACGCCCCCAGCTTGCGCGCCGACCACAACACCGGGCTCGGGCGCTGGAGCGAGGTGGAAATAGCGCAGTTCCTCAAGACCGGGCGCAATCGCCACACCGTGGTGTTCGGTTCGATGACCGAAGCCTTCAACAACTCCACGCAGTTCATGAGCGACGCTGACCTGGCCGCCATCGCGCACTACCTGAAGTCGCTGCCTGGCGATCCGCAGCGCGACGGCACAGCGTGGCAGTACCAGGCCGAATTGGCGGCAACCCGGCTCGACAGCCCCGGCGCGCATGCCTATGTGACCCGTTGCGCGTCGTGCCACGGCCTGGACGGCAAGGGCCAGGCGGAATGGATGCCGCCCTTGGCCGGCGCCACCTCGGCACTGGCCAGGGAAGACGCCTCGGCAATCAACATCACCCTCAACGGTTCACAGCGGGTGGTAACCGCTGGCCTGCCGGACGCCTATCGCATGCCGGCGTTTCGTGAACAGTTGAGCGATCAGGAAATTGCCGCCGTGCTGAGCTTCGTGCGCACGGCCTGGGGCAACCAGGGCGGCACGGTGAGTGCACAGGCAGTGGGCAAGCTGCGTGAGCATACCGACCCGGCCAGCAGCAGCCCGATCATCCTGCATATGCGTTGAAGTGTGGAGGCCGGTACGGCCCCCCGAACATCCGATTTACCGGAGTAACCATGGAAAGCATCGACCTGCTGGTGCTGCGCACCACCCGCGACTGGCTCGCCGCCGGTCACCGCGCCTTGCTCGCCACCGTCGCCCGCACCTGGGGATCCTCGCCACGCCCAGTGGGCTCGATGATGGCCCTGCGCAGCGATGGCCGGGTGGTTGGCAGTGTCTCCGGTGGCTGTATCGAAGACGACCTCATCCACCGCTACACCACCGCCTATGGCGGCCCCGGCATGCCCCATGGCCTGCCACAGCTGGTGCGCTACGGCGTCAGCGCCGACGATGCCCACCGTTTCGGCCTGCCCTGCGGTGGCACGCTCGAACTGGTGCTGGAGTTCGCCCCGTCGCTGCCGCACCTGGAGCAACTGCTGGCAGGCCTGGACAGCGGCAGCCTGGTGCGCCGCGACCTCGACCTGCGCAGCGGCGCGGCCAGCCTCGCCGCCAACAGCACGCCCGAGCTGTTCAGCTTCGATGGCCAGCGCCTATGCAACACCCTCGGCCCCGGCTACCGCTTGCTGCTGATCGGTGCCGGCGCGCTGGCCGAATACCTGGCGACCATGGCCCTGTTCAATGGCTTCAGCGTTTCCCTGTGCGACCCACGCCCCGAGTACCGGGCCGGTTGGAACGTTGCCGGCGTCAAACACCTGGCCGGCATGCCGGACGACGTGGTGCGCGCCTTCGCCCCGGACCTGCGCAGTGCCATCGTCGCCGTCAGCCACGACCCCAAGCTGGACGACCTGGCCCTGCTCGAAGCCTTGCACAGCCCGGCGTTCTACATCGGCGCGATTGGCTCGCGGCGCAACAGCCAGCTGCGCCGTGAGCGCCTGATCGAACACTTCGGCGAAAGCGAGGCCTCACTGCAGCGCCTGCGCGGCCCCATCGGGATCTATATCGGCAGCAAGACACCGGCGGAGATCGCGGTCAGCGTGATGGCCGAGCTCCTCGCCGCGAAGAACGCCGTCAAGCTGCCTGGCACGGTCAACGTGACCCGAGCCAAGGAGGCCGAACAGCTGGCGCGGCCCTTGTAGGATCAGGCAACAGGCGCCTACTGCCAGCGCTCCAGGTTCTGCTGCAACAGCTGTTCGGGCAGCGCCCCGGCTACGATCTTTTCCATCTCCCGCGCCAGCGCCTCACGCAGCCGGGGCTGGTTGCAGGGCGAGTGATGCGACATCGCCAGGTACAGCCCTTCGCTGGAAATTGGCGGTTCCAGCACCCGTACAGTCCCCGCGATACCCAAGGTGCGCACCAGGGCCATGCCGGGATACTGCTCGTACACCACATAATCGCTGCGCTTGTGCAGCAACTTCTCGAACGCCTGCCTGGCGCCGGGTACTGCTTCGAGGGTGAGGTTGGCCCTGGCGTAGTCGTCGAACTGCTGGCCATGGCTGTTGCTGACCAGTATGCCGCCCTTGTGGCCTTTCAGGTCGGCCCATTGCTGGTAGGCGAAGGCACTGTCCTGGCGCACCCAGACCACGCTTGGGGTGTGCAGGAATGGCGGGGCGATGAAGTCCATCTGTTGCTGGCGGGCCCGGGTCAGGAAATACCCGGCCATCAGGTCGATACGGCCGGTGCGCACTTCTTCCTGCGCGCGCGACCACGGCCCGGTATAGATCAATTCGATTTCCAGCCCCAGCTGCTTGCCCAGGTATTTCAGCAGGTCCGCGTTGACACCGATCAGTTGCTGCGGGTTTTGCGGGTCGCGCCAGAGATAAGGGGGGTATTCCGGGTTGCCGGTGGCCGTCAGCCGCCGACAGGGTTCATCTGCCACCGCCACCAGGGGCAGCAGCAACAGGCACGGCAACAGCCGCAAGGCGTGGCGAAAGCAACGCTCGATCATGGACAACCCTCGGTCGGCTGCAGCATCTCTATGTGCGCGCCATGAAACAGTCTGGATCACCTGCGGTCATCCTGCTGGCCGTCTATCGGCCAGCATTGGTGACCCGAAGCTGCAGGCGTCGCGCCTGCACCACCCGTACTTCAGGCGCCCTGTCGCCGCATCGCCAGGATCGCCGCGCCGAAGCCGATGAAGGTCGTGCCCACTACCCGGCTTACCCAGCGAGACAGCGACGGCCGGGTGAGCACGCCCTTGGCCCGTGCCGCCAACGCCGCATACAGGCTCAGCGAAACCAGCGACAAGGCCACGAAAATCCCGGTCAGGATCAGGAACTGTGGCAGCAATGCCGCGCCCTGGTCGATGAACTGCGGGAACAGCGCGGTGAAGAACATGGTCGCCTTGGGGTTGGTCACTGCCGTGAAGAAGGCCGACTTGTACAGTTTCAGTGGCGTCGGTCTCACCTTGGGCAACCCCTCTGCGCCACCCGATGCCAGCATCGGGCTGGTTTTCAGCAATTGCCGCGCGCCCAGGTAGAACAGGTAGCCGGCGCCCAGGATCTTCACGGCATTGAAGAGCATTTCAGAACTGGCCAGCAGTGCACCCAGCCCGAGCATGGCTGCAGCCGACAGGCAGAACAGGCCCGAGCCATTACCCAGCGACGACCAGATCGCGCTGCGCTGGCCGTGGGCAAGGCTGTTGTTGATGGCCATCAGGGTGGCAGGGCCAGGGCTGGCGATCGCGATGGCCGCGACCAGGGTAAAGGCAAACAGCGAGTGAGAATCCATTTCAGGCTCGTCAGACAACAAAACAGAAAGGGCCGCGTGCAGGATACGCAGGTTCAGTCGGCATTCTGCCGCTTGGCCGCTTTCTTGGCGATAACTTTCATGCGCATGGCCGCCCGCTGCACGGTGGCCATCTTCTCGGGGCGCTTCATGCCCCGCCATTTGCGGATTTCGTCGCGGGTGCGGCCACAGCTCACGCACAGCTCGCTATTGAGCTGGCACAGCGAGACGCAAGGGTTGTCGATGTCTTTGGCCATGCTGCCACTTAGCCAGGCATGGCTGCCCGCGCCTGTGCGGCGGCGCCCTGGAATACCTGGCGTACGTCCTCGGCCTTGACCTTGCTGACCGACCTCGCGGCCAGCAGCTCGTCAACCACACGCAAGCCCTGCTCCAGGGCGGTGGCCAGTTGCTCGCTGTCGGAGGCGTCGGCGATATCACCCAGATAAGGAGCGATGAGGTACACGTAACGGTCCTGCAGCTTGAGCGCTTCCAGCGCATCGAGGGCTTTCTGGAACCGATCGGCAGCGGCAGGGCTCATGCTCAATTTATCGAAATGAATCAGGCTCACACGGTCAGTGGCCATGTTGACGAATCTCCGTTTCCTGTTACGGCCAGGCCCACGCAGCAGCGCTTCTACGGTGCTCGGATGGGCGGGCCCGGTTGATGCCCTTCAGGGTACCAGAACGCGAAGCAGAAAGGGCCATCACCCCCAGAACTAAAAGTATTTGCCAAGTCGCGTAATGGACGCCCTACGGCGCTATCGGGACAGGCGCTGGCATTTCCTGCGCAGGATAATCGCGTCAGCAGTTTCCCGCCGAGGCAGTGCGCGAGCCCGGCAGCCCACACGACAACAAGCCTGCGCCAGCAGGTAAGGCAGAAAAAGGGCCCTGAAATTCATGGCAAAGGAACACATTACCGAAACGCTCGACCTTGGCGTGACAGACCCCTCGAAAACCGCGGAAGCACGCCAGGACCGGCACTTCGAGGGCAAGCTCGACTGGATCGTCTTTGGCTTCACCAGCCTCCTGGCAATCGCTTTCGTCCTCTGGGGTTTCCTCAACCAGGCCAGCCTCGCCAGCAACGCCTCCAGCGCGCAGTCCTGGGTCATTCTCAACTTCGGCTGGTTCTTCGTGCTGACCTCCACCCTGTTCGTGGTATTCGTGCTGTGGCTGGCCGCCAGCCGCTACGGCCGGGTGCCGCTGGGGCGGGATGGCGAACAGCCCGAATTCCGTACGGTGTCCTGGGTGGCGATGATGTTCAGTGCCGGCATGGGCATCGGCCTGATGTTCTTCGGCGTTGCCGAACCCCTTTCGCACTATGTGTCACCACCGCCAGGGTCAGCCGCTGGGCAGACCAGCGAAGCGATGCAAGTGGCCATGGCCACCACGCTGTTCCACTGGACCCTGCACCCTTGGGCGATGTACGCCATCGTCGGCCTGGTGATTGCCTACGGCACCTTCCGCCGGGGCCGCTCGCAGCTGATTTCCGCCGCCTTCAGGCCTTTGATCGGCAAACATGCCAACGGCCCGCTGGGCCGCATGATCGACATGATGGCGATCTTTGCCACGCTGTTCGGTTCGGCCGCATCGCTCGGCCTGGGCGCCCTGCAGATTGCCGGCGGCCTGGAATACAACGGCTGGATCGACAACCCCGGCAAGCTGTTCTACATCTCGGTCATCACCTTGCTGACCATCGCCTTCGTCACCTCGGCGGTGTCCGGCATCGGCAAGGGTATCCAGTGGCTGTCCAACACCAACATGGTGCTGGCCCTGGTACTGGCGGCATTCGTGTTCATGGTGGGCCCGACCCTGCTGATGCTCAACCTGCTGCCGACCTCGATCGGCATCTACATCAAGATGCTCCCGGAAATGATGGCCCGCACCAATGCCAGCGGCGGCGAGCAGATGAACAGCTGGCTGGCCGGCTGGACCGTGTTCTACTGGGCCTGGTGGATCTCCTGGACGCCATTCGTGGGGATGTTCATCGCCCGCATCAGCCGTGGCCGTACCATCCGCCAGTTCGTCACCGGCGTATTGCTGGTACCGAGCCTGGTCAGCCTGGTGTGGTTCACCATCTTCGGCGGCGCGAGCATCGAGGCCCTGCGCGAAGGCGCCTTCCAGCTGGCCAATGGCGCAGTCAACAGTAACCATGCGCTGTACCAGTTGCTGGACAGCTACCCGCTGGCATCGGCGACATCGGTGCTGGTAATGATCCTGGTGGGCATCTTCTTCGTTTCGGGTGCCGACGCCGCCTCGCTGGTCATGGGCACACTGTCGGAGCACGGCACCACCACGCCATCGCGCCGCACGGTGATCTTCTGGGGCGCGCTGACCGGTACGGTGGCGGCGATCATGCTGGCCATCGGCGACCCACGCGACCCCGGCGAGGCGCTCACCGGGCTGCAGAACCTGACCATCGTCGTGGCGCTGCCGTTCGTGGTGGTGATGGTGCTGCTGTGCCTGGCGCTGTACCGCGACCTGCGCAAAGACCCGATGATGCTGCGCCACCTGCGTGGCAACGAACTGATCGAAAAGGCCGTGCTGTATGGTGCGGTCAAGCATGGCGAAGAGTTCTACATCGTGGTGCAGGAGAAGAAGACATCCAGCAAGGCCACGCCAGCGGCAAGCGAAGTGTCCGAAACCTGACGCGGCCTGCGTAGGGACAGGTAGCCGCGAATCATCCAGCCTCTGGCACCGGCTTCGCCGGTGTTCGCGGCTGGACGCGCGCCACGCGCGCGGCTACCTAACCCCTCGGCTCAGCCCTTCAGGGCGGCCTCGATCTTGGCCACATCGATCTTGCCCATCTGCATCATGGCCTCGAACGCGCGCTTGGCCGCCGCGCGATCCGGGTGGCCGATGGCTTCGATCAGGACGCGTGGGGTGATCTGCCAGGAAATCCCCCAGCGGTCCTTGCACCAGCCGCAGACGCTGGCCTCGCCACCATTATCGACAATGGCATTCCAATAGCGGTCGGTCTCGGCCTGGTCCTCGGTACTGACC
The DNA here is from genome assembly GCF_014269185.2 of Pseudomonas oryzicola. Taxonomy (NCBI): domain Bacteria; kingdom Pseudomonadati; phylum Pseudomonadota; class Gammaproteobacteria; order Pseudomonadales; family Pseudomonadaceae; genus Pseudomonas; species Pseudomonas oryzicola. The sequence goes on from NZ_JABWRZ020000001.1 coordinate 3,182,821, forward strand.
TGAAACGAAAACGCCTCGCAATGGCTGAAGGCCTTGCCGCCATTGAGCCCCACGCAAGGTATGCCCATGACGGTGAATTCGACAGTGATCACATCGTCCTGCTTGCCCGACGGGTAGTCGCTTGGTGCCTTGTGCACCGCCGTCACCCGGGTATCGGGGAAGACGCTGGCGTAGAAGGTCGCCGCCGCCTCGGCATCGTTGTCGTACCAGAGGCAAATGGTGTTCTTGGCAGTCATGGTCTTGCTCCATGAAAGAGGTGAAAACTGGAGTCTAGCGCGCCGCATCAAACACCGGCGCGAGCCCGGCCAAGTGGCTGCTTCTGCAATATTCTGCAGACATTTCCGACGTCAGGTGGTGAACCTGCCGATAAAAAAACGGTCTTTCGCTGGCGGTCAACTCACCGACCGGTTCATCGGCCCAGTCACCGGGCCTACCTTTGTCCTGTTTCAGCGAAGACCAACATGCCCGATTCCCGCCCGACTGCTTCCGCCCTCTCTGCCCTGCGCAGCGGCCTGATTGCCACCCTTGTTGCCCTTGCCGCACCGGTGCACGCCGAAGAGCCCACCAGCGATGCACGCTGGGTCAGCGACAGCCTGAGCACCTATGTGCGCAGCGGCCCGACCGACGGCCACCGCATCGTCGGTACTCTCAAGTCCGGGCAGAAACTGACCCTGATCGGCACCCAGGGTAATTACAGCCAGGTGCGTGGCCAGAATGGCGATGTGGTGTGGATTCTCAGCAGCGACCTGCAGGCGGTGCCGGGCCAGGGTGAGCGCCTGCCGCAGCTCGACGCCCAGGTCGCGGACCTGACCGGGCAGCTGAACACCATCGACGACAGCTGGAAGAACCGCGTTCAGGGCATGCAGGAGACGCTCGATTCGCGGAAAAAGCTCATCGACGAACTGCAGGCGCGCAACCAGGCATTGAACGAACAGCTCGACCAGAGCCAGTCGGACCTGCGCGATACCAAGGCCCGCCTGGGTGACGAGAACAAGCAGGTGATGATGCGCTACATGGTGTATGGCGGCAGCATTGCCGGCGCGGGCCTGCTGGCAGGGTTGATCCTGCCGTCACTGACCCGCGGGCGCAAGAAGAACGATCGCTGGTTCTGATCAGCCGGGCGGCGAGCTGGCTTCGGCGAACAGGAAGTCGATGAACACCCGCACCCGCAACGGCATATGCCGAGCCTGCGGGTAGAGCAGCATGAACGGCCTTGACGTCCCGCCATACTCACCCAGTACCTCCACCAGCTCGCCACTGGCCAGGGCGTCCGCCACGGTAAACCGGTAAGCCTGCATCAGGCCGCCGCCATGACGCACCAGCGTGGCGGTGGCGAGGAAGTCGCCCTGGCAAGTGAACGCCCCCTGGGTGTCGACCTCTACCTGTACTCCACCCTGGCGAAAGGTCCAGGGTGGGCGACGGCCAGTGCTGGGCATCTCGAACTGGATACAGTCATGCTGCAGCAGGTCCTGCGGGGTTTGCGGGGTGCCGGCACGGGCCAGGTAACCCGGCGTGCCTACCACCACCAGTTCGGCATCCTCCAGACGCCGCGCCACCAGGCGCGAATCGCTCGGCTCGCGGCCACGAATCGCCAGGTCGAACGGTTCCTCGGCAAAGTCGACATTGCGGTTGCTGACATGTACATCCACCTGCACGCTCGGGTAGCGCTGGCGGAACCGCGGCAGCAGCGGCAACAAGCGGTGGTGCGCATAAGGCGTGGGCACGCTGATGCGCAAACGGCCGCTCGGCTCGACCTGCCCGCCCGTGACCTGGCGCTCGGCCTCGACCAACTGCCCCAGCGCCTGCCGACATTGCTGGTAATAGGCCAGGCCCGCAGCAGACAGGCGCATCTGCCGGGTGGTGCGGACAAACAGGCGCACCCCCAGGCGTTCCTCCAGGCGTGCCACGCTGCGGCTGACCGCCGCCGGCGTGACGCCAGCCTCGGTGGCGGCAGCGCTGAAGCTGCCCCGGTCGGCAGCCAGGCAGAACAACTCCAGGCTGCCCAGTTGCAGATCATCGAAATGGCGGCTCATAGCGGCTCGATCAATTACATGGTGTATCGATTGAAATACCATGCGCCTCATTTTTCAAGCACGGGTAACGTCCTAGAGTGGCTCCACACCGAGCTCATGGCTCACTTCACTGGAGATCAACCACATGAACACCCCACGTACTGTCATCATCACCGGGGCCTCCAGCGGCCTGGGTTTCGCCCTGGCCGAGGCGTTCCTCGAACGCGGCGACAACGTGGTCGGCAACGCCCGCAGCCAGGCCCGCCTGGAGCAGGCCGCCGCCCGCCTCGGCCAGCCTTCGCGCTTCATCGGCGTAGCCGGTGACATCGCCGAGCCAGGCACCACACAGCGCCTGTTCGCCCGCGCCGTGGAGGCCTTCGGCGGTGTCGACCTGCTGATCAACAATGCCGGCATCTTCATTGCCAAACCCGCCACGGAGTACAGCGAAGCGGATGTCGACGCTCTGGTCGGCACCAACCTCAAGGGGTTCTTCTACCCGGCGCAGGAAGCGGCGCGGATCATGGCCAGCCAAGGGCATGGCAAGATCATCGCCATCACCGCCTCCATCGCCCTGCAACCGGACACTCGCGTGCCAGCCCTGCTGCCGGTGCTGGTCAAGGGCGGCCTGAACCAGGCAGTGAAAGCCCTGGCGCTGGAACTGGCCGCCAGCGGCGTGCAGGTGAATGCCGTGGCGCCGGGGATCATCGACACGCCGCTGCATGGCGGCAACGTCCAGGGGATGGCCGCGCTGTCGCCCAGTGGCCGCACCGGCGCGCCGCAGGACGTGGTGGACGCCGTGCTGTACCTGGCGGACTCACGCTTCGTCAGCGGTGTCATCCTGCCGGTGGATGGCGGTAGTACCGCTGGCACCTGGCACTGAGCGGAGGCGCGAACAGCCATGCCATATGTCCATATTCGCGTGACCGATGAAGGGGTGAGCGCCGAGCACAAGCGCCAGTTGATCGAACAGACCACGCACATGTTGCAGCAGGTGCTGGGCAAGCCGCCGGCCAGTACCTTCGTGGTGATCGAGGAAGTGCCGACCGATAACTGGGGGGTAGGTGGCGAGACGGTGACCGCGGTGCGAGCGCGAGAACGGGGGTGAAACCTGGGGGCCGCTGTGCAGCCCCTACTGCCGAAGCCGCGCCAATGCCTGCAGCACATACCCCGTGGCCCGCTCCACCTGCTCTTGGCGGCAGGCGATACCCAGTTGCCGCCACAGCCCCGGGCGCAGCGGCCGGCGGACGATGCGCCGGTCCAGCTCGGCCGCCTCGCCTTCCTGCGGCAGCAACGTTGCCCCGTACCCGGCCCCGACCAGGCTCTTGATCGCATCGTTGTAGTTAAGCTCGATGCGTGCTTGGGGGTACAAACCAGCCGCCGCGAACCAGTCGTTGGTCACCCGCGACAGCTGGGTACTGCTGTCGTTGAGGATCAATGCCCGCTGCGCCAGCCAGGCCGGCGTGACCCTGGCCGGTGGCTGCCAGTCGGCCGGCACGTAAGCCAGGATCGGGTCACGCCGCCAGGGGGTAACTTCAAGCCCTTTGCCAGCCACCTGCGGCAAGGCGACCAGGCCGATATCCAGGGTGCCCTCGCGCAAACCTGCCAGCGATGCCTGGGATGTCAGCACCTGCACCTGCACGTCGATCCCCGGGTGCACGGCACGCAAATGCTCCAGCGCCTGCGGCAGCAGGTGGGCGATGGCACCGGTCGAGGCGCCCAGGCGCACCCTCCCGGTCAGCCCCTCGACCTGACGGCGCACTTCGTCCAGCGCCAGGTCGGCATCGGCCAGCAGGCGACGGGCACGAAGCAGCAGGGTTTCGCCGATGGCCGTGGGCCGCACCTGACTGCGGGCACGGGTGAGCAACGGGGCGCCGATGCGCGCCTCCAGCTCGGCCACGTGCAGGCTGATGGTCGGCGGCGCCAGGTTGAGCTGGCGGGCGGCCTCGGCAAACGAGCCCAGGTCGGCGATCACCACCAGCGTGCGCAGGCGGTCGAGGCTGATTTCACGCATATCAAGGGCCGTCTTGTTCAGTAAATCTGAAGATTACCGTCATGATATTCAAATTTCCTTTACCAACACCACAGGCGAGCATAGGCCATCCTTTCCCGAGCGGACGCTGACCATGCACACCCCTGTTGTCTTCATCGACGGTGACCAAGGCACCACCGGCCTGCAGATCCATGCGCGCCTGCAAGGCCGCCGCGACCTGAACCTGCTGACCTTGCCGGATGCCGAACGCAAAGACCCGCAACGCCGCCGCGAGGCAATCAACAGCGCCGACATCGCCCTGCTGTGCTTGCCTGACGACGCCGCGCGCGAAGCGGTGGCGACGATCGAAAATCCGCAGGTGCGGGTGATCGATGCAAGCTCTGCGCACCGCACGGCCCCGGGTTGGGTCTATGGCCTGCCGGAACTCGACGAGCAGCAAGCCGAACGCATTGCCCACAGCAAGCGCGTCAGCAACCCCGGCTGCTACCCCACCGGGGCCATCGCCCTGCTGCGGCCACTGGTCAAGGCTGGCCTGCTGCCAGCGGACTACCCGTTGAACATCCACGCCATCTCTGGTTATTCCGGTGGTGGCCGCGCGGCAGTCGAACGGCATGAACAGCCCGGTGCCGACAAGGCCCCGACCTTGCAGCTGTATGGCCTGGAGCTGACACACAAACATGTACCGGAAATCCAGCAGCACGCCGGGCTGTCGGCACGGCCGATGTTCATGCCCGGTTACGCGGCCTACCGCCAGGGCATCGTGCTGAGCATCCCGCTGCAGTTGCGCCTGCTGCCCGGCCAGGTCAGCGCGGCGCAGTTGCAGGCTTGCCTGGAGCAGCATTACCAAGGGGCCCGCCACGTCCAGGTCATGCCTTTGCATCAGCACGGTGCAGCGCCCAACCTGGACCCGGAGGCCTTGAACGACAGCAACGACCTGCGCCTGGCACTGTTCGCCAACCCCGAACATGGCCAGGTATTGTTGACCGCCGTGTTCGACAACCTCGGCAAAGGTGCCTCTGGGGCGGCAGTGCAAAACCTCGACCTGATGCTCGGTGCGCTGCAGCTACAAGGCTGATGGGTAAAACCGGTTAGACTACAGGGCCCGCGCCTGCATGGCGCGAGCCGTCTATCCAACCGCCGGAGCCCGTCCCCGATGTTCATCCTGAGCCGCCTCGACAGCGTGCCGCCCGAATCCTTCCAGAACCAGATACGCGAACTGGTGATCCACAATGTCGGCGAACTGAGCAGTGTGGCCATCAGCGCCGACAACCCGCTGTATCCGCTGTACCAGTACGGCGTCGGCATGGAGGTGCACCAGTACCTGCAGGCGCTGGACGGCACCCGCGGCCTGGCTGTGGCGCTGACCCTGGCGCTGGATGCCGAAGCACCCGACCAACTGCTGGGCTTTGCCCTGTCGCTGCCTGCCGAAGACGACGAGCAGGTGTGCGCGCTGGCGTTTCTGGCCGTGCGCCCCGGCCATCGCCGCCAGGGCATCGCCCGCGCCCTGCTGGCCGACCTGCAGGCACGCCATGCCTGCGTCGAGCTGAATGCCTTTGCCAGCCAGGTGCCGTGGTTCGAGGCCATGGGTATGCAGGTGGTGGCCGCCAATGGCCCGCAAGTGCTGATGAGCAGCACCGGGCGTGCCAGCGGTGCGTTGATCGGGCGGCTGGACATCGCGCCGATCTACCAGACGGCCGAAGTGATGCAGATTCATACCTACCTGCTCAACCAGCAAGGTGAGGAGGCAATGGTCGAAGCGGAACAGCAGCGGGATGAGCGGCTGGATGAGTTGACCGCTCAGGCACAGGCCTGTGTGCGGCAACGCAAAACCGTGCACTGATCCAAGGGCCTCTTTGCGGGCGTGCCCGCGAAGAAGCCTCATTGGCCTTTCAGCCGTGCACCCAGCGCCGGTGCAAGCCACGCGCCAGGGCATCCAGCACGAACCCCAGCACCCCGATCAGCAACACCATTGCCATCAGCTCTGAATACGCCAGACGATCGCGGGTATCGAGAATGAAGTACCCCAGCCCGGCGCTCACCCCGAGCATTTCGCACGGCACCAGCACGATCCACAGAATGCCGATGGCCAGGCGCACACCGGTGAGTACATGGCCGATCACCCCCGGCAAGATCACCTTGCACAAGGTTTCCCAGCGGGTGGCGCTCAAACTTCGGGTCAACTGCAACCAGCGCGGGTCCAGCTGCCTGACCCCGGCGGCGGTGTTCAGCAGGATTGGCCACAACGCGGCAAAGGCCAGCAGGAAATAGATCGGCTGGTCACCCACGCCCATCAGCATGACCACTACCGGCATCCACGACAGCGGCGAGATCATGCGCAGGAACTGGAACGCCGGTGTGGTCGCGGCCTCCAGCTGCCGATAGCTGCCCACCAGCAAGCCCAGCGGCACACCGATCAGCAGCGCCAGCAGCAAGCCGATCAGGATGCGCTTGAGGCTCACCCAGATATGCCCGTAGACCTCGCCCTGCCCCAGCAACTCGGCCAGGCTGCCGAGGGTCGCCGCCGGTGCGAAGCGCGCCGACAGGCCATCCGCCTCACCGAACAGGGCAACCGCGCCCCACCACAGCAGCAGCAAGCCCAGCAGCCCGGCCAGGCCAAGGCCGGCCTGTACGACATGCGTGCGCATCAGACCGCGAACTCCTCGTTACGCTCGAAGTTGTCGGCAATGCCGAACACCGACGGCCCGCCGACGGCGGCAATGGCGTTGCGCACGAAACGGTCATCGACCAGATCGCGCGCTGTCTGTGCCGGGTCCAGGCCGGCAAGGAACGCGTTGTCACCCTCGATCAAGGTAGTTTTCAGGCGCTTGACCAACGCTTCGGTGTAGCTCGGGTACGGGTAAGGCTGGAAGTCGATGCGTTGTTCCTCCCACTGCTGGTGGCGAATGGCGCCACTGGCGATGTAGCCGGCGCGGTCTTCGGCAGCCGGGGCCAGCACCTTGCTCAGTACCGCTGGCTCGTGCGGGGTGTACTTGTTGGGGCCGGCCTTGGATAACAGCGCAGCGGCCTCGGCGCGGTGATCACGGGTCCAGTGCTGGGCCTTGACGATGGCATTGACCACTTTCTGCGACCAGTCCGGGCGATTGTTCAGGTCGTGCTCGTGCATGAACACCACGCAACAGGCATGGTTGCGCCAGACATCGCCGGTGAAGCGCTGCACGCGGCCAACCTTGAGGTGCTCGGCCAGGGCGTTGAACGGTTCGGCGACGATGTAGCCGGCGATACGCTTGCTGGCCAGCGCCGGCGGCATATCGGACGGCGGCAGCACCAGCAGGTTGACCTCGCTGGCCGCCAACTGGGCATTGGCCGGTTTCGATACCGGGGTCAGGCCATTGTCGTTGAGCATCTGCTGCAGCACCACATTGTGGATCGAGTACCAGAACGGGATGGCCACGGTCTTGCCGCCCAGTTGCTTCAGATCGGTGATATCCGGTGCCACGGTCAGGCCGGAACCGCCCACGTGGTTCCAGGCCACCACCTTGGCCGGCACCTTGCTGGCGTAGCGGGCCCACACGGTCATTGGCGACAGCAGGTGGATGACGTTGACCTGGCCCGAGATGAACGCCTCGATCACTTGCGCCCAACTGCGCAGCAGCACCGGGCGCTCGGCCTTGATGCCTTCGGCCTCGAACAGGCCGTTGTTGTGCGCCACCAGCAGCGGCGTGGCATCAGTGATCGGCAGGTAGCCGATACGCACCGGTGCGTCCGGTTCGGCGGCAGCACGGGCCTGCAGGCTCGACAGCAACGGTAACGCACCGGCGGCGGTGAGCATGGCACTGAGCTTGAGGAAATCGCGACGCGAGGAAGAGGAACAGCAGTCATCCATGCACATGGACAGCCTCCGAGGGCAACGGGGTTAAGGTAGGTTCGACTGTGCGGCTTGCCCGCCGAAGGGTTTTCAGTACATCGATGCGCAAGGCGCCCAGTTCTTCGACCCGCTGCGTCCGTGGTTGCGGCAGGTCGATACGCCACTGGCCAAGGATCTGCGCCGGGTGGTTACCCAGTAGCAGGACCCGGTCGGACAGCAGCAGGGCTTCGTCGATATCATGGGTGATCAGCACCGCCGCCGTGTTGTGGGTGGCGATCAGTTGCAACAGCAACTGCTGCATATCGGCACGGGTCACTTCATCCAGCGCGCCGAACGGTTCGTCGAGCAACAGCACCTCGGGTTGCCGGGCCAGGCAACGCGCCAGCGCAGTGCGCTGGGCCATGCCGCCGGACAGTTGCGCCGGGTACTGGTTGCGCGCATGGGCCAGGCCCACAGCGTCGATCGCATGGTCGATGCGCGCACGCCGCTCGGCCGCGGCCAGTCTTGGCTGGCGGGCGAAGTCCAGGCCGAAGGCGACGTTGTTTTCCAGGCTCAACCAGGGCAACAGGCTCGGGTCCTGGAAGGCCACGGCCAGTCGCGGGTGCGGCCCCTGCAGCGGCTGGCCGTGCAAGGTCACGCTACCGCCATGGGGTTGCTGCAGGCCGGCCAGTACCCGCAACAGACTGGACTTGCCAACCCCGCTGGGGCCAAGAATGGTCACCACTTCGCCCGCTGCCAGCTGCAGGTCGAACTGGGTCAGCACAGCCTGCCAGCCACCTTCGCCGGGGTAACCCAGGCTGATGTCACGGGCTTCGAGTAGCACTGGGCTCATGCCGCGCCCGCCTGGCGTTGCAGCTCGACACGCAGTTGCACCAGGCTGGGCGTGACGATCGGCACGAACGCCGACTCGCGCCAGCGGCGGGCAAAGCCTTCACCGTACTCGCTGAGGTAGGCCTTGCCGCCGCTGGCCTGCAACTCCAGCTGCACTGCGTCGGCAGCGCTTTCGGCCAAGGTGATGCGCAGTTTGAACAACGCCGCCGGCTGCTGCAGGAAGCGGCCATCGAGCAAGCCCTGCTTGAGTTCGCCCACGGTGTTTTCCAGACGCTCGCCAAGCACGCGCCGGGCTTCATCGAGGAACGAGGCACGACCATGCAGGTGCAGTTGCACCTCCTCCAGTGCCCGCCGCGCCAGGCCGATGGCCATGCCGCATTGCAGCGCCAGGAAGGCCGGGCGTACCTGCGGCAGGAACTCGCGAGCATTCTCATGCAACAGCCAGTCGCGCTGCAGTTGCACCTGGTGGAAGGCCAGGGCTGCCGTGTTGCTCGACTGCAGGCCCATCAGTTGCAGGTCGTCGGAGCGCTCCAGGCCCTCAACGTCGGAAGGAATGGCCAGCACGAACGGCGCACCACCGGCTTCGTCCTCGATGGCGGCGGCTACCACAAAGCCACTCTTGCGCAGGTTGGTCACCCAGTGCAGGCGCCCTTCCAGGTGCCAGCCGTCGGCCACCGGTCGGCCACGCACCTGCAGCGCTTCGATGCCGGACAGGAACTTCATGGCGTTGGACAACCCGGTGGCCCCGGCCAGTTCGCCGCTTAGCAAACGCGGCAACAAGCGCTCGCGCAGGGCCTGGTTGGGGCTGTGCAACAGGTATTCGATGAAGGCACGCTGGCCCCAGCAGACGAACGCCGCTGCCAGCGAACGGCTGGCGATGGCGGCGATGGCCTCGACCGCGTCGGCCAGCCGCCCGCCCGTGCCGCCCAGTGCCGGGTCGACACCGATGCGCAGCAGCTGTGATTCGGCAATCTGGGTCAGCACCCGCTGCGGCTCGCACTGCCCTCGGTCGATAGCTTCGGCATTGGCATCCAGCCAGTGTCGAAATGCGCAATCTTGCATGTTCCTGCTCCTTTGAAAACGCCGGGGCCGTTTTGCGGCCCGTTCGCGGCACCAGGCCGCTCCTACAACGATCGCGGTATGGCCGAGATCACACGCGGGTCATGCAGAAGGCTGCCAGCGGTACTTGCCCAGCTCGTCATTGAGCGGCGTCTGGGCGAACACATTAGCAAAGTTGCACAGGGTTGCGAGGCTCACCCCCAGAATCACTTCCAGCGCGTTACCTTCGCTGAAACCGGCCGCGCGGAAGGCCTGATAAGTGGCCTCGCTGACGTTGCCACGGGTGGCGATCACTTCGCGGGCGAAGGCGGCCAGGGTTTCGTAACGCGCATCCGGCAGTTCGCCGCGGGCACGCAGGGCATCGACCACCGCCTGCGGCAGCTTGGCCTTGTTCAGCGCCACCGCCGTATGGCCGGCCACGCAGAAGTCACAGCCATGCTGGGTGGCGGCAATCAATTGCACCACTTCGCGTTCGGCCAGGCTCAGGTCAGCCTTGCCGTTGAGTGCCGAAACGGTCACGTAGGTTTCCAGTGCCGCCGGGGCGTTGGCCAGCACACCCAGCAGGTTGGGAATGAAGCCGGAATTCTTCTGGGCATTCTCGAGGAACGGTCGGGCCGCTTCCGGGGCGCTCTCAAGGGTGTGTAAAGTAACTCGCGACGACATGCGGTGATCTCCTGTGATGGGTGTCACTACAGTCTGTTGGTTATAAGCATTACCCTCCATATTCATCAGTCGCCTTTCCTTGCTCTTGAGTCTTTGCATTAGATGATTTCCTCCAGCCACCTTGTCGATGGGTTATTAGAGGGCCTGGACCTTGATGCCAGCCTGTTTCATGTCGGCCGCTACTGCGGCGGCTGGCACGCCAGCACGCAAGGCATGGGCCGCGCCAGCTTCCACCTGGTGGTGCAGGGGCATTGCTGGCTGCACATCGACGGCCAGCCCGATGCCATACGCCTGGCGGCCGGCGATGCGGTGTTCCTGCTACGCGATCTTGGCTATCGCCTGGCCAGTGAGCCGGACTTGGCCGGTGCCTGTGCCCAGCCACGCCAGCCCATGCAGCCGCTGGACGCCGAAGCGGTCGATGGCGTAGGGCTGGTGTGCGGCTTTTTCCACTTCAAGCCGGGTTTGTCATCGCTGATCGTCGAGGGCCTGGCCAGCTGGATATTGCTGCGCGCCGAAGAACCGGGCGGGCATGCAGCGCGGGCGTTGTTCGAGCTGATCCTGGAGGAATGCCGGCGCACCGCCGGCCCGTCGCAAACGTTGCTGGAGCGGTTGACGCACCTGCTGTTCCTCTATGTGCTGCGCCAGCAGGTGCATGCCGGGCAGCCACTGGGCGGGTTGGTCGCGCTTGCCCGCCAGCCGGCTTTTGCCGGGCTGCTGGCGCAATTGATCGAGCAACCGGGGCAAGCCTGGACGCTGGAAAGCATGGCGGCCTGCACCGGGTTGTCACGCTCGGCTTTTTTCAAGCGCTTCAATGAACTGGCGGGACAGTCCCCAGGGCAAGTGCTGCTGGCGTTGCGCATGCGCCATGCCAGCCAGCTGTTGCAGGCGGGGCACACCGTCGAGCAGGTGGGCGCACAGGTGGGCTATCAATCGGTTGCGGCGTTTACCCGGGCGTTCGCCAAGGCGGTGGGTGTGCAGCCAGGGGCGTATCGGCGCCAGCATGAAAGACGCTGAGCCGTATTGCGCCTGCGATGGCTGCAAAGCAGCCCCTGTTGCAACTACACCTGTCTGTCAGTCATTGACACTCACCACCCGCCCCGCCTTCTCGCCAGCGTTGCCGCGAGTGGCCAGGCAGTAGTACAGCGGCACCGTCACCAGCAAGCCGAACAACCATGACAGGTCGGCCCCTTCGACAATGTTCGAATACGGCCCCGCATACAGCGACGTGTTGGCAAACGGCAACTGCACCAGGATGCCGCAGGCATAGGCAATGATCGCGTGGTGGTTGAAGCGGCCATAGATGCCGCCGTCGGCACGGAAGATCGAGGCGATGTCGTACTGGCCTTGCTTGATCAGGTAGAAGTCGATCAGGTTGATCGACGCCCACGGCACCAGTACCAGCAACAGGGCCAGGATCAGGCCGATGAACTGGCCGATGAAGTCTGCCGAAGCATTCAGCGCCACCAGGCCACACCCCAGCAGGATTACCGAAGCCAGCATTACCCGTACCTTGATGCTCGGCGTCCACGCCGCGACGAAGGTCTGGATCGCGGTGACGATCGACAGTACTGCGCCATACAGGTTGAGGGCGTTGTGGCTGATGATGTTGAGCAGGAACAGCACCATCAGGATCGGGCCCAGCCAGCCGGTGGCCTGCTTGACCGCCTCCATCGCATCGGTGCCCTCGGGCACGCACAGTACAGCTACCGCGCCAAAGCTGAAACACAGGATGGTACCCAGGGTGGCGCCAAGGTAGGTCGCCCAGAACGGCTTGGCGATACCCACTTCACGCGGCAGATAGCGCGAGTAGTCGGAGGTGTACGGCGAGAAACTGATCTGCCAGATGGTGCCCAGCGATACCGTGGCGATGAAGCCCGACAGGTTGAACGCGCCACGGCTGAAGAAATCGGCCGGCAACGTCTGGGCGAACATCATGATGAAGCCGCCCAGCAACGCCGAGCCCATCACCCAGGTACCGATACGGTTGAGAACATGAATGAAGCGGTAGCCGATCACGCCGATGGCAGTGGCGCTCAGGGCGCCGATCACGATCGCGCCCGGCATTGGCACGCTCGGGGCGATGCCATGGATGGTCTTGCCCGCCAGGACGATGTTGGAAATGAAGAAGCCGACGTAGATCAGCGCCGTGAAGAACACGATCAGCAGCGCGCCGTAGCGGCCGAACTGGCCACGGCTCTGCACCATCTGCGGAATGCCCAGCTGCGGTCCCTGCGCAGAGGCCAGGGCGATGACCACGCCCCCGGCAAGATGGCCCAGCACGATGGCCACCAGCCCCCACAGCAGGTTCAGGTGGAACACCTGGACCACCATGGCACCGGTGACGATCGGCAGTGGCGCGATGTTGGTGCTGAACCAGAGGGTGAACAGGTCACGCGCCTTCCCGTGGCGCTCGGCAGGTGGAACGTAATCGACCGTGTGGTTCTCGACAAACGGGTGTTGCGACGACGGTTGGGACATAGGATTTCAGCTCGAAAGGTCGTTTTTATCTTTGTAAGGAAACCGCATCAAGGCGGCCTCTCAGCTGCGGACCATATTATGGTATTCCAAACTTTTGACAACACTGATCCGCAGGAAAAACTGCCCACTGATCCGTTTGCAAAGCCTTTGTGGCGAACCGACTTCACAGCGGAACCCGCAGCATCCGTGGCCTTGCGCCGCTCATCGCGATAACCGTGAGCTTGAAAATTCCGCTTGCAAAATAGGTATTACGGTATACCATCAGACACATCAACGATAAAAACCGCGGACCACCGCAGCCCCTCAGAGGTACACCCGATGATCGACGCAACCGTCTACAAGCACGTCCTGGGCTCCTTCCCGTCCGGCGTTACCGTCATCACCACCCTGGACGACGACGGCTCGGTCGTCGGCCTGACCGCCAGCGCCTTCTCCTCCCTGTCGATGGACCCGCCGCTGGTGCTGTTCTGCCCCAACTACAGCTCCGACTCCTACCCTGTACTGATCCGGCAGAAACGCTTCGCCATCCACCTGCTCTCCGGTGAACAGCAAGCCGAAGCCTATGCGTTCGCCAAGAAGGGCAAGGACAAGGCCAGCGGCATCGAATGGGCCCTGAGCGAACTGGGCAACCCGATCCTGGCCGGCGCCACCGCTGTCATCGAGTGCGAACTGTGGCGTGAATACGAAGGTGGCGACCACGCCATCATGGTCGGCAAGGTGCACAACCTGATCGTCCCTGCAGACGCGCCACGGCCAATGGTGTACTGCCGCGGCAAGATGGCCAGCCTGCCCGCCTTTGCCTGAGCCCTGCAGCCAGACGCAGGCCCGCTCCCACACTGAAGCCCGCCTGATGGCGGGTGAAAACAACAAGCGTTGAGGAAAGCCCCATGAAATTTTCGTTGTTCGTGCACATGGAACGTTGGGATGAACAGGTCAGCCACCGCCAGCTGTTCGAAGACCTGACCGAACTGACCCTGATGGCCGAAAACGGCGGTTTCAGCACCGTGTGGATCGGCGAACACCACGCCATGGAATACACCATTTCGCCGAGCCCGATGCCATTGCTGGCCTACCTGGCCGCACGCACCGAAAAGATCCGCCTGGGCGCCGGCACCATCATCGCGCCGTTCTGGAACCCGATCCGGGTCGCCGGCGAGTGTGCCCTGCTCGACGTGATCAGCAAGGGCCGCATGGAAGTGGGCCTGGCCCGTGGCGCCTACCAGTTCGAGTTCGACCGCATGGCCGGTGGCATGCCGGCCACCGACGGCGGCAAGGCCCTGCGGGAAATGGTGCCGGTGGTGCGCAAGCTGTGGGAAGGCGACTACGCCCATGACGGCGAGGTGTACAAGTTCCCCACCTCCACCAGCGTGCCAAAACCCTACAACGCCGTCCCGCCAATGTGGATCGCTGCCCGCGACCCGGACTCGCACAACTTCGCCGTGGCCAACGGTTGCAACGTCATGGTGACGCCGCTGATGAAGGGTGACGAAGAAGTGCTGGACCTGAAGAACAAGTTCCAGGCGGCCCTCGACAACAACCCGGGCGTGCCGCGCCCACAACTGATGGTGCTGCGTCACACCCACGTGCACAGCCCGGCCGAGCCGGATGGCTGGAAGGTCGGCGCCCAGGCCATCTCGCGCTTCTATCGCACCTTCGATGCCTGGTTCGGCAACAAGACCACCCCGGTCAACGGTTTCCTTGAGCCAAGCCCGGAGTCGAAGTTTGCCGAAGTGCCAGCGTTCGAGCTGGAGAACATCCGCAAGAACACCATGATCGGCACCCCGCAAGAGATCATCGCCCGCATCAAGTACTACCAGGCGCTGGGCGTCGACGAGTTCAGTTTCTGGTGCGACAACAGCCTGCCGCATGCCGAGAAGAAGAAGTCGCTCGCGCTGTTCATCAAGGAAGTGGTGCCGGCGTTCGCCTGAATTCCCTTTGCCTGAACCATTGCGGGACACGCCCGCTTTCGTGGGTCATCGCGGCCCGCGGGAGCGGGTTTTTTTGGTGTGTTTGCCTTTCGTCCCCTCGCAACAGAGAAATTTCCAGCCGCCTCTTGCGCAACAAATATTATGGTATACCATCAGACAACAAAAGCTGATAACCCTCACCAGGAGCCATCCATGAGTTTCGAAATCCGCAAGATCGTCACCTACTCCGAAGAGACCCGCATCGAAGGCGGCAAGGCCACCGACAAGCCGGTGACCATGGTCGGCCTGGCCGTCGTGATCAAGAACCCATGGGCTGGTCGCGGTTTCGTAGAAGATCTGAAGCCGGAAATCCGCGCCAATTGCTCGGACCTGGGCGCCCTGATGGTCGAGCGGCTGACCGCCGCCATTGGCGGGGCCGACAAGATCGAGGCCTATGGCAAAGCGGCCGTGGTCGGCGCGGAGGGCGAAATCGAACACGCCTCGGCGGTCATTCACACCCTGCGCTTTGGCAACCACTACCGCGAAGCGGTACAGGCCAAGAGCTACCTGAGCTTCACCAACAAGCGCGGCGGCCCGGGCACTTCGATCCAGATCCCGATGATGCAGAAGGACGACGAAGGCCTGCGCTCGCACTACATCACCCTGGAAATGCAGATCGAAGATGCCCCGCGCGCCGACGAAATCGTCGTGGTCCTGGGGGCTTCCGACGGTGGCCGCCTGCACCCACGCATCGGCAACCGCTACATCGACCTGGAAGAACTGGCTGCCGAAAAAGCCAACGCTCAATAACAACAACCAAGACGGGCCGGGGCGTGACGTACCTACCCGCCGCGCCCGACCTTGAAGGAGCGCCCTCCATGATTCAGCCTGTTGCTGAACGCACCCCCGCCGGCACCAGCTACCTGTCTGTTGGCCAGGGCCAACCCGTGGTACTGATCCATGGCGTGGGCCTGAACAAGGAAATGTGGGGCGGTCAGTTCGTTGGCCTGGCCAACGACTACCGCGTCATCGCCTACGACATGCTCGGCCACGGCCAAAGTGCCCTGCCGGCTGCCGACATCGGCCTGGAAGGCTATGCCGCCCAGCTTGCCGAGCTGCTCGACCACCTGCAGATCGCACAGGCCACCGTGATCGGCTTCTCCATGGGTGGCCTGGTCGCCCGGGCGTTCGCCTTGCATTACCCACAGCGCCTGGCGGCACTGGTGATACTCAACAGTGTGTTCAACCGCACCCCCGAGCAGAGTGCCGGGGTTATCGCCCGCGCGGCCCAGGCAGCCGAGCAAGGCCCGGACGCCAATGTCGACGCCGCGCTCGACCGCTGGTTCAGCCGTGAATACAAGGCTGCCAACCCGGCGCAGGTCGCCGCCATTCGCCAGGTCCTGGCGAGCAACGACCCACAGGGCTACCACACCACGTATTCGCTGTTCGCCACCCAGGACATGTACCGCGCCGCCGACCTGGGCAGCATCCAGGTGCCGACGCTGATCGCCACCGGCGAACTCGACTCGGGCTCTACCCCGGCCATGGCCCGCCAGCTCGCCGCCAGCATTCCGGGTGCGCACAGTGTGGTCCTCGCCGAGCAACGGCATATGATGCCAGTGGAAGCACCGCGTGAAGTCAACAAGATGCTGCTGGACTTTCTCGCACAAGCCCGCACCCTTACCGAATCCGCCAAGGGGATTGTTGCATGACCCTCGTTCGTTTCCAGATGTGCATCGACGGCCAATGGCGCGATGCCCAGAGCGGCAAGACCTTCGACAGCCTCAACCCGGCCACCGCCCAGGCCTGGGCACAATTGCCAGATGCCGACGAAGTCGATGTGGAGCTGGCCGTGCAGGCCGCCCAGCGGGCCTTCGACAGCCAGCAATGGCGCAGCATCAGCGCCACCGCGCGCGGCAAGCTGCTGCGCCGCCTGGGCGACCTGGTTGCCGAAAACAAGGAACACCTGGCCCAGCTGGAAAGCCGCGACAACGGCAAGCTGATCCGCGAAACCCGCGGCCAGGTCGGCTACCTGCCGGAGTTCTTCCACTACACCGCAGGCCTGGCCGACAAGCTCGAAGGCGGAACCCTGCCGCTGGACAAGCCCGACCTGTTCGCCTACACCGTGCACGAGCCGATCGGCGTGGTGGCCGGGATCATCCCGTGGAACAGCCCGCTGTACCTTACCGCGATCAAGCTGGCGCCGGCCCTGGCCGCCGGCAATACCATCGTGCTCAAACCGTCCGAGCACGCCTCGGCGACCATTCTCGAACTGGCCCGCCTGGCCCTGGAGGCCGGCTTCCCGCCCGGCGTGGTCAATGTGGTCACCGGCTACGGCCCGAGCACCGGCGCAGCGCTGACCCGTCACCCGCTGGTACGCAAGATCGCCTTCACCGGCGGTGCCGCCACCGCCCGCCACGTGGTGCGCAGCAGTGCCGAGAACTTCGCCAAGCTGTCGCTGGAGCTGGGCGGCAAGTCGCCGAACATCATCTTCGCCGACGCCGACCTGGACAGCGCCATCAACGGTGCCGTGGCCGGCATCTATGCCGCCTCCGGGCAAAGCTGCGTGGCCGGCTCGCGCCTGCTGGTGCAGGACGAAATCTTCGACGAGTTCGTCGCCCGCCTGATCGCCCGCGCCAAGCGCATCCGTATCGGCAACCCGCAGGACGACGCCAGCGAAATGGGCCCGATGGCCACCGCGCAACAGCTGGCCGTGGTCGAAGGCCTGGTGGCTGCGGCCAAGGCCGAAGGCGCCAGGCTGCACATGGGCGGCAAGCGTGCCGTGGTCGAGGGTGACGGCTGGTTCTACGAGCCGACCCTGTTCGAGTGCGACAGCAACTCGATGACCATCATGCAGGAGGAAGTGTTCGGCCCGGTTGCTGCGGTGATCCGCTTCAAGACCGAAGAAGAAGCCCTGGCCATCGCCAACGACTCGCAGTTCGGCCTGGCCGCCGGTATCTGGACCCGCGACCTGGGCCGTGCCCACCGCCTGGCCCGCGACGTGCGTTCGGGGATCATCTGGGTCAACACCTACCGCGCCGTATCGGCCATGGCGCCGATCGGCGGCTTCAAGAACAGCGGCTACGGCCGTGAGAGCGGCATCGATTCGGTGCTGGCCTATACCGAGCTGAAGACGGTGTGGATCAACTTGTCCACCGCGCCCATGCCCGACCCCTTTGTCATGCGCTAGGAGAACTGCGCCCATGATCGAACCCGGCATCTATAAAGACGTGATGGGCTCCTTCCCGTCCGGCGTCACGGTGGTCACCACCCTGGACGCCGATGGCGGCATCGTCGGCATCACCGCCAGTGCGTTCAGCGCGTTGTCGATCGACCCGGCACTGGTGCTGTTCTGCCCCAACTACGCCTCCGACACCTACCCGATCCTGCGTGACAGCAAGCAGTTCGCCATTCATCTGCTGTCTGCCGACCAGACCGCCGAGGCCTACGCGTTCGCCGGCAAGGGCAAGGACAAGGCCAAAGGCATCGAGTGGCACCTGAGCGAGCTGGGCAACCCGCTGCTGACCAGGGCCACGGCGATCATCGAATGCGAACTGTGGCGCGAATACGATGGCGGTGACCACGCGATCATCGTTGGTGCAGTGAAGAACCTGGTGTTGCCGGCCGAGCCGGTGACGCCGATGGTCTACCACAAGGGCAAGCTGGGCGCCCTGCCCCCCTTGGGTTGCTAGACCGCGTTGGCTTCTTCGCGGGCTCGCCCGCTCCCACAGGTCCTGCACAGGTTTCAGTATCTATGTGATCCCCGTGGGAGCGGGCAAGCCCGCGAAGAAGCCAACACCGATGACCCTATTTTTCCGGAGTACTGCGCATGAGCAACGAAAAGTACGAGAAAGGCCTGCAGATCCGCACCCAGGTGCTGGGCGAGGACTACGTCAACCGCTCTATCCAGAACGCCGACGACTTCACCAAACCGTTGCAGGAGCTAGTCACCGAATACTGCTGGGGCCACGTCTGGGGTCGTGAAGGCTTGTCGCTGAAAGAGCGCAGCATGATAAACTTGGCCATGATTTCCGCGCTCAACCGGCCCCACGAGCTCAAGCTGCACATTCGCGGCGCATTGCGTAATGGCCTGAGCCGTGAACAGATTCGCGAGATCCTGCTCCAGGTCGGCATTTATTGCGGCGTGCCCGCGGCGGTGGACAGCTTCCGCCTGGCCCGCGAAGCGTTCGCCGAAGCCGATGCGGAGTCAACCCGTTAACACCGGGCTGTTCGAACCCATGCAAGGAGCACCCGAGGTTCGTGGTGCTGTTGCAGTTGCGGTCGGGCAGCCTCTTTCAGAGCGCACTCGATGAAACGCCTGCCACTCGACGACAGTTTCAAGGTCAACCGCAACCCCGTTACCCTGCGCGAAATCGTGCTCGACAAGCTGCGCGCCGCGATCATGAACTTCCATCTGCTGCCGGGCGACCGCCTGGTCGAGCGCGACCTCTGCGACCGCCTCGGCGTCAGCCGCACCTCGGTGCGTGAGGCCCTGCGCCACCTGGAGTCGGAAGGCCTGGTGGAGTTCGCCGATGCCAAGGGCCCGCGCGTGGCCATCATTACCCTCGAAGACGCCCGCGACATCTATGAACTGCGCTGCGTGCTCGAAGGCCTGATCGTGCAACTGTTCACCCTCAACGCCAAGGCCAAGGACATCCGTGCCCTGGAGCGCGCACTGGAAGTCAACCGCGAGGCCCTCGAAGAAGGCGAGCTGCAACAGGTGCTGGATTCGGTACAAGGCTTCTACGATGTGCTGCTGGAGGGCTCCGGCAACCAGGTGGCAGCCCAGCAGTTGCGCCAGTTGCAGGCCCGCATCAGCTACCTGCGCGCCACCTCGGTATCGCAGGAAAACCGCCGCGGCGCCAGCAACCGGGAAATGGAAAAAATCGTCGAGGCGATCAAGAGCGGTGACCCGCTGGCTGCCCACCAGGCCTCGGTCGATCACGTCCGCGCCGCGGCCAAGGTAGCCCTGGACTACCTGCGCCAGAAGCAGGATGACAATGCCAAGCTGCGCGATATCGTCGAGCCCCTGGCCCTCAAGGAACCTCGCATAGGCCGCTGACCATGCCCAACGCCCCGCGCTACTGCCCGCACTGCACCACGGAACTGGCCCGGGGCGTTCCCACAGGCGACACCCACGAACGCCTGCACTGCACCGGCTGCGGCTATATCCACTACATCAACCCGAAGATCATTGCCGGTTGCATCATCGAGCGCGATGGCAAGTACCTGCTATGCCAGCGCGCTATCCCGCCGCGCCCGGGCACCTGGACCTTGCCCGCCGGCTTCATGGAGGCCGGCGAGACTACCGAGCAGGCGGCATTGCGCGAGGTCTGGGAAGAAACTGGCGTGCGCGCCGAGATCGTCTCGCCGTACTCGATCTTCAGCGTGCCGAAGATCAGCGAGGTGTACATCATCTTCCGCGCCATCGCCACCGAGGAAACCGGGCAATACGGGGCGGAAACACTGGCCTGCAAGTTCTTCGAGCCGGACGATATTCCCTGGGACGACATCTACTACCCGGCGATCCGGCAGATCCTGGAGCGCTACATCCTCGAGCGGCAAGCTGGGGTGTACGGCATCTACATGGGCAATGACGACACCGGCAAGGTGCACTTCATTCGCTAGCCTGTGCCGGCCTCTCGCGAGTAAGCCACAGGCTCTTCGCCTGGCCACTGTTCCAGGGCCACCCCGCAGGCCTCGCGCTCAGCGCCGCCCCTCGGCCAGCATGCGCACGGCCAGGCCCGCCAGCACCGTGCCCATCAGCCAGCGTTGTACCTGCTGCCACGATGGGCGCCCGGCAAGGAACACGGCAATCGACCCGGCCATGGTCGCGATCAGGGCATTCACCGTGACGCTGATGGTGATCTGCGTCGAACCCAGCACCAGCGACTGCAACAGCACGCTGCCATGGCCCGGCTCGATGAACTGCGGCATCAGCGACAGGTACATGACGGCAATCTTGGGGTTGAGCAGGCTGGTGGCGAAGCCCATGGTGAACAGCCGCCGCGGGCTGTCGGCAGGCAGGTCGCGAACCTGGAAGGGTGAACGACCGCCAGGGCGCAGCGCCTGCCAGGCCAGGTACAACAGGTACAGCGCGCCCCCGATGCGCAGCGCGTCGTAGGCAAAGGGCACCGCCATCACCAGGGCAGTGATCCCCAGTGCGGCGCAGACCATGTAGATGACGAAGCCCAGGGCCACGCCGCCCAGCGAGATCAGCCCGGCCTTGCGGCCCTGACAGATCGAGCGGGAGATCAGGTAGATCATGTTCGGCCCCGGGGTCAGGACCATGCCGAGGCAGATCAGGGCGAAGGTGAGCAGTTGCGCGGTGTCGGGCATGGGCACGTCCTGGTTGTGCATTGAAGTGCTGCGAGTCTATCCCAGGCCACGCCTGTCGTCTGCTTCGGCGATGAGGACAGTGGCCTCAACCCATCTGCCCGGCGATCAAGCCCACGGCCACCGTGATCATCGCCACGCCGGAAACCCGCCCGACCAGCTTCGCCGCCTGTGGCCGGGTGCTCAACACGGCTTTGGCGCCATAGCCGACCAGCGAATAGATCACCAGCGAACTGCACAGGTGCACCAGCCCCAGCAGCAGTATCTGCAGTGGCACCGGCCAACTCGACTGCGGGTCGGTGAATTGCGGCAGCAGGGCCAGGAACAGCAGGAACACTTTCGGGTTCAGGCCGCTGACGCAGAACCCCTTGAATGCCCAGCGCGAACCTGACTCCCCGGCTCCGCCCTGCCCGGCCGTCGGCAATGCCGGGCTCAGCAGCAGGTTGCCACCCAACCACAGCAGGTAGCTGCACCCTGCCAGAGTCAGCAGGGTCAGCGCCAGCGGGTGACCCGCCAGCAGGCTGCCAACCCCGGCCGCCACCACCAAAGTCGCCAGGAAATGCCCCGATAACATTCCCGCCACCGCAGGCATCACCCAGCGCCCGCGCATGCCCGCCGAAATGGCATAGGCCCAGTCCGCGCCGGGGGTCATCACGAACAACATCGACACGGCCCAGAACGCCGCCAGAACACTGAGAGCCACTTGAATCTTCCTTTTTCCACTGCTTTGGGATGAGCAAAGATTACGTATTCCGCTGCGGCATTTTCTTTCGTATATTCCCTCTCTGCCGCCGAACACTGGAAGATTCTTCTCAATGGACAGGATCGATCGAAAAATTCTTGCCGAACTGCAAAAAGACGGTCGGCTGTCGGTGACCGAGCTGGCCGACCGCGTCGGGCTCAGCCTGTCGCCTTGCCATCGGCGCTTGAAGGCACTGGAGGAAACCGGGGCGATTCTTGGCTATCACGCCCGCTTGGCGCCGAGCGCCTTGGGCCTGAACTTTGCGGCGCTGGTTTTCGTGACCCTGCGCGAAGTTACCCGCCAGCCGGTGGCGGACTTTGAAGCAGCCTTGGCCGAGATTCCGCAGATTGTCGAAGCACAGCGGCTGTTTGGCGACCCGGATTACCTGCTGCACGTGGTGGCCAAGGACTTGCCGGCATTCCAGAAGCTGTATGACGAGCAGTTGACCAGCATTCCCAATGTGAAGCGGTTGAGTTCGACCTTGGTGATGAAGGAGGTGATTCAGGATCGGTTGTTACCGATGTAGCCGGTTGCCATCCTTGGGTTCTGCACGAAAAGTGCCTGCGCGGCGACTTTTCCCACCAACCCTAGGTTTTTTAAGGTTTGTGGGCACATATTTACTAATTTCTCGTTATACCCGCGCCCCGCATCATCACTCCAACAAGAACGCGTCGCCCTTCGCCGGCACGCCCCCGGGCAGTTCCCGATGCCCCACCTTGCCTTGGAGTCAGTCATGACCAGTGCAGTCAATTCGGCCCCCCTGATAGAAAAACACACGATCGGCTATGTGCCCCCGCAAGACCGCCATGGAAAGGTAAGGGATCTGTTCACGCTGTGGTTCGGCGGCAACATCGCGCCGCTGCCCATCGTCACCGGCGCATTGGGCGTGCAGCTGTTCCACCTGAACCTGCTGTGGGGCGTCGTCGCCATCCTGGTTGGCCATCTGCTTGGTGGTGTGCTGATGGCGCTGCACTCGGCCCAGGGCCCGCAGATGGGCATCCCGCAGATGATCCAGAGCCGCGCCCAGTTCGGCTCGCTCGGCGCACTGCTGGTCGTGGTGATCGCCGGGGTCATGTACATCGGCTTCTTCGCCTCCAACATCGTCCTTGCCGGAAAGTCACTGCACGGTGTGGTCGATGTCGTGCCCGTGCCGGTGGGCATCGTCATCGGTGCACTGGGCTCGGGCATCATCGGCATCATCGGTTACCGCTTCATCCATGTGCTCAACCGCATCGGCACCTGGGTGCTGGGCATCGGCATCGTGGTCGGCTTCGGCTACATCTTCAGCCATGTGCAAAGCGACGACTTCCTCAGCCGTGGCGGCTTCAACCTGGCCGGCTGGCTGGCCACCGTGTCGCTGGCGGCGCTGTGGCAGATCGCCTTCGCCCCGTATGTCTCGGACTATTCGCGCTACCTGCCGGCCGACGTCAAGGTCAGCGCGACGTTCTGGACCACCTACCTGGGTTCCGCGCTGGGTTCCAGCCTGTCGTTCATCTTCGGCGCCGTGGCGGTGCTGGCGATCCCTGCCGGCATGGACACCATGGACGCCGTCAAGCTGGCCACCGGTACCCTGGGGCCGATCATGCTGGTGCTGTTCCTGCTCAGCGTGATCAGCCACAACGCCCTCAACCTGTATGGTGCGGTGCTGTCGATCATCACCCTGGTGCAGACCTTTGCCTACCGCTGGATCCCCACTGCCAGGAGCCGTGCAGTGCTGTCACTGGTGGTGCTGAGCGCCTGCTGCGTGGTGGCGGTATTCGCCTCGGCAGACTTCATCGGCCATTTCGTCGACATGGTGCTGGTGCTGCTGGTGGTATTGGTACCTTGGACGGCGATCAACCTGATCGACTTCTACGCCATTCACAAGGGGGACTACGACATCCAGTCGATCTTCCAGGTCGATGGTGGCATCTACGGGCGTTACAACCCGCAGGCGCTGATCGCCTATGCCGTGGGCATCGTGGTGCAAATCCCGTTCATGAACACGCCGCTATATGTCGGCCCGATTGCCGAGCACATCAACGGTGCAGATTTGTCGTGGCTGGTGGGCCTGGCGGTCACTTCGCCGCTGTACTGGTGGCTGGCCAGCCGCGACAGCGCCTACCGTCGTCGCCAGGCCAGTGCCAAGGTAGCCATGGGGCATTGACCTGTTCTGCGGTCGATCAGGCAGCAAGGGGTGAGCGGCAAGCCAGTCAGGCGCCCTCGGGCAACAGGCTACGGTCGAACATGAACGCGCGCTCGCCCCGCGGTGTATAGGCATACAACTGCTGCGGCCGCCCAAGGCGCGGCTGGTTCTTTTCCCCGGTGTCCCTCACCCACCCCAGCTCGCGCAAGCGCTCCAGCCGCTTGCGCAGCGAGGTGTTGTTCACCGCTTGCCCCAGGCAGGCCTGCACCGCGCCCAGCGCATCCAGCACGGTGAACTTCTCGGCCAGCAGGTAAAGCGGCAAGCTGCTGTACACGGTCTTCGCGGCAAGGCGCTCGCGGGCACGGCCAACCAACAGGTTATGGTCGAACGGCAGCAGCAACTTGCGTTCCAGCACGCTGTCCAGATCGAAGAACGCCAGTTGCTCGCCCTCGACCTGCTGTTGCGGGTCGAGCAGCGCCAGGTAGAAGGTGCTCAACGACCAGCCCCTGGGGTCACGGAAGGCATTGCCTTCGGTACCCACCTGTTCCAGGTAACGCGGCAATACCTGCGCCTTTTCACGCAGGGCCCGGTCGGCAGCGCCTTCCAGGCTGGTGTCGGGGGTTCGGCCGTTGACGATGACCCCGGGCAAGGCCCACTGGCCGACATGCGGTTCTCGTTCACGACGGTGCAGCAACACTTGCAGGTGCTGTGCTTCAGGGGCCATGCGCAGGGCGACGATATCGACGCTGGCCAGGACTTCGGTGCTACTCACGGGATGGCTCCGCTCAGGAATCCGTCTATATTCCACCAGAGAAGTTAAGTAATACAAGCATTAACCCTGAAATAAAAAGCCCTTGACACACTTAATACACCAGGTGGATTATTTGACCATCCCAGCAAGGAGAACCGCCATGAAGATCGCCAGCTTCGATGTCGACGCGCAAAAGGGCTTCACTGCCAATGCCCCGCAAGAGCTACCCGTTCCCGAAGGTGACGAAATCGTGGTGGATCTCAATGCCATGGCGCTGCGCGCCGACCTGCGCCTGGGCAGCAAGGACGCCCATCCAGCCAACGCCGCCTGGGTAGTCGCCGACCACGCCGACATGTTGCAGCCGCTGCAACTGGCCGATGCCGACCTGACCTGGGTCAGCCACTGCGTGCCCGGCACTCCAGGTTTTGAACTGCTGCCCGGCCTGCCCGCCCCCATCGATTACGATTACTTCGTCTGGAAAGGCGTCGAGCCCGACCTGCACCCCTACGGCGCCTGTTACCACGACCTGGGCGAGCGCCGCTCCACCGGGGTGATCGAGTACCTCAAGGTCAACCAGGTAGGCGCGGTGATCGTCGGCGGCCTGGCCCTGGACTACTGTGTCAGGACCACCGCCCGGCAACTGCGCCAGGCCGGCTTCCAGGTATTGCTGTACCTGCCCGCCTGCCGCGCCCTCACCCAGGCGGGGGCGATCGAGGCGTGTGGTGCCCTGGCCGCCGAGGGCGTGATCCTCTGCGGTGATGAAGCTGCACTCGACCACCAGCTTGCCCGAATCAAGGAAGACCGCCCATGAGCGATAGCGTTTTCGGCCCGCGTATCATCCAGAACCTGCTGGATACCGACTTCTACAAGATCACCATGATGCAGGCAGTACTGCACAACTACCCCAACGCCGAGGTGGAATGGGAGTTTCGCTGCCGCAACGACGAGAACCTCGCCCCCTACCTGGCAGAGATCCGCTACCAGGTCGAACAACTGGCCGATGTCAGCGTCACCCATGACCAGCTTGCCTACCTGGAGAAGATCCCTTTCATCAAGCCGGACTTCATCCGTTTTCTCAGCCTGTTCCGCTTCAACCTGCGCTATGTGCAGGTGTACCTGGATGATGCCGGGCAACTGGCGATCCGCGTGCGTGGGCCATGGCTGCACGTGATTCTCTACGAAATCCCGCTGCTGGCGATCATCAGCGAGGTACGCAACCGCTACCGCTATCGCGAGGTGGTGATCGAGCAGGTTCGCGAGCGCCTGTATCAGAAACTCGACTGGCTCAAGGCCGAAGCTAGCAGCGAAGAACTGGCCGGCTTCCAACTGGCCGATTTCGGTACCCGGCGGCGTTTTTCCTACCGGGTGCAGGAAGAGGTGGTGCACATCCTCAAGCGTGACTTCCCGGGCCGCTTTGTCGGTACCAGCAATGTGCACCTGGCCCGTGAATACCAGCTCAAGCCGATCGGCACCATGGCCCACGAATGGTTCATGGCCCACCAGCAGCTCGGTCCACGGCTGGTCGACAGCCAGGCTGCCGCCTTGGAATGTTGGGTGCGGGAATACCGCGGGTTGCTGGGCATCGCCCTGACCGACTGCATCACCATGGATGCGTTCCTGGGCGATTTCGACCTGTACTTTGCCAAGCTGTTCGACGGCCTGCGGCATGACTCGGGCGACCCGCTGGCCTGGGCGGAAAAGGCCATTGCCCACTATGAGCGGCTGGGCATCGACCCGAAGAGCAAGACGCTGATCTTTTCCGACGGCCTGGATTTCGCCAAGGCGCTGGGGCTGTACCGGGCACTGCATGAGCGGATCAATGTCAGCTTTGGCATCGGTACCCGATTGACCTGCGACATTCCAGGCGTGGAGCCGATGAATATCGTGATCAAGATGACTGCGTGCAATGGCGCGCCGGTAGCGAAGATCTCCGACAGCCCGGGCAAGACCCAGTGCCGGGATGAGAACTTCGTGGCTTATCTGAAGCATGTCTTTCAGGTGAACTGAGGCCCGAGCAGCTAACCCACCCCTGACTCCCCTAGACACAACTGCAGAAACCGCGCCGCCGCCCGCGACGGCGTCGCTGCATGCGGCACCAGGATGGAAAAGCGCCGCACCAGCGCCTGCGGCGCGACCTGCAACCGGCGCAACGCGCCATCCTCATGCCGAATCGACATCGCCGACACGAAACCGATGCCCATCCCGGCCCGCACCGCCTCCTTCACCCCTTCCACGCCGGCAATCTCCAGCGCCACGCGCATCGCCACGCCACTGCGGGCAAAGGCCCGCTCGACGATTTGCCGCACCCCTGAACCGCTCTCGCGCAGTACCAATGGGTAAGCCCCCAGCACGGCCAGCGTCTGCTGGTCGCTGTCCGCCAGCGGATGCCCACGCGGCACGATGGCAACGATCTCGTCGTGCCGCCACGCGGTTACCGCCGTGCCCAGTGGCAACTCCTGCCCGGGTGGCCCTTCGATCAGGGCAATATCGATACTGTCCAGCGCAGCGACTATTTCCGCCGTATTGCCGTTGGACGTGCTGACCTGCACCTCCGGGTAGCGGGCGTGGAAATCGGCAATCAGGTACGGCAGCAGGTAGCTGGCCGGCGTGGTACTGGCACCGATGCGCAAGGTCCCGCGTTCCAGCCCGCGCATGGCCTCGCGCAGCGCCTGGGCCTGGCGAAAGGTTTCCCGCAAGCGCTCGGCATGGGCCAACAGTTGTTCACCGGCCGCCGTCAACCGCACGCCGCGGCCAGCGCGTTGGTAAAGGGGCTCGCCAAAGGCTTCCTGCAGCAGCTTGAGCTGGCCAGACACCGCCGGTTGCGACAAGTGCAGCGCCTGAGCCGCGTGGCTGATGTTGCCATGCTCGGCAACGGTGGCGAATGTTATCAGTTGCTCCGGGGTCATGAAGAAAAAATATCAGATTTACGGATATTTGCCATTTTAAATTACGATTTTTTATAAGCTTATAACCGAATTACCGTGAGTCATGTCGAAACACCCTTGCGGAGGACTCACATGGCCACGGTTCCGTCCAACCCTGCTGTTGCAACCACCCTCTCTACCCGTGGGCGGCTCAATGGAATCCTGTTCGTCGCGCTGTTCGCGCTGGCAGTCACCCAGCTGGCCGCCCTGCCGGCCATCGCCAACCTGGGTATCAGCCCGCTGATCGTCGGTATCGTCGCCGGGGCGCTGTATGCCAACGCGCTGCGTGACGGGGTACCCGCGAGCTGGGCGGCAGGCATCAACTTTTCCGCTCGCAGCCTGCTGCGCATTGCCGTTGCCTTCTTCGGCCTGCGGATCAGCCTGCAGGAAATTGCCGAAGTCGGCTGGTCGGGGCTCATCGTATCCGTGCTGGTGGTAGGCAGCACCCTGCTGATCGGCTTGTGGTGCGGCATCAAGGTGTTCAAGCTGGACCGCGATACCGCCTTGCTGACCGCAGCGGGCAGCGCGATCTGCGGTGCCGCTGCGGTACTGGCATTCGAGTCGGCCCTGCGCAGTGCGCCGCACAAGAGTGCCATGGCGGTCGGCAGCGTCGTGCTGTTCGGTACCTTGTCGATGTTCCTCTATCCGTTGGCGATCAACACCGGCTGGCTGCAGCTGGATACCATGAGCGCTGGCCTGTACCTCGGTGGCACCCTCCACGAAGTGGCCCAGGTGGTCGGCGCGGCCAGCAACGTCGGCCCCGAGGCCACGCATATCGCCACGATCGTCAAGATGACCCGGGTCATGCTGCTGGTGCCGGTGCTGCTGCTGGCTGGGTTGTGGATCAGCCGCGCACGCCTGCCGGGCCAGGCACAGGGCAACGGGCGCATCGCCATGCCCTGGTTCGCCCTCGGTTTCCTGGCGCTGGTGCTGATGAATTCACTGCAGGTGCTGCCAGGCAGCGTGACGCAGGCGGTCAACAGCCTGGATACCTTCACCCTGACCATGGCCATGACAGCGCTGGGAATGGAAACGCGCTTCAGCCAGATTCGCCAGGCCGGGCCGCGAGCACTGGCCACCGGGGCGCTCCTGAACCTGTGGCTGATCGGGGGTGGGCTGGCAATAACCCTCGGCGTACAGAAGCTACTGGGATGAGTTGAGGCCGAGGTGGCTTCTTCGCCGGTAAACCCGCTTCCAGAAGGTTCAGCGCGACCATTCTGGAGCGGGTTTACCGGTGAAGAAGGCAAACCGGACTCAAGCTTTTTCAGCATCCCCCTCGTTGCCGCTCACATTTCTCGGTATGGTGTTGTCAAAGAAGGATGTTTTACCCGCACAGGAAAGACTTAGATGCCTCAACGCCATGTCATCAACGCATCCGTCAGCCCCAAAGGCAGCCTGGAGACGCTGTCACAACGTGAAGTGCAGCAACTCAGTGAAGTCGGTACCGGTAGCCTTTACACCCTGTTCCGCCAGTGCGCCCTGGCCATCCTCAACACCGGCGCTCATGTCGACAATGCCAAGACCATCCTCGAGGCCTATCAGGACTTCGAGGTACGTATCCACCAACAGGACCGTGGCGTGCGCCTGGAGTTGCTGAATGCCCCAGCCGACGCCTTCGTCGATGGCGAGATGATCGCCAGCACCCGGGAAATGCTGTTCAGCGCCCTGCGCGACATCGTCTACACCGAAAGCGAACTGGCCAGCCAGCGTATCGACCTGGAAAGCTCCCAGGGCATCACCGACTACGTGTTCCACCTGCTGCGCAATGCCCGCACCCTGCGTCCGGGCGTGGAGCCGAAGATGGTGGTGTGCTGGGGTGGCCATTCGATCAGCAGCGAGGAATACCAATACACCAAGAAGGTCGGCCACGAACTGGGCCTGCGCAAACTGGACGTGTGCACCGGCTGCGGCCCAGGCGTGATGAAGGGCCCGATGAAGGGCGCAACCATTGCCCACGCCAAGCAGCGCATGCACGGCAGCCGCTACCTGGGCCTCACCGAACCCGGGATCATCGCCGCCGAGGCGCCCAATCCGATCGTCAACGAACTGGTGATCTTGCCGGACATCGAGAAGCGTCTGGAAGCCTTTGTCCGTGTCGGCCACGGGATCATCATCTTCCCGGGCGGTGCCGGTACGGCCGAAGAATTCCTCTACCTGCTGGGCATCCTCATGCACCCGGACAACCAGGACCTGCCGTTCCCGGTGGTGCTCACCGGACCGCGCAGCGCAGAGCCGTACCTGCAGCAATTGCACGCGTTCGTCGGCGCCACTCTTGGTGAAGCGGCGCATCGCCTGTACCAGATCATCATTGACGATCCGGCGGAAGTTGCCCGGCACATGGTCGAAGGGCTCAAGGAGGTCAAGCAGTTCCGCCGTGAGCGCAACGATGCCTTCCATTTCAACTGGCTATTGAAGATCGAGGAAAGCTTCCAGCGCCCGTTCGACCCGACTCACCAGGCCATGGCCGACCTGGACCTGCGGCGCGAACTGCCCGCGCATGAACTGGCCGCCAACCTGCGCCGGGCCTTCTCGGGCATTGTCGCAGGTAACGTGAAGGACAAGGGCATCCGCCTGATCGAGGAGCATGGGCCGTATCAGATCCGTGGCGACAGCGCCGTGCTGGACCCTCTGGGCCGGCTGTTGCAAGCGTTCGTCGACCAGCATCGGATGAAACTGCCCGGCGGCGCCGCGTATGTACCGTGCTATCAGGTGGTGACCTGATCCTGTTACAGAGGTAACAGAACCACCGGCCGTCACCGCCACCTGCTTTTGATCTTGATCTTGATCTTGATCTTCGCGACTTCAGGAGGCCGAACGCAGGGCTCGCTCCCGGGAGGACGCGCTGCAGGCCCCATCCATGGGGCCTCAGCGCTTGACGGGCATCCATGCCCGTCACCTCCCTCCGCAAGCCCTCCGCTCGGCCTCCTGAAGTCGCATTCGGCGGCGCCTGAACTATCGCGCGCTTAGAAGCAAAATCAAAAGCATCAAACGGATCAAGCGCATCCGGACTATGTGGAATTTTCAGTAGACTGACACCACGCGGTGCCGCGCAGTACACTCGGTCTTTCTACCCGGAGGGTTCGACGTGCACAGCGCAGGAAGCGAGCAACACCCACAGCCAACCCGACGCGGTGCGGTCATCTGGTTGACCGGGCTGTCCGGCGCCGGCAAGTCAACCTTGGCCGCCACCCTGGCCCAATGCCTGAACGCGCAGGGACACGCCAGTTATGTACTCGATGGCGATGCCCTGCGCACCGGCCTGAACGCCGACCTTGGCTTCTCCCCCGCCGACCGGCATGAAAACATCCGCCGTGCCGGCGAGGTGGCCGCGCTGTTCGCCGATGCCGGCCTGATCTGCATCGCCGCACTCATTTCACCCTATCGCGCCGATCGTGCCGCCGCGCGCAAGGCCTGCAAAACGGGGTTCCATGAGGTGCATGTCAGCGCCGACCTGGCGACCTGCGAAGCACGCGACCCCAAAGGCCTGTATCGGCGGGCACGGGCCGGCGAACTGCGGGGGTTCACCGGCATCGATGCGCCCTACGAGACACCGCTGCACGCCGAGTTGGTAATAGACACTGCCGGCGTTGTGGCAGAGGTATCGCAGCAGCAGTTGCTGCGCTATGTGCAGGAGCATGTCCTGCATCAGGCACTCGGGCAGGTGCTGGAGCAGCAGTCACCCCAGCCCGCCCGATGACGGGGCTCAGGACCCCGGCGTGATGTCCCCTTGCTGCCAGCGCGCTTCGCTGCTGCTCAGGGCCTGGGCGATGTCGGCGAGCTCGCCGGACGGCAGGGTCGCGGGCAGCGGATCCAGGCCAGCGCTGGCGAACAGTTGGCCATAGCTGTTACGCAACTCGGCGTAGGCCAGGTCGCGGCGCAGGTCAGCCTGCAGGGCGTTCAGCTCGCCCTGGATCAACTCCAGCTCGCCAATGCCTTCGGCCTGGTGGCGATTGCGCAGTTGCTCGACGATCTGTTGGTCGAGAAGGACCAGTTGCTGGCTCGTGGCGAATTGCCGGCGGGCCTCGCTGAAGTTGGCATTGGCCACGTAGAGCTGGGCCAGGATGGCCATCGACATCGCCTGGCGGCGCGCCTCGACCACCTGCTCGCCAGCCTTTGCCACATCGATCGAGGCAGGGCCAGACAGCACGTTGAACAGGTTCCAGGTGATCTTCACACCATAGTCGGCCCAGTGCTGGTTGGTCAGGAAGCTGTTGCTGTCGTAATGGCCGCCAGCGGAGAACTCCAGCCCCGGCAACATGCGCAACATCGATTTGCGCACCTCGGCGGCGCTGATGCGTGCCTGGTAGTCCTGCTCGCGCAGTTCCGGGCGCGACGCCAAGGCCTGCTGCTCCAGGCTGTCCAGGCCCACCTTCAGTTCGGGCACAGCATAATCGGTGTTTTCTGCCAGAGTCAGTTCACTGCCCGGTGGCAGGTTGATCAGCGCACCCAGTTCGGTCTTGGCCAGCGACAAGGCCCGGCGTTGCTCTTCCAGCTGGCGGGTCGCCTCGATCAGCGAACGCTGGTAGGTCAACGCCTGGATGGGGTCACCGATACGCTGGTCACCCATGCGCTGGCTGTTGTCGCGCGCCTGCTCGACCCGCGCCATCAATGTGTCGATCTGCTTGAGCAGGCGCTCGGCGGCCACTGCCCGCCAGTACGCCGAACGCACGTCCTGAATGATGGTCTGTACCACCTTGCGCCGGCGCTCCTGCACGATCAGGCGCTGGTCGCCCTGCTGCTTGGCACTGACATAGCTGACACCGAAATCCAGCACGTTCCAGACCATGGTCAGGTCGGCCACGTCCCGGTCGCGGTCCTGGGAAGTCGATGGTTCCAGGGACTGGGTATTGGTCAGCACGCTGCGGCTGCTGGCAGCGCTGACGTTGCTCCGCCCGGCATAGCCCGCGGAGGCCGCCATACGGGGCAGCATGTCGAAGGTGGCCAGGTCCACCTGGCGCTGGGCCAGGGCTTCTTCCATGACCTTCAGGCGAGCTTCCAGGTTGTACTTGACTGCCCGCGCCATCGCCTGGTGCAGTGTCAGCGGGCCTTGCAACGCCTCCTGGCCCTTGAACATGCTGGCCAGATCCTGCCGTGCCCGCTGCTCGCTGACGCTGCGCTCGATCGGCTGGGTCTTGACGGCACAGCCGCTCACCGCCAATGCCAACAGGCTCACCACAAATATCCTTGACGCTCTACTCATCCCTTCCGCCCCCTTTGGCACGGCAAATTGCTTGTTTTTTTCTGGTCTTGTCGCCCCTCATGGCCGACGCTCAAGCCTGAGGGGTAACTGCCTCGATCTGTCCCAGCGCCTGGGCCAGCTTGCTGACCTGGCGCTGCTCACCGTCCCTGAATGCCTGCAATTGCTGGCTGAGGGTCGGTGCCCCGGAGAGGCCCTTGCCTGCCCCCGCATCGGCGCCCTGGCGCCACGGTTTACCCCCGTTCAGCTCGTACTGGCCGCCGTCATCCGGCAGCGTCTTGTCAAAGATATTGGCCAGGCTGCTGGCCCCGAACACATTGGCATCGCCGCCGCCGAAACCGAGGAAGCCCGCGCCGGCCCCATCGCCGAGGGCGTGCTGCTGCCCCACGAAAACCTGGGCCAGGTAGCTCGGCGCCAAGGCACCATTGCGAATGAAGATATCGCCAACGGTCGGTAAGCCACCGCCCGGGCTCGGCACCTCGAACAATGGCTGCGGCACCAGCGGCGACTGGAATGGCGGCAGCGGCACTGCAAGCGGCGCGATCACAGGCACAGTCGAGCCGGGAAGGCCCTGTTTTGCAGGCGGATAGGCACGGTATTCCGGGTCGCCATCACTGGATGGCAATGGCTGGCCCTGGCCGCTGAAGCCACCCACCAGGGTATTCCCGGCAATGTCACTGATGTCGGTGCCATTGGCTTTCAGGGCCAGTGCCAGCGTGCCGCTGCCGGCCACTGCAGCGACATTGACCTGCCAGGTGCGGCCATCGATACGTACCAGCGATTGCAAGGTGCCCGTTGCACTGCCGGTCGCTACCAGTTGGAAATCAGCCAGGTCGACACCCCTGACCTCTTCGCTGAAGGTGACGGTGAACGCTTGGCTGCCAGGCGTGGAGAGCTGAACCGGAGTGATCGACTCGACGCTTGGCAGGCGGGTGTCGACAATCACTCCGGCACTGTCACCCACCGCATTGAGCCCCGGGCTCAGCGCATTGCCGAGCGCATCATGCAGGGTCGCACCATTGGCCGACAGGCCCAGCACCTGTACGCCATCGGCATCGTTGTCGCCGGCCTGAACGCGGTACTGGAACACCAGCGTGGTGGTCGCCGATCCTGCGACGAAGTCGGCAAACACCGTACGCCCACCAATATCCAGGGCCAGCTGCGGAACGCCATCGACGATAACCGCTTCGCTGGTATTGACCACGAAGGTCAGCACATCGCCCGCGTTGTAGGCCACCCCGGCCGGCACGCCGACACTGCTTACCGTAGGCGCGTCGCGATCGATGCTGTAGGCCGCGCCGACCAGGCCGCCACTGAGCAGGTTACCGGCGACGTCGCTGATGCCGGTACCGCTGGCCTTGAGATTCAGGCCCAAGGTGCCGGTGCCGCTCACGCCATTGACAGTGATTTCGTAAACACCTTCGCCGAGTTGGCGCAGGGAGCTCAGCGTACCGCTGGCCGAGCCGCTGCTGGCCAGGCTGAAGTCGCTCAGGTCCACGCCATTGACGCGTTCGCTGAAGGTCACGGTAAAGCGCACGCTCTGGGCGTTGCTTGGCGACGTGTCGAGGGTGACGATGGCAAGCGCGGCCGGTGCCTGGGTGTCGACCAGCACCTGGCGCATATCGGCAATGTTGTTCAAGGTAAGGTTCATGGCATTGCCCAGTGCGTCGTTCAGGGTCGCACCGTTGGCCGCCAGGCCTGTCACGCTGATGCCGTCGCTGTCGTTGTCGCCGGCCTGGACGACGTACTGGAACACCAGGGTCGCCGTACCCGCACCAGCCACCAGCTCGGCGTATACCGCGCGCCCGCCGACGTCCAGCAGCAGCCGCGGGGAGCCATTGACCTCAACGGCCTCACTGGCATTGACCACGAACACCAAAGCATCGCCGGCGTTGTAGGTCACACCACCGACCGGCCCGCCGACGCTGGTCACGCTCGGCGCGCGGGTATCGACGAGATAGGCATTGGACTGCGCGGTGCTGTCGCCGTGGTTGCCTTGGGCATCGGTAACCGGGCCGGTGTCCAGATAGACCCGGTTGCCGTTGCTCTGGCTGCCTGCGGTCGGCGTCAAGGTGGCCGTCCAGGTGATACCGCCATCACTGCTGGCCAGGCCGCTCAGCACGCCGTTGTCGGCCTGGAGCTGGGCCAGGGACAGGCCGGTTACCGCCTCGTTGAACGTGATGGTCACCTGGCTGGTCTGGCCCGCGCCCAGGCTGCTGTCGGCAACTACGATGCTGGCAGTCGGCCGCTGGGTGTCGATAGCATAGTTGTTGGAGTCCGTGCTGCCGACCCCGGCATTGCCGGAGGCCCCGACCACACCGCTGTTGTCCAGGCTGATCAGGTTGCTGGCGTCCTCGACATTGGCGGCCGGGGTGAAGGTCGCTGTCCAGGTGACGCCGCCGTCGTTGCTGCTAACGGCACTCAAGGTACCGTTGCTCACGCTCAGGTCGCTGTTGTCGAAGCCGCTGACCGCCTCGCTGAAGGTGATGGTCACCAGGCTCGACTCGCCGGCACGCAGGGCGCTATCGGCCACCACGATGGTGGCAGTGGGCAGCACGGTGTTGACCGTGTAGTTGGCCGACTGGGTGGTGCCAGTGCCCACGTTGCCGGCCAGGTCGGCGATGCCGCTGTTGTTCAGGCTGATGACGTTGCTGGCATCCTGCACCGCCACCGCCGGGGTAAAGGTCGCCGTCCAGGTGATGCCACCGTCGCTGCTGGCCAGGTTGGCCAGGGTGCCGTTCTGGGCGGTGAGGTCGGCCAGGTCGAGGCCGTTCACCGCTTCGCTGAAGGTGATGGTGACCTGGGTCGTCTCGCCAGCACGCAGCGCGCTGTCGGCCAGCACGATGGTCGCAGTCGGGCGCTGGCTGTCGATGGCGTAGTTGTTCGAGTCTGTCGTGCCGCTGCCAACATTGCCCGCCGCGTCGATTACCCCGGTATTGTCGAGCGTGATGAGGTTGCTGGTGTCGGTGACACCGCTGGCCGGCGTCAGCGTCGCGGTCCAGGTGACGCCACCATCGGCGCTGCTCAGCCCGCTGAGGGTGCCATTGGCCACCGTCAGGTCGGCTGTCGTGAAGCCGCTCACCGCTTCGCTGAAAGTGATGGTCACCAGGCTGGTCTGGCCGATGCCCAGTTGGCTATCGGCAACCACGACAGTCGCCGTCGGCCGCTGGGTGTCGATGGCATAGTTGTTGGAGTCCGTGCTGCCGACCCCGGCATTGCCGGAGGCCCCGACCACGCCGCTGTTGTCCAGGCTGATCAGGTTGCTGGCGTCCTCGACGTTGGCGGCCGGGGTGAAGGTCGCTGTCCAGGTGACGCCGCCGTCGTTGCTGCTAACGGCACTCAAGGTACCGTTGCTCACGCTCAGGTCGCTGTTGTCGAAGCCGCTGACCGCCTCGCTGAAGGTGATGGTCACCAGGCTCGACTCGCCGGCACGCAGGGCGCTATCGGCCACCACGATGGTGGCAGTGGGCAGCACGGTGTTGACCGTGTAGTTGGCCGACTGGGTGGTGCCAGTGCCCACGTTGCCGGCCAGGTCGGCGATGCCGCTGTTGTTCAGGCTGATGACGTTGCTGGCATCCTGCACCGCCACCGCCGGGGTAAAGGTCGCCGTCCAGGTGATGCCACCGTCGCTGCTGGCCAGGTTGGCCAGGGTGCCGTTCTGGGCGATGAGGTCGGCCAGGTCGAGGCCGTTCACC
The DNA here is from genome assembly GCF_014269185.2 of Pseudomonas oryzicola. Classification (NCBI taxonomy): domain Bacteria; kingdom Pseudomonadati; phylum Pseudomonadota; class Gammaproteobacteria; order Pseudomonadales; family Pseudomonadaceae; genus Pseudomonas; species Pseudomonas oryzicola. Next base: position 3,219,357 of record NZ_JABWRZ020000001.1, read on the forward strand.
GCTTCGCTGAAGGTGATGGTGACCTGGGTCGTCTCGCCAGCACGCAGCGCGCTGTCGGCCAGCACGATGGTCGCAGTCGGGCGCTGGCTGTCGATGGCGTAGTTGTTCGAGTCTGTCGTGCCGCTGCCGACATTGCCCGCCGCGTCGATTACCCCGGTATTGTCGAGCGTGACGAGGTTGCTGGTGTCGGTGACACCGCTGGCCGGCGTCAGCGTCGCGGTCCAGGTGACGCCACCATCGGCGCTGCTCAGCCCGCTGAGGGTGCCATTGGCCACCGTCAGGTCGGCTGTCGTGAAGCCGCTCACCGCTTCGCTGAAGGTAATGGTCACCAGGCTGGTCTGGCCGATGCCCAGTTGGCTATCGGCAACCACGACAATCGCCGTTGGCCGCTGGGTGTCGATGGCATAGTTGTTGGAGTCCGTGCTGCCGACCCCGGCATTGCCGGAAGCTGCACCCACCACGCCGCTGTTGTCCAGGCTGATCAGGTTGCTGGCGTCCTCGACATTGGCGGCCGGGGTGAAGGTCGCTGTCCAGGTGATGCCGCCGTCGCTGCTACTCACGGCACTCAAGGTGCCATTGCTCACGTTCAGGTCGCTGTTGTCGAAACCACTCACTGCCTCGCTGAAGGTGATGGTGACCACTGTGGTCTCGCCCACGCGCAGCGCGCTGTCGGCTACCACGATCGTGGCGGTGGGGGCCACGGTGTTGACGACGTAGTTGGCTGACTGAGTGCTGCCCAGCCCGGCGTTGCCGGCCAGGTCGGAGACACCGGTATTGTCCAGGGTGATGAGGTTGCTGATGTCGCTGATACCGCTGGCAGGCGTCAGGGTGGCGGTCCAGGTGACGCCGCCATCGACACTGCTCAGCCCGTCAAGGGAGCCATTGGCCACCGTCAGGTCGGCGGTGGTCAACCCGGTCACCGCTTCACTGAAGGTGATGGTTACCGTGGTGGTCTCGCCGACCGTGAGGGCGGTGTCCGCGACCGTAATCACTGCAGTCGGGCGCTGGCTATCGATGGCGTAGTTGTTCGAGTCTGTCGTACCGCTGCCGACATTGCCCGCCGCATCGATTACCCCGGTATTGTCGAGCGTGACGAGGTTGCTGGCATCACTGACATTGCTGCTCGGGGTCAGGGTGGCGGTCCAGGTGATGCCACCGTCGGAGCTGGCGAGACCGCTCAGGCTACCGTTGGCCACGCTCAGGTCGGCAAGGGTAAAACCACTTACCGCCTCGCTGAAGGTAATGGTCACCGTGGTGGTCTCACCGATGCGCAGGGCGCTGTCAGCCACCACGATGGTCGCGGTCGGGCGCTGGGTGTCAATGGCATAATTGTTCGAACTGGTAGTGCCACTGCCGGTATTGCCTGCCATGTCAGTCACCCCGGTGTTATCCAGGGTAATCAGGTTGCTGGCATCACTGACATTGCTGTCCGGCGTCAGGGTCGCCGTCCAGGTAATGCCGCCGTCCGCACTGGCCAGTCCGCTCAGTGCTCCGTTGGCCACGCTGAGGTCGGCAAGGGTCAAACCGGTTACCGCCTCGCTGAAGGTGATGGTTACCGTGGTGGTCTCGCCGATGCTCAGGGCGCTGTCAGCTACCACGATGGTCGCGGTCGGGCGCTGGGTGTCGATGGCATAGTTGTTGGAGCTGGTAGTACCACTGCCGCTATTGCCAGCCATGTCACTCACCCCGGTGTTATCCAGGGTAATCAGGTTGCTGGTATCGCTGACGTTGCTGTCCGGGGTCAGGGTCGCGGTCCAGCTGATACCGCCGTCCGAACTGCTGAGCCCGCTCAGCACACCATTGGCAACGCTCAGGTCGGCGGTGGTGAAACCGCTCACCGCCTCGCTGAAAGTGATGGTGACCTGCGACGTCTCGCCGGCCCGCAAGGCGCTGTCGGCTACCACGATGGTGGCGGTCGGGCGCAGGGTATCGATGGCATAGTTGTTCGAGTCGGTGGTGCCGTTGCCGGCGTTGCCGGCGAGGTCGCTGACCCCGGTATTGTCCAGGGTGACCAGGTTGCTGGTATCACTGACATTGCTGTCAGGCGTCAGGGTCGCGGTCCAGGTGATACCACCATCGGCGCTGGCGAGACCGCTCAGGCTACCGTTGGCCACGCTCAGGTCGGCGAGGGTCAGGCCGCTCACCGCCTCGCTGAAGGTAATGGTCACGGTGGCCGTATCGCCAATTTTCAAGGCCGTGTCGCTGATGCTGATCGTGGCGGTCGGGGCAATGGTTTCCTGGATGGCCACCTGTACCGAAGCTGCGACGGATGTGCCACCGTCACCGTCATTGAGGGTGATGCTCAGGGTACGACTGGCCTGGGCGATGGCGTTGCCGGCATTGCTGTTTTCGTAGGTGAGGTTGCGCACCAACGCCTGCACCGCCGCCGCATTGGCATTGGCGTTGAACGTGACCACCAGGTTGGCCCCGCCACTGCCGCCGGACAGGCTGCCAATGGTGACCCCGCCATAGCTCACCGTACTGCCACTGACACCGATCTGCCCTGCGCCAGTGCCCTGGTTGCGCAACCCCAGCAAATCTTCGCTGGCCACGCCATTGGCGCTGATCGCCACGGTGAGGTTGCCACCGGCGAAGTCGGCGGAATCGCTGTCGCTGACGGTGGCATTGCCGCCGCTGTCGATCAGCACCGCGCCGCTGCCCTGGGTGAAGGTGACGCCGTCACCATTGAGGTTGCCGATCACTGGCACGCTGTTGAGCGGCTGCACCACCACCGAGGCTGTGCGGCTGGTACTGCCCATGTCGTCGTTGACGCTGACCGCCACGCTACGGGTACCGCTGGTGTAGGCCACGGCAGCGTTGCCGTAGGTCACCGCGGCGAGCACCGCGCGGTATTGCGCCAGGGTGGCGACGCCGCTCAACGTCAGCATCGTGCTGCCCGACCCGCTGACAGTGATGCCGAAGCTGGCTGCTGTGGCAATCTGTCCGGCGCTCAGCGACAGGGTTTCGCTGCCGACATCCACCACACCGCTCAGGGTCAGGGTGGCGCCGCTCACCTGGGTGTCGCCGTCGGTCTGGGTGAGGCTGAGGTTGGGTACGATCGCCACCGGTGTGCCGGTGAAGTTCACCGTACTGTCGTTACCGCCGCTACTGGTGTCCAGGTCGACCACGGGGGGCGCGGCATACAGCACCTCGTAGGCACCGATGTCCACCCCGGCGCCACGCGGCCGGACAAAGCCGCGCAGGTCGGTGAGCGTGGCACCGGCAGCAGTGCCCTGGTCGATGGCATTGCTGGCGGTGGACGCCAGGCGGTAGTCGCCGCCTGCAGCATTGACGAAGTCGACCGAAACGCCGATCAGGTTGGTGGTGCTGGTATAACCGCCACCGGCGCCGTTGTTGGTGGCCGCATCCAGCGCAACGCCATTGACGGTGTTGCCGGTGAGGATGCTGTTCTGCACCGTCACCGTGCCAGCGCTGCCCGGCGACCAGCCAAGGCCAGCCGAGCTGATGGTGCCGGTACTGGTGCTGAAGGTGTTGTTGGCGATGGTGCTGTTGACGATGCTCACCGAGCCGCCGGTATTGTTCAGCACGATCACCGCACCGGCGGAGACGACGCCAGTGGCACCGTATTCGCCGATGTTGTCGTAGATCGCCACGTTTTCCAGCACGTGGTTGTTGGCCCCACCCAGGCGGACCAGTGACGACATTCCCGTAGCGTTGACGATACTGCCATCGTTGTCGTGAATGGTCGTGTTGCGCACGATCACCGTGGAGCCTACCGTGGTCGCCGAGTTGATCACGGCACCGGCATTGTCCTGGAAGTTCGAGTCCTCGACCGTGATCGAGCCCGAGTTGGCCCGGATTGCGCCGCCGGTCAAGTTGCCGGAGAAATAGCGGAAATCCAGGTTGCGCACGGTCAGTGCACCGTTGGTGTTGCTCTGCAGGCCCGACGATTCCAGTGAGTCGCGCGAGCCATTGTTGTTGACGTCGCCGCTGAGGATGATATCGCCCTGGCCGTCACCATCGACGTCGCCGTTGATGGTGACGTTGCTGGTGACCAATAGCGCTGAAGCCGTGGACCAGCGGATGGTCTGCCCTTTCAGCGATTGGTGGAAGACAATGATATCGCTGCCGCTGCCAGCGCTGGAGCCATCCACCGAAGCATCCGTGTTGGCGGCCTGGATGGCCTCGGCCAGCGACACCTTGCCATTGAGCGCCGTGGAAGATGCATCGGTGTCGGTAACGGTAATGGTCGCCAGCGAAGTGGTGAACGCCGACAGGTCCCCGCGCTGCACGCCCGTATCTGTCGCCAGCACCCCAGAGACGGTCTCCAGCTGCCAGTCCTCGCCGGCGCGATTGCCGGTTGAATTCGCCGAAGCGCCGACGTCGGCGCCGGTGAACCGCGCCACTTCGTCAACGAACAGCTGGCCATCGCTGCCCGCACCGGTGTTACAGGCGAAGAAACGAATGTCGCCACCGTCCGCCAGGCTGGCGCCGATACGCGCCAGGTCGCTGGCATGGCTGGCCAACTGGTTGGTCCACACGGCATTGCCAGCCAGGTAGACATAGCCACTGTCACCGTGGCTGATGATATCGATGCTGGTCACGTCGCTACGGCCATCGAGGTAATCGGCAATCTGCCTGAAACCATCCTTGCCGTTCTCCAGCACCACCACCTCGACGCCAGCAGGAAGGCCGGCAATCAGCTTCTGGTAGTCACTGACGGCGGAGTCGACGAACACCACTTCGTGGCTGCCAGCAGCCGTAGTGGCCGGTGCCGTTGCGGGGGTGGCGTCGTGCGCGGCTTCAGTGTCCTGCGTACTGTTCGCATCGCTGGCCACGCTGGGGTCCTTGGCCGTTGCGGCTTCCACGGCCTGGGCGCCCTGGTCGGCGACCACGGCCACCGAGGCGTCAAACATCATGCGCGGTTCCAGCGCCTGGATGAGGCTCGGACGGTTTACGGAAACGGTGGGTTGTGCGTGCGGACGGTTGCGTTTCCAGAAAGCCATGTCGACCTCATTCAGCCTTGCGGCTGGTTGTTCTTGTCGTTGTGCCCGTGCAGCGGCACGCTTGTAATCGACCCCGAGGCATCGCAGAGCAGCAAACAGCCCTGCGATGCCGCCCCGGTCCTGGATCAGTTACGGGTCGGGAAGATGCCTTCCAGGGCGATGATGAAGTTCATGCCCAGGAAAGGCGCTTGTACCGGAACGGGTATCGAGCTGCCGCCCGTCACCACGTTCACTGGCGGAATATTGGCGTCGAACGGTTTCAGGGTGGTGCTGGCGGCGGCATCGGAGTAGATGCTCGCCGCCGCTCCCGAACCGGTGGTGTCGTAAGGTGTGGCCAGCACGCTGCCGGTGGTGGGCTCACCGAGGTTGGCGTTGGTGACCACCGCCGGGATGGCGACACTGGCTTTGCTGGCCGGGATCGCCACCGGGATGGGCGGCAGGTTCTGCCTCATCAAGGTGACCTGGGTGACACCGGCCATTTCACCTTGGTCCACAGTCGGCAACCCCGGCCCGGTACCCACGCCAACGGGCATGCGTCCGCGCAGGTCAGGCAGGCCGAACGTGGTCTGGCCATTGCCGCCGTAGGTGGTGCCGAGGATGGCGAACAGTGCGCTGTTCTGCTGGATGCTCAACAGTTGCCCTTGGCACTGTGCCCAGCCACGCGGCGCGAAATTGCCTGCAAACATCCTGATCTCACCGAGGAATGGCTCACTCATTTTCCGATCTCCTATGACTACGCTATAGAGCGGGCGACACAGCCCCGCGGAATATGACGCGCATCGTCAGGCAGGCCTGTCGACGTGAAAAACTGCGAGCGCCGGCCGACGCATCTCCAGATACAGGCCGTTGTCGCCAACCACTTCGAAACCGTTGCGCTGGTACAGGCGCAGCGCCGGATTGTGCAACGTTACGTGCAGGCCGACGCTGAGGCCATGTCGATCGGCCTGTGCCAACCACTGTCGGATCAAGCCGGTGCCGATGCCCCGGCCTCGCCAGGCGGGCATCAAGGCTGTATCGATGATTTGCAGATGGCTGTCGGTCCACAGCAGGTAGGCGCGACCAATCGCTTCACCCGCGGTTTCGATGACGGAGAAACCGGCGTCGGCAAAGTGAGCCTGATAATGGGCGTGCTGGGCTTGGAACTGTTGGTCGAGAAACGCCTCGATGACCACCTGGTCCCAAGGCAGCATGGCCATTTCGTCAGCCCGGGTGGTGCCATAGAGGGTACGCAGGAACGCCTGGTCGGCGTCAGTGATGGGGCGCAGGTGCACTTCGGGGCTGGCCATGGTGTCGCTTCCTTGCAATAGTCAGCCCCTTGGTGAGGCCAGCACATCCTGTGAATTACCCTGCACATCGAAAACAGCGTAGCCGAATACCACGGCAAATCGCCACCATTACGACAGGGTCGCCATGCACTTTTCTCAAACAGTTGTTCGAGGCTTCACCCACCCAGCGCCTGCGCCTGGCTCAAGCGCAGGCATTCCAGGGCGTTGTACGGCTCCGTGGCCCATTGGCGCACAGCCTCGCGCACCTCTTCACTGGCCTCCTGGCGTTTGCGCTGGCTGTCAGCGGTGAAATTCATCGCCGGTTGCTTGGCATCGAAGACTGCCACCTCGCGCAGTGCCCGCTCGGCGCCAGGCGGCACGCCGAGCACGGACCCAAGCCGGCCCCAGGTTGCGTCGGGCAACTCGCAGTAATTGACGGCAATACCGCCGTGCTGCCGGCACAGCGTCAGCCCGGCGCTGAGGATTTCGCCCACCATCCTGCAGGTGTATTCCACCACGCCCATGGCCTCGGCCTGCGGCAACAGCACATCGAAGGCAGAGGGCCCGAGCAGGCCCGGAACCCGTTGCATGCCTGCCTGGCGCAACTGCGAGGCGACAATCTCCAGTGGGTCACGGTACAGGAACAGCCGTGGCACCTGCGGGTACAACGCCGCCAGCAACGGGGCCTCGAACACGTTCCAGGCATCGAGCTTGACCAGCAGCTGGCGCTCATCGCCCCGGCGGCGCTGGCCGTAGGCCGATAACAACGCCTGCAACGCCGCGCCCTGCCAGGCAGCGGCAGCGGCATCCTGCAACGGCGCGCGTAACAGGCTGTCCAGCGGCGGAGGCTCGGACAGCACGATGTTGTGCGCCTGGCTGGCCAGCAATTGCGCCATCAAGGTCGAGCCACAGCGCGAGGCGTGGAACAGCAAGGCCGATGGCGTCAGGCCCGGGCTGTGGGCCTGCCAGTCCAGCAGCGCCTGGATATCGCTGTCGCGGCGTAGCGCCTGGTTGAATGGCAGGCGCAATGCCAGCTCGACGTCATCACGGAAGAACGGCCGGCGCAGCTGCTGCTCGCCAAACCAGCACCAGTCCACCCGCCAGTCAGCGTCCCCGCGCCACAGGCGGATGGGTAGCCAGCCGCGGAAATCCATCGTGGCATTCAGGCTCGCCATTGATCGCTCCATGCTTGCTTGCCTCGGCGCATGGCACTGAGCACTTCGGCCTCGGAAAATGCCAGCCCCAGGGCCGCGCCCAGGCTGATGGCCTCGGCGACGAAGGCTTGCGGCTGTTGATGTGCCTGCAAGCGAGCGGCCAGTAACGGGTCCTGCGCTACCTGCTGGCGAAACTGTTCGAAGGCCTGCCCCGCCCTGCCCAGGCACAAGCCTGGAGTTTGCGCGCGCCCCTTTTCGATCAGGCTCGCCAACCACGGGTCAGGCAGGCAATCGAGCACCAGGTGGATGCGCTCACCGGGCCCCGGGTTGTCTACCCGATGTGGTCGCGACAGGTCGATGAACCAGCACTCGCCTGGGCGCATGGGCACCTGCAGGCCATCGACCAGAAACTCCACGCCAGCAGGGCTCAGCAACGGAATATGCAAACGCAGGCAGCCGCCTGGCCGGCCCAGGTCCGGGTCACGGTGCTCATGGATGCGCGCGCCGGCGCCCAGGCGCAGCAGACGGGCAGCGCGTAGCGAGCTGGCAAACGGCGCGAGCAAGGCTTGCCAGGCCGCTTCTGCCTGCCACCAGGCCAACCGCAGCGCAGCGCCCTGGCCGGGAGCAAGCGGCACGATGGCATCTTCGGCGGCCACCAGGGCCACGCCGCTCCAGTCGCCGTGGTGGTAGCCGCTGTTGAAGTGCGGCTGCCAGGCATCGCTGGCAACCCGCTGCAATGCCGCCAGTACTGCCGGCAGGTCGATGGCCAGGTCGAGGCGAGCACAACGCGGCAAAAGCAGTTCGGGCATGGGCGCTCCTTCAGCTGAACAGTTCTAGAAACCACTTTCACGCACGCCCAGCGCTGCCAACCGGCGCCAGGCTGCTTCCAGCAACGACTCGCGGGCACCGTCGAGCACCACCACTCCGCGCAACGGCTGAGCAATGTCGGCGGTTGCTGTGGTTGGGCTCAGCCATACGCCGTACTGCGCGTGTAGTGGTTCCGCACGCTGCTGGCTGTCGCGGCGCACGGCAATCGGGCCATGGCGATCAGAGGCCAATGCTTCCAGCTCAAGGTAAGCTGCCCCGGTGGCGTCTATCTGTTCCAGGCGCACCGGCAATGCCGCGCGCAATGGGTCATCGCCAATGAAACGGCCCTCGATGCCCGGCGCCACCCGCCACAACTCGGCCTCGGCCAGGTAACCACGCAAGCGCACCCCGGGCTCGACGATACGCCCCAGGGGTTGGGCAGTGTTCAGCCATTGCCCGACCGCCAGCCCGGCCGGCAGGTCGCGCAAAACCCCGTCGTGAGGGGCGCGCAGCAGCAGCCGCTGACGCTGCGCGGCCAGGCCGCGGAATTCCGCCACCGCCTCGGCCAGTTGCTGCTCAAGTATGCCAGCGTCGCCAGCTGTGGCACTGCGCCCGGACTGTCGGCGCAGCAGCAACTGGAGTATCTCGATTTCGCGGCGAACGATCGCCTGGCGCGAATCGAGGTCGGGCGATTCCAGCTCCAGCAGCAATTGGCCCTGGCTGACTTGCTCGCCATCCTGCACCAGCAAACGCTTCAAGCGTGCCGCCAGCGGGGCGTGCAAGGCACTCACGCGGGACGCTTCGAGCATAGCCGGCACTTCCACCGCACCGCGCCACGGCACCACCAGCAGCGCCAGCAGCAGCAACACCCCAAGGCCACTGCGCACGGCCTTGTGCGGCTGGGCCTGGCCGCGCCGCTGCCACCACTGCTGCACCTCCTTGTACACTGGCAGGCCGATGAACCACACCAGTTCGACCAGCATCAGGAAAATGCCCAGCACCTTGAAAAACAGGTGGTACACCGCCAGGGCGATACCGAAGAACAGCACTGCACGCCACAGCCAGGCACCATAGCCCCACACCAGCAGGCGCTTGTGCATGCCTTCGGGCCAAGGCTCGGGCTTTGCGTCGCCGTAGCCGAACAGCGCCTCGCGCAGGCGCCAGCGGCACAGGGCGAAGGCGCGTTGCTGCAGGTTTTCGACGCCCCACAGGTCGCTGATCAGGAAGTAACCGTCGAAACGCATGAACGGGTTGAGGTTGACCAGCAAGGTAGTCACCCAGGTGGCGCTGGCGAGCATGAACGCTGCGGTGCGCAGCGGCCCATCGGGCAGCAGCGACCAGGCCAGCAGAGCCAGCACCGCCAGGACCAGTTCGGCGAGGACGCCCCCGGCATCGATCAGCAGCCGCGAGCGCCGGTCGCTCACCCGCCAGGCGTCACTGACATCGGTATAGAACATCGGCAACATGACCATGAAGGCCAACCCCATGCTCTGCACCCGACAGCCAGCCCGCTTGGCCATATAGGCATGGCCGAATTCGTGGCAAAGCTTGGCAAAGGCCAGGGCCAGCCCGAAGACGAGCATGCCGCCCAGGCTGAACAGGTGCGGGAACGTGGCGATGAAACGCGACCAGTCGCGGGCCATCAGGAATACGCCGAGTACCAGCAACGCGGGCAGACCAAAGCGCAACAGCCAGCCGGCATGGCGTTCGAGCAGCGGCCAACTGCGATTGAGGAAAGCGTCCGGACGCCACAACGGGATACGGAAGAACAAGTACTGGTGCAGCGCCTTCTTCCAGACGCTCTGCCGGGTGGCCGCGGCTTTGCTGGCGTAGCTTTGACGCTGGTCGGCATCCTCCGCGCTCAGCAGGTCATGTTGAGCAAGGAACCCTCGCAGTGTGTCCAGTTCGTCGGCTTGCAATCGCGCGCCTGGTTCGGCATTGGCCGCCGCCAGTACCTGCTGCGGATCGCCCAGGCCCCAGTGGTGCAACAAGCGCACCGCGGCTGCGCCGAGCTTGAAGTAACGACCGCGCAGCGGGTCGGCCAGGGTCCATTGCGCTGAACCGTCCAGCGCCGGCGCCGCTGGCGACAGTTGCAGGTCGGCTCGCAGGGCCGGCAGCATCACCAGCCCAGCCCTTGGCGCACCGCCGCCAGCGGGCGGCGCAGCAGGTAATAGGCCAGCGGCGCACGCTCGCCATACAGCTTGGCGGTGCCACGCAGGCCGATGCGTGGCGGCGCCTCGACGAACGCCGCATCCAGCCGATAGGCCAACTGCCCGGCAGCGGTAGCCTGGGCTTCGTAGGCGGCACGCTCGAGCTGCGCGGGGTGCCGGTGCAATGGATCGCTGTCCAGGAACAGCGCCACCTCGGCCCCCGGTTGCAGGGCAATGGCGTCGCCCACCGGCAACTCCATGCGCAGCTCGGCCTTGGCGGGATCGGCCAGTTGCAGCAGGCGCTCGCCGGTCTGCACCGGTTTGCCAGTCCAGCGCTGGGCATCGGCGAACACGGCAATGCCATCCCGCTCGGCACGCACTTCGCTGCGCGCCAGCAACTGGCGGGCGTAGTCGAGTTCGGCGCGCTTCTGCTCCACCCGTGCAGCCAGCAGGTCGAGGCGCGCACTGGAGTCAGCATCGGAGAATGCGCGCTGAGTGCTGGCTTTGAGTTCGGCCTCGGCAACCCCCAAGGTACGCTCGGCAACATCCGCCTGCGCCTTGAGCGAGGTGTCGTCGAAACGCACCAGCAGTTCACCGGCGATCACCGTCTGGTTGGGTTTGACCAGAAACTCGGCAATGACTCCATCCAGCGGCGCGGCCACCACCCGGCCACCGCGCGGTACCACCTCGGCGGGCGCCAGCACCGACTGACGGACCGGTATGCACAGCACCACCACGGCCACCGCCACAAGCGCCAGCAGACGCCGTCTTGGCCAGCGCAGGCGCCACGGGCGCGCCGGGCGCAAGGCTTGCCAGGCATGGCCGTAGGCCTCTGCCAGGTGCACCAGCAGGGCCTGCTCGGCAGCGTTGAAGGGGTTATCGCGTGCCAGCCACAAGCCACCGAAGGTTTGCCCCTCACGGTTGTGCAACGGCAGCCAGAAGGCCTGCGCAGCAGACAAAGCCTGCCAGTCGTCGCGCACCTGCGCATCGAGTATCGCCGGGTTGACCGCTGCGGCGGTATCAGCAGCACCGGCGGCCTGCAGCTGCCTGGCGGCGCGCTCGACAAAGGCCACGAACGGGGCATTGCTTTCCACCACGCTGATACCGGTGAGTGCCTGGACCTTGCCTTCGATCAACAGCGCGGCATGACGAAAACCAAACAGCGCCTGGCCATCGTTGACCATGGCATAGGCCAGCTGCTCGCTGCTGGCAGCCTGGCGCGCCTGCCGCTCCAGCCCCAGAAACCGGGCGAAGGCATGCTCAGCCACGCCGTTGGCGGCGGCCGTCATGGTTGTTCCGGGAAAATGGCCGTACCGCTCATGCCCGCCAACAGCCCTTGGGCGTCCCGCGGCAGTTCGCCGATCAGCAGCAGGGTCTGGCTGCCTTCATCGATCCGCGCGCCGACGCGCTTGACCTGCGCCTGCAGCGGTCGGCCAGTTTCATCCGGGGTGAACTGGAAAGGTTGACCGGGTTTCAGGCGTGCGAGCCAGTTCGACGGCACCAGCAGCTGGATCTCCAGCGAGCGGTTGTCCACCACTTCCAGCAGCGGCGCCCCGCTGGGTACGCTTTCGTGTGGCTGGGCACGGCGTTGCACCACACGGCCATCGAACGGTGCATTGACCACGCAGCGCCTGACCTGCACCTGGTACACCTGCGCTTCGGCCTGGGCTTGGGCCTGCCTGGCTTCGGCCAGGGAAACCTCGTACCGGCCGACCGACTTGAGGGCGGCCAGTTGCCGATTGTGGTCGAGTTCCTCTCGTGAGGCGCGCACCGCCGCCTGGGCAGCATTGAGCTGGGCCTGGTAAGCAGCGCAATCGAAGCGCGCCAAGGTACTGCCCTTCTTGAAGTCTTCGCCCTCTGCAAAGGGCATCTCGACAATGCGCCCGGCCAGTTCACTGGCCAGCACTGCGTGATCACGGGCGCGCAGCACGCCACGGGCGTTTTGCCCAGTGCCTGCATCGCCGCGCGCCGGCGTGTCCAGCAGTGGGTCGCCTGGTGCTTCACTGGCCACCGCCAGTGGCAACTGCAACACAGCCAAGGCCAGGGCCAGGCGGATGGCAGGACGCATGGGGCACACTCCTTGTGAACTCGGTGGCCGGAGTGTACGACAAAGATGATGGCACGGATATATCACCGTGTCCGGCGCTGACCTGCAGTCCAGCTCATGCGAGCGTGGCCGTCAGGACACACCGGGATCTACACCTTCGCCGGCAGCCATCAGTTGCATCAACGCGCGGTTTTCCACCGGCCGGCTAAGCAGGTAACCCTGCACCTCATGGCACTGGTCGTCGCAAAGCAAGGCCAGCTGTTCTGCGGTCTCCACGCCCTCGGCGGTGACGGTCATGCCCATCGCGTTGCCCAGGTTGATGATAGCCTGCACCACGCTGCGATCACTGCTGCTGGTGCCCAACGACTGGACGAAGCGCTTGTCGATCTTGATGCTGTCGAACGGGTAGGTGCGCAAATAGCCCAGGGAAGAGTAGCCCGTGCCGAAGTCATCCATGTTCAGACGTACCCCCAGCTCCTTCAATGCATTCATGGTGTGCAGGGCACCTTCCACGTCATTGAGCATGACGTTCTCGGTAATCTCCAGCTCCAGCCGATGGGCAGGCAGGCCCGTGTGCCGGAGCGCTTCAGCCACGTCCCGCACCACGTCGCTGCGGCTGAACTGCGCTGGCGACATGTTGACCGAGACCAGGATAGCCAACGGCCAGCCACGTGCCAGGGTGCAAGCCTCCTGGAGCACCCAGTTGCCCAGCTGCACGATCAGGTCGGACTCCTCGGCCAGGGCAATGAAGCGGTCTGGCCGCAGCAAACCGAGCCGTGGATGTTGCCAGCGCACCAGCGCCTCGGCAGACGCCACCGTTACCCCGTCCACCTTGTAACGTGGCTGGAAATGCAAGCGCAGCTCACCACGGGCGATGCCCTCGCGCAGTTCACGTTCCAGTTCGCGCTTTTCCAGCAATGCCGAGTTCAGCTGTGCCGAGAAGTAGCGCCAGGTATGCTTGCCGGCCTGTTTCGCGCTGTACAAGGCCACATCGGCATACCGGATCAGGTCACTGGGCGAACCGGCATACTCTGCAGACAACACCACCCCGAGGCTGACCCCGACCTGCACCTTGTGTTGCTCGAAGGTGATCGGGCGCTTGAGGGCTTCGACGACCCGCGCGCAGAAGCGGTCCACTTCATCATGTTTGCCCGGCCGGGCCAGCACGATGACGAACTCGTCTCCGCCCAGGCGCGCCACCAGGTCGGTATCGCGGGTCACCTGCCCGAGCCGACGGGCCACTTCGATCAGCACGGCGTCCCCGGCCGGGTGGCCGAGGCTGTCATTGATCGGTTTGAAATTGTCCAGGTCGAGCATCAGCAAGGCCAGCTCCCCTACCCCGGCATCTTCGAGGAAGCGGAACAACTTGTTGCGATTGGGCAGGCCGGTGAGCGCATCGTGTAGCGACAGGTGCTGCACTTGCGCATGGGCAGCGACTTCGTCGGTGATGTCCGTGCACGTGCCGCGAAAGCCCTGGCAAGCCTTGTGTTCGATGATGGCCTTGGCGGCAATCCGGCATTCTCGCCGTTGCTCATGGTGATCGCGGTACTGGCAACGCAGGCTACCCGTCGACTCGCTGCCGGCCAGGCCGTGCAGCCAGGTCTCGACCTGGCCGGTATCGCAGTCGAACAGGTCGCTGATCGGGCGTTGCAGCCAACGCTCCACGGGGTGCCCGGTCAATTCGGTAAAACGCGCAGAGAGATAGGTCAGGTTCTGCTGCGCGTCGGTCTCCCAGATCCAGTCCGAGGCGGCTTCCGCCACTGCCTTGAAGCGCGCTTCACTGGCTTGCAGAGCGGCTTTCGAGGCGGCAAGCGCGTGGTGGCTACGGTCCATGCCGGCACTGGCGCGCATGGCGTAGCGGGCGCACAGGGCCATGACCAGGGCGATGATCAGCAAAGCCAGGGCCAGCGGCAACAGTACTGTCTCGAGCAGATCGGCCCCTGGTTGTTCAATATGCCAGGTCAGCGCGTAGCCACTGTCCTCCAGCGGCAAACGCCCCTGGTCTGCCTGCACCTGAGGCGCGGCCACGACGGCAAAGCCTGACAGCCCGGCAGAGCGGCCCAGTTGCCCGAGCACCTTCGGGCTGAGTAACCGCACGAACACCAGTACGGCGCCAGCACTCGGCAGCGAGGGCCGAGCCGAGGGCGGGCGGATGACCGCTGCGGTGTACAGCGCCGGTTGGCCGTTGAACACCAGGTAGCCGGAGGCAGCCTGTTCCTCCTGCAGCGTCGCCTGCCGAGCCCGTTGCAGAACCTGGGTGCGGCTGCCGCTGTAGCGTTCGAAGCCCTGTTCGCTGAGACGCCCTTCCAGCATCGCATAGTGGGTGCCGTCATCCCCCAGGACGAACACCCCTTCATAGCCGTCGGTGCTGTAAAGCGTCTCGCCCAGGTTATCCTCGTCGTAGGCCCAGTGCCGGTCCACACGGCCGGCCAAGTGCTCGTATGCGGCCTGCCACACGGCATAGGAGACCAGGTAGTTGCGTTCGCTCTTCTGCAATTGAGCCAGCGCCGACTCGGCGTGGAAACGGCTCTGTGTTCGCTCGCGCGCGTCAAGTGACTCGGCAATGCGGTATAAGGAAACCAGGCCCAATAGCAATATCAGCAGCAGCAGGCTGGAAAAAACCAGGGTCAACTGCCGAACCACCTGACTGCGCGACGAATTACTGCCGAAGGTTGCATCCATTCAGTGGGCGCCTTTTGCCGTACTCCAGAGAATGGACTGCCAGCGATAGGCGCCGATCAATCCGGCCGACGACCGGGCGTCCAATTTCCGGGAGCCCTGCAGACTCGAACGAAACCTCAAAGTACCCGTTTGATCAACGGCTCCAACCGGCTAAAGCGTAGCCGACGCAGGAACTTGCGTACTTCCTTCGGGTGCTCGGCCTTGACGCCCAGCGCCTGCGCCGGGTCGATCTGCGGCGCATGCCGACGCAGTTCGGTCAACTCGGCTTCCCGAGGCACCAGCCATTGGCCTTGAGGGTCATCGATCAGCAGACCGTTCTCCAGGTCCAGGTTGAAACCGCGTGGGTTCAGGTTATTGCCGGTCAGCATTGAATAGCGTTGGTCGACCCACACCCCCTTGGCATGGAAGGTATGCCCGGGGTCGTTCCAGATCCGCACCTGCAACTGGCCGCTGGCAATCGCGGCTTGCCGGCGCCGGGCAAAAGTACGCAGGTTGTCTTCATAAAGGTAAGGCAAGGCACCACTGGCACTGAACGGTTCGCCGGGGGCGATATAGAAGTCATTGGCTGTACGGTCGCCGACAATCAGTTCCACCCGCACGCCCCGCTCCAGCGCAGCATCGAGCTCACGCAGCAACACCCGTGGCGGGTTGAAATACGGCGTGCTGATGATGACCTGGGTATGCGCCGCTGCCAGCAAGGCGCACAGCGCCCGGTTCAGCGGGTTGCCGCGGCCCACGCCCAGCAGCGGAATGACCCGCAGGCCTTGCCCCGCCCCGTCGGCCGGTGCCTCGTACTTCATACGCCGCAGCCGCGCACGCAAGCGCCGGATATCACCGCGCAGGCTGCGGGTGGCGGGCGGCGCCGGCAGGTCCAGGCGTGGCGTAGCGGTGTGGTGCAGCAGGCGCCGCACCAGGTCGACCATGGCATCGGCCAGCGCTGGCGCGTGGAACAGGTGGTAACGGTCCAGGCGGTAGCGCTCGAAGCGGTGCAGGTAGACATTGTTCAGGCTGGCGCCAGTGTAGATCACGCAGTCGTCGATGATACTGCCCTTCAGGTGCAGCACACCGAACAGCTCGCGGGTCTGCACCGGCACGCCATGGATCACGATATCCAGCCCGCGTTGCTGGCGCTGGGCCTGGTACCAGGCGGCGTTACCCGGCTGGCGGCCAGCGCCGAGCAGGCCGCGCCGGGCACGGAACCAGTCGACCACGATGGTGATGTCCAGGCCGGGCCGTGCGGCCTTGGCCTGGTACAGGGCATCCAGCACTTCCTGGCCAGCCTCGTCTTGCTGCAGGTACAGCGCAACGATGACGATGCGGCGGGTCGCCGTACGGATCTGCTCGAGCAGGCAGGCGCGGTAGGCCTTGGCATCGGGCAGCACCTGGATCGACTCGGGCGTCATGGCGTAGCCTGGCAAGCCTGCCAGCAGGGTTTCGGGGTTCACTGACGATCACCTTCTCTGTGCAATCACTGTCGCGCATCAGCTTGCACAGGAACATCGGAATGGTCCAGCCCCGACGCGGCAGAGGGCGCCAGGCGCCCCCGCCGCAACACCGTTACTGCAAGTCGAAGCGGTCCAGCTCCATGACCTTCTCCCAGGCGGCCACGAAGTCCCTGACGAACTTGTCGCCGCCATCACTGCTGCCATACACCTCGCTCAGCGCCCGCAACTGGGCATGCGAGCCAAACACCAGGTCGACCCGGCTGGCACTCCATTTCACCTGCCCGGTCTTGCGGTCATGGCCTTCGAAAGCCTCGTTGTCAGCCGAGGTCGCCTTCCATTCCACACCCATGTCCAGCAGGTTGCGGAAGAAGTCGTTGCTCAGGGTACCGACCTTGTCGGTGAACACGCCCTGCTGGTTGCCGCCATGGTTGGCGCCAAGCACGCGCAGGCCGCCGATCAGCACGGTCAGCTCCGGAGCGGTAAGGGTCAACAACTGGGCCTTGTCCAGCAGCAGCTTTTCGGCCTTGACGCTGTAGCGGGCCTTGGTGAAGTTGCGGAAGCCATCGGCCAGCGGCTCCAGCACAGCGAACGACTCGACGTCGGTCTGCGCCTGCGAGGCATCGGTACGCCCCGGGCGGAAGGCCACGCTGACGTTGTGCCCGGCATCCCTGGCAGCCTTTTCCACTGCGGCAGCGCCGGCGAGGACGATCAGGTCGGCCAGGGAGATTTTCTTGCCACCGGCATTGAACTCGGCCTGAATCTTCTCCAGCGCAGCCAGCACCTTGCCGGTGCCCTGGTTCGCCGGCCAGTCCTTCTGTGGTGCCAGGCGCAGGCGACCACCATTGGCCCCGCCACGCTTGTCCGAGCCACGGAAGGTCGACGCCGCCGCCCATGCGGTGGCCACCAGCTCGCCAACGCTCAGGCCCGCCGCCAGCACCTTGGCCTTGAGCGCAGCAATGTCCTGCTCACCCACCAGCGGGTGGTCGACCTTGGGAATCGGGTCTTGCCACAGCAGCTCTTCGCTGGGCATTTCCGGGCCCAGGTAGCGCGCCAGCGGCCCCATGTCGCGGTGAATCAGCTTGTACCAGGCACGGGCGAACGCGTCCGCCAGCTGGTCCGGGTTGTCCTTGAAGCGACGGGCGATCGGCTCGTAGATCGGGTCGAAGCGCAGCGCCAGGTCGGAGGTGAGCATGGACGGCGCGTGGCGCTTGGCCGGGTCGTGCGCATCTGGCACGGTGCCTGCCCCTTTGCCGTCTTTTGGCCGCCACTGGTGCGCACCTGCCGGGCTCTTGGTCAGCTCCCAGTCGAAGTTGAACAGGTTGTTGAGGTATTCGTTGCTCCACCGGGTGGGGGTGGAAGTCCAGGTAACTTCCAGGCCGCTGGTGATGGTATCTGCGCCTTTACCGCTACCGAACCGGTTGGCCCAACCCAGGCCTTGCAGCTCCAGGCCCGCCGCCTCCGGCTCGGCCCCGACGTTGTCGGCAGGGCCTGCGCCGTGGGTCTTGCCGAAGGCATGCCCACCGGCGATCAGGGCCACGGTTTCTTCATCGTTCATGGCCATGCGACCGAAGGTTTCGCGGATATCCTTGCCCGAAGCCACCGGGTCGGGGTTACCGTCCGGGCCTTCCGGGTTCACATAGATCAGGCCCATCTGCACGGCGGCCAACGGGTTTTCCAGGTTGCGTTCGCCGCTCAGCGCGCGGCTTTGCTCCTCCGCGTGCTTCGCTGGCTCGGCGACCAGGTCACCCTGGCCCGGCGGTTGGGCCTTGACCTGTTCCTTGCCGTAACGAAGGTCGCCGCCCAGCCAGACCTTTTCCGACCCCCAGTACACATCTTCGTCCGGCTCCCACACATCGGCACGGCCGCCGGAAAAGCCGAAGGTCTTGAAGCCCATGGATTCGAGGGCGACGTTGCCGGTGAGCACGATCAGGTCGGCCCAGGAAATCTTGTTGCCGTATTTCTGCTTGATCGGCCACAGCAGGCGCCGGGCCTTGTCCAGGCTGACGTTGTCCGGCCAGCTGTTGAGCGGGGCGAAGCGCTGCTGGCCAGAACCTGCACCACCCCGGCCATCGCCGATGCGGTAGGTGCCCGCGCTGTGCCAGGCCATGCGGATGAACAGCGGCCCATAATGGCCGAAGTCGGCGGGCCACCAGTCCTGGGAGTCGGTCATCAGGGCGGTCAGGTCTTTTTTCAGGGCCTGGAAGTCGAGGCTCTTGAACGCCTTGGCATAATCGAAACCCGGGTCCATCGGGTCGGACTTGGAGGAATGCTGGTGAAGAATCCTCAGATTGAGCTGGTCAGGCCACCAGTCACGGTTGTTGGTGCCGCCACCTGCGGTTTGATGGAACGGGCATTTCGATGCGTTCGACATCTGCGTGTACCTTCGGGTCGTTTATCCAGATTTCCGGTCTGTGCCAGGTGTTCTTTCAGCCGAGCGCGTGCGCTCGTGCTCCCCCTCATCAGGTCTGTACAGGGGCTTGCGAAACTGCCACGGCAGGCGGCGGCGGTCTTGCACACAAGTGCTGACACCTCGCCCGCTCGCGCAATTGATGAAGCCAGTGAAAAGACTAGCCGAGCCTGGGCAGAGAGCTAATAGAGTGACTGTTAAGGGCTGATAGGCTGGCTCTGTCAGGAGGCAGGTCCGCCGGCTCTACGCCTGAAGGGAGCAACCTGGCAACTCGAACCCCCGGAGCGCTGCGTGTTCTGTATGGTTAGCGGCCAGGCCAAAGCTGA
This sequence comes from Pseudomonas oryzicola, assembly GCF_014269185.2. Classification (NCBI taxonomy): domain Bacteria; kingdom Pseudomonadati; phylum Pseudomonadota; class Gammaproteobacteria; order Pseudomonadales; family Pseudomonadaceae; genus Pseudomonas; species Pseudomonas oryzicola. The sequence goes on from NZ_JABWRZ020000001.1 coordinate 3,238,607, forward strand.
TTTCCGGAGACAAGCATGCTGCGCATTTTTGAACGATGGCTCGACCCCTTCCCCCCCGACGAGGTGCCACCGCCACCCGCAGGCCTGTTGCGTTTCATGTGGGCCTGCAGCCGCGGCGCGCGCGGCTACATTCTGGCACTTGCCTTGCTCAGCGCCGCGGTGTCGATCTACGAAGCCTGGCTGTTCGCCTTCCTCGGCCAGGTGGTCGACCTGCTTTCGGCCTGGCAGGCCGGTGATGCCGCAAGCCCCCAGGAAAGCCACGTACTGTGGGGGATCGGCATCGTCCTGCTGACCAGCATCGGGCTGGTGGCAATGCGCACGATGGTGCAGCACCAGGTGCTGGCGATCAATTTGCCGCTGCGCCTGCGCTGGGATTTTCACCGGCTGATGCTGCGCCAGAGCCTGTCGTTCTTTTCCGACGAGTTCTCCGGCCGGGTCACCACCAAGGTGATGCAGACGGCACTGGCAGTACGTGAAGTGCTGTTTACCGTCATCGAGATCCTGCCCGGCATCGGCGTGTACTTCATCGCGATCATCGCCCTGGCCGGTGGCTTCGCCCTGAAGCTGATGTTGCCGTTCGTTGCCTGGGTGGTACTGTTCGGGCTGGCCATGCTGTATTTCGTACCGCGCCTGGGCAAGGTCGGGGAGGAACAGGCCCATGCACGGTCGTCGATGACCGGGCGGGTGTCGGACGCCTACACCAACATCACCACGGTGAAGCTGTTCTCGCATTCCAGGCGTGAGGCGCATTTCGCCCGCGCTGCCATGGAGGATTTCAAGCACACCGGCTTTCGCCAGATGCGCCTGGTCAGCCAATTCGAGATCGTCAACCAGGCGCTGGTGGTGGGGCTGATCCTGGGGGCAGGCGGCTATGCCCTGTGGCTATGGCACCAGGGCCAGGTCGGCACCGGCGCGGTGGCGACCATTACTGCCATGGCCTTGCGGATCAACGGCATGTCGCACTGGATCATGTGGCAGATGACCTCGCTGTTCGAGAACATCGGCACCGTACAGGACGGCATGGCCACCCTGACCCGCGGCCCCAAGGTGCAGGATGCACCGGATGCCGGAGAGCTGGTGCCGTGCGGCGGCGCGGTGACCTTCGACAAGGTCAGCTTCAACTACAACGGCGAGCGCCAGGTGCTCAACGACTTGAGCCTGCACATCCGCCCTGGCGAAAAGGTCGGGCTGGTCGGCCGCTCCGGCGCTGGCAAATCCACGTTGATCAACCTGCTGCTGCGGTTCTATGACGTGGACAGTGGCGAAATCCGCATCGACGGGCAGAACATCGCCCAAGTCACCCAGGACAGCCTGCGCAGCGCCATCGGCATGGTCACCCAGGACACCTCGCTGCTGCACCGCTCGATTCGCGACAACATCGCCTATGGCCGCCCCGATGCGACCGAGGCGCAGATCCGCGCCGCTGCGGTGAATGCGCAGGCCGACGGTTTCATCCGCCAGCTCAGCGACCGCCAGGGCCACAGCGGCTATGACACGCTGGTGGGCGAGCGCGGCATCAAGCTGTCCGGCGGCCAACGCCAGCGCATCGCCATTGCCCGGGTGATGCTGAAGAACGCGCCGATCCTGTTGCTGGACGAAGCCACCAGCGCGCTGGATTCGGAAGTCGAAGTGGCCATCCAGGAAAGCCTGGATGAAATGATGCAGGGCAAGACCGTCATCGCCATCGCCCACCGGTTGTCGACCATTGCCGCCATGGACCGGCTGATCGTCATGGATGAAGGGCGCATCATCGAGCAAGGTACCCATGCGCAGTTGCTGGCGAACAAGGGGACCTATGCACGCTTGTGGCAGCACCAGAGTGGCGGCTTCCTGGGTGAGGACCAGGGCGTGGCCGAGGCGGTTGAGTAAGCCGCCCGATGGAACCCCGCGCCAGCCGATCAACTACCTGGCTGGCAGGGCATTGAGCAGCGTGCAGACACCAGAGGTCTGGCCGGCCCTGATTCATAAAGCCTGCTCCTCCGATGCCGCCACGTGCGCCACATTGACTGGCTGCTGCAACAAACCCCGCGGCAGGTGGAAGCCCTTGAACGGTTGCTGCGTGATGGGGTTGAAGGCTTTTTCTGCGTTCAGCCGATAGCGCATCACGCCATCACCAGTCCGGAAACTGAGGTCCACGCTGGTGGCGGTCCGCCCGTTGAGCGCACCGCGACTGAGCAAGCGGAACATCGACCACGGGCCGCGGTACCCCAGGCTGCTGCTGTTGCCGTTTTGCCTGAGCAAGGTCAGGTTGCTGCGCACTTGCTGCCCCAGGGTATTGGGCCAGACGATACCGGTGATTTGACTCGGACCGTGGGTGTAGGCAATCAACTGACCGTCCAGGTCCAGCAGGCTCGTACGCTGGTTGGCGCTCAGCCCCAATGGCTCGATGCTGAACTGCACGCTCAGGTTTCCGCGTTGATCGAAGAACGTTTCGCGGATGCGATTCGCCAGCGCCAGCTGTTCGAGCACATCGCTGCGGATCAGCGACTGCTGCTGCCCGGCTCGCAGGGCTTCGAGGTTGTCATCGAGGAACAGCTTCAGGTACTGGTCATGGAATTGCTGCAGCCGCCCCTTTGGCCCGAAGAACGCTTCGAAATCCTCCAGGGAAGCGTCAGGTGCCCTCACCACGAATGGGTATCGCCCTGCCAATCGCTGCTGGAAGAAACTGTAGACGTCAGCATCCCAGCGGCGCTCCAGCTCAAGCAATGCCTGAATGTTCAGCACCTGCGCAGTCTGCTCCGCGACCTTTCCGAGTTGGTGGTTGAGCGGCTCCGACAGGCCTGTCGCCAGCCGCTGCAAGGTGCCGATCGGGTCGTGCCCAGTCATCGAAAAGCGCTGACGCACAGCCTGCAGAGCCGCCTTGCCCCGGTCGGGACTGTCCTGTACCGCCTTGGCGTAGGCGTGAACCGCGGTCAGCGCGGCAAGGGTTTCCTCATAGCCGCTCGGCTTGTCGCCTGTCGCCTGCAACATGCCGCTGAGCCCGGCGAATGCGCGCTGGATGGCCAAGGTCTGCTGCTGTTCAGCGGCGCGGCCAGCTGGCTGCAGAACAGCTGTCTCGCCTGGCACCTCCTCGCCTGCTGGCGACCACAGCGTGGTGTTGTCCTTCACTGTATCCAGCAGTCGTTGCAGCGGTGCCGCAGGCCCGGTCATTTGCTCGAGAACTGCGACTGCATGCTCCAGATCACGGAAGTCCACCAGCGAAAACGCGGCCAGCGCCCGCCGCCAGCTATCAATGTAATCGCTGCTGTACAGGCTGCGTACGCGAGCAACAAGCGCGTCCCGATCGGCATCGGAATAATCGAGTTGGCCGCGCTCGCCCAGCGCCCACTGGTCGATCATCGCCATTTCGACGAACCGCTGGCCGAGCGGTTCAACGTACGCCTGGAAACCTTTGGCGGTGAGCATCGGCGCAATCACGAAGCCAGCATCATCGCGCATGGAAACGGAAGCCGGCCGATAGACCACATCGAAGGCTGGCCCGACCTGGTAACGCAGGTCCAGGCCCTGGTGCAGCTGTTCCTCAGCGCGCTGCTTGAGGCCCGCATAGATTCGCTCCGGCAGGGGCAATTTGCGCAGGGCCTGCTGTACTTCGGCAACGCGTTGCTGGTACTGGGGCAGGTCGGCGTCGGCATAAGCCAAGGCGTATTGCAGGTGTCGCATGAGCTCGCGCTGCAGTTGCCCCTGGCCCGGGAAGGCTAGCTGCCACCGCTGGGCCATCCACTCCTCGACCCATTCGGGGCGGCGGTTCTGGCGATCCTCAAGCATACGGTAAACCCTGAGCGCGGCCATCTGCTGCTCACTGCCAGGGGGCGCGGCGCTCATCGCGTCGACTACACCACTGGCCAATGCCGGCAGGAAGCGCCTGCCGAGCAGGCTCAGATAGGCCTCGTCGACCCGAGGCCCGATCGCGCGCCCCTGATAGAGGCCCGCATCGGCTACACCTGGCCATGCAGTGCGATAGTCGCCGAACACCGCCACTGCATCGCGGATCTGGTTCAGCGGCTCCAGCAGGTTGCGCCCGGTCGGGTCAAGATGCTGGTCCAGTTGCCGGTGGCTGTACTCCTTGCTCTTGGCGAGTACGCTGGCAGCCTTGGCAGCATTGCTATCGAAGTGACGCTGCCAGCTGGCGACAACGATACAGAACGCCAGCATGCCTACTGCGGAACCCACGCGGAACAACTGGCGCTTGCTGCGAGCCACCCTGGCGTTGTCGCCAGCGAGACCGACCTCGCGGTAGATGACGCGCCTGAAGGCCTGCTGGATGAAGTATGCCAACGCCTTGCCCTGCGCCTTGCCTTCACGCAAGGGCAGTTTTGTCTTGTAGGGCTGTGCCGCCTCACGGACGAATGCGTTGAGCATATCGCCCTGCTGCACCACCGACGACCAGTAGAGCCCACGTACCAGGGCGGGCGTGGTGAAGCGGTCACTGCCCAGCGTTTCACGCAGGAACGACAGCAATATCGGTTTCAGCCCAACCAGCTGCGCATGCAGGGAGAACAAGCGCGCACGGGCCGGCGCCCTGCCAAGTCCGTCAAGCTGATCGAAGACCTGCTCGAACAGCAGCCTGATCAAACGGTCGTAATGGCTGCGGTATTCGTCCAGCCAGGCGTCGGACGAACCGGCCGCACCCAGCTTGAACGTGAAGCCGAGCAATTCCTCCCGCCTGGAAGCCGAGAGCCTGCCATAGAGCTGATCGAAACCATCGAGCAAGTCGAACTTGGACAGCACTACATACAACGGCAGGCGCGCGCCCAGCCGGCTACCGACCTCGTGCAGGCGCGCGCGCAGCACATGGGCCAACGCCAGGCGTTGGTCGGACGTACCATGCAACAACGCAGGCAGGTCAATGACCAGCACCACCCCATTCAGCGCCCTCTGACTGCGGTTGTTCAGCAGCCATCCCAGCAGGTGCTCCCACAGCCTGGCCGGGGCTTCAGGTGGCGGGGAAACTCCAGGCTGCTCAGGGCCAGGCTGCGCTCCCGGCGCTGCAGCCTGGCTGATGAAGGCGCCCGGAGGGTCGATGATCACTGCGTCGTTGCTGACCCACCAGCCTACCGGGTAAGCCAGCGCCCCGGCTTGCAGGCCACGGGCCTGGGCCCTGTCGATGCGGGTCAGGAAAAAACTCTGGTCGCTGCGATCGATGAAGCTGCTCTTGCCAGCCTGTACGTCACCCAAAACCAGATACCATGGCAGCCGATACAAGGCGCTTCGCCCGCCAACATTGTCCAGATAGCTGGCCAGCCTCTGGTTCAACGCGTGCTCCTGTGCCTGAACCAGCGGCAGCGTGGGATCCAGCGTGGCCGCCACGGCCTGCTTGCGGTCCGTTTGCAGGCGGCGCACACGTCTGCGCAACACGATGAGCCAGCCAAGTAACGGCACCACCACCAGCACCAGGCTCGCAACAAGACGATGTGCGACGTTGGCCAGCGGTTGTTGTTCACGCCACGTCCAATGCGGGCCAAGCCACCAGATGGCGATCAGCATCAGCACGGCGCCCAGCCCAAGTAGCAGCGGCATTGCCAGACCAATACGGCGGGAAAGGTGCAAGCCCCAGCGTTTCAATTGTTTCCATGATGGGTTCATATGGGCTCCGGATCCTTAATCTGAGCGGCCGATGCGGTGGATGTCGTGTAGTGCTGGAGCCGCTGGAATAACTCGGGCTCCCACGCATCGGCAGTGGTTTGCTGCATGGTCCGCGCAACGCCGATGCATAGGTCCCGGGCCAGCCAGGACACGCCGCGTGCCGCCAGCAAATCAGCAGCGATGAGCGTGGTGTGCGAGCGCTCACGCGGCGAGTTCAGATCCGCCTGCATTCCCTGCAACCTCAGGAGCACGGGCTCTACACCCGTGCCATCAAGCTGGGCAATGAGTTCCTCCCGCAGGCTGCCGAACTCCTGGGAAGCAGCGCCTTGGGCTGACGCACCCTGGCAGCCGTTCAGCCATGCCAGGGCTTGATCGTCAAGGAACGGCGTGCCATCGCTGAAGCACAATTGCTGCAACGAAGGCAGGCGCTGGACAAAACGTGCGGTGGTACTGCGAATGGCCTCGCTGACCTCGTCCAGCGCCAGCTGAGACGCTACGCTTGCCGCCAGGAAGCTGCCTCGAAACCAGTAAGGGGCTGCCGTGAGGCTCTTCTCGATCCGATGCAGTAGCGCGACATCCACTGAAGTACCCGCCACGAGGTTTTCGTAGCCCGCAATCACCTCTGGCGGCACCGCCATCAGGCCCGTGCAGTGCCGCTGCCTGACGGCTGGCGCCGCCTGGATATGCGACCACAGGCCGAAACGACGTAGCTGGTAACCGGTCGGATCGTACGGATCCTGTTGATTGATGAGCTCGGCCATGGTCAATACGGCACGCCGCGTTTCCCGCTCGCTGCCAATGGAAACCCGGGGCGCTGGCATGGCGATCACGTCTGCCAGTGGCACGGGCTGCTGGCTTGCAGCAGTCAGGGTCGGCGCGACAGCTTCGCCAGCACCGGTGGCCAGCTCCGCTTGCAGGTGTAACAAGCGTTCCAGTTCGCCCAACCCGGTCGCATCGAGTCGGGCGCCGTCCTGCTGTTGCTTCAGCCGCGTCAGGGCCGCCTGCGCCGCTGCTGCATGGGCAGGGCTGTAAGTGAACCGGTCAAGGCGCGGTAGCGCGTCGATCAAGCGGCCGAGTACAAGACCGACCAGCTTCCGCTTGCCGAGGAAACCTGTGGGACCCGGCTTCGGATGAGCGCTTTCCCAATAGCATTCGACCATGCCGGCCAGCAACGCCAGGGTATACCCCCAGCGTTCCCAGCAAGCGCTGCGCAGCCACGCGGTGCTCAGGTGCGCAACGATCCGCATGTGCTTGCACTGCCGGCACAGGTACTGGCAGGACGCCTCTTCGATGTAGGCCCAATCGATTGACGCCTCCTGCAGCCCGCCCAGCTTGACCATCTCCTGGTCTATCGCCTGGTAGGTTTCATCCTCGATATCGAACAACCCAGCCGGGACCGTCGGATCGATCGGGGCGAGCAGCCGACTGACCTCATCCGCTGATGTCTGCACTACCACCGGCAAGTACTCCGCGCCTGTGCGATCAACGGCCCCAGGCCCTGGGCATCGAACACCAGCCCGTCGACCTCGCTGCGATCGCTCGCCACCACTATCCGGTGGGCACCGATCAGTTGCCTGATCTGTTCGATTGCGGGCAAGCCGCGACCGGCGTCGAGTACCTGGCCGTTTTCCATTACACGCCACGGCGTGTTGCGCGTGGCGCCACCCTCGCTTGTCAGCCTCACGGTAACCCAGCTCGCGTCGATGGGACGCGTGGTAATCAGCTGCAGCCGCGATATCTTCTGTATGCAGCTGATGGCGAGATAGGAGCGTTCTTGGGTTGAGGCGATGGCAGGCGCCGAGATTATCAGCTCCGCTGTTGCTGAGCCGACTTCACCGCCACTGCTGATGCGAAAGGTCAGGTCATCGGCTGCTCGCGAAGCCTCGTTTGCCATTACCCGAATCAACGTGGGCGCTTCCTGCTCCTGCGCTGACCACGCTCTGGATGACACATGTGCCGGAGTACCGGCTGCCCGGTCAAAACAAGCCAGGCGCTCGATGTCGGAGACGATCCGGGGGCAGTCGCGATCAAGCTCGGCCAGCACCGGCTGCATACAAAACAGCAACGACACGCCTGCGTAACATGTACGGCGGAATATCATTCAAAGTTTACCCACGCAATGAAAACATAAGCCTGCTCGGCCATGCGCAGTGTTTTTCTGACAAGTGAATACCCACTTACGCCCTCCCGCGCATAACCACTCCAAACGAAACCGGCACGAGCCTAGTACATCGCACAGCGTGCATACAAACAAATATTTATTTACATATTAAGCCTCGACCAAAGGGTGCGTTTCCATGCATGGTTTTTATGGCGGCAGGGCAAGTAAGCGAGCCAGAAAATACTCTGCAGGAAACTTCCTACAAACAGAACAAACAATTAAACACGCCTTCCGGAAATATCCTACAAATATCACTAAAGAGCCATGTGCCGATGTCTAGAAATTCGGGATCCGTTGCACCCAAAGAGCGTATAAACATCAAGTACGTTTCAGCTACCCGTGATGAACAGGCCGAAGTAGAGTTGCCACACAAGATGCTTGTCCTGGGCGACTTCGGCCTGGATGACAGCCGTGCGCTTGAAGACCGTTCGGTGATGCGCATCGACAAACACACATTCAACAACGTGTTGCACGACGCCGACGTCAGCCTGGCCATGTCCGTACCCTCCCTGCTCAGCACCGCAGCCGATAGCGAGCTGGCGGTCAACCTGCAGTTCAGGTCAATCAAGGATTTCAGCCCAGATCAGATTATCCGGCAGGTACCAGAGCTCAACAAATTATTGCAGTTGCGTGAAGCACTGGTCGCCTTGAAGGGTCCGCTCGGCAACGTGCCAACTTTCCGCAAACACCTGCAACAGCTGTTGAATGACGAGCAAGCGCGCAAACAACTCGCCGAAGAACTCGAGCAGGCGCTCGCGGCACCACAAGAAGATTGAGACAGCGGAGCGTCCGATGCAAAGACCAAGCGACACTACCCAAGCAGTTGAAACAACGAGCGAAACGTTGAGCAACGCAACCCTGCTCGACCAGATTATGGCTGAGACCAAGTTGGTACCCGCGCAAGAGGGCTATCAGGTCGCCCGCCAAGGTGTTTCTGCCTTTATTGCGGAAATCCTGAAAAGTGATGACCCGGACCAACTGGTCAATAAGCATCGAGTTGATCAGATGATTGCCGAACTTGATCGGGTGCTCAGCAAGCAGATGGACGCCATTCTGCATCAGCCCGCGTTCCAGCAGCTGGAGTCGTCCTGGCGCAGCCTCAAACTTTTGGTCGACCGCACGGACTTCCGCGAAAATATAAAGCTCGAAGTCTTGCATGTGAGCAAGCATGACCTGCTCGAGGATTTCGAGAATGCTGCCGACATCACCTGCAGCGGCCTGTATAAACACGTTTACACCGCAGGTTATGGCCAGTTCGGTGGCGAGCCCGTGGCTGCCATGGTCGGCAACTATAGCTTCGGGCCCTCCTCTCCCGACATCAAGCTGCTGAGCTACATGGCCTCGGTCGGTGCCATGTCACACGCGCCTTTCCTGGCGGCGCCGTCTCCAGAGTTCTTCAACCTCGGCAGCTTTGAGGACCTGCCCAACCTCAAGGAGATCAAGGACATTTTTGCCGGCCCGCGCCATGCCAAATGGCGTGCCTTCCGCGAAAGCGAAGACTCCCGCCACGTCGCGCTGACCGGCCCGCGCTTCATGCTGCGCTCCGCCTACCACCCCACGGAACAGGCGATTGAGAGTTTCAACTACGAAGAAGACATTGCCGGGCGCCACGACAACTACCTGTGGGGCAACTCCGCCTTCCTGCTGGCCAGCTGCATCAACGACAGTTTCGCCCGCTACCGCTGGTGCCCGAACATCATCGGCCCGCAGTCGGGCGGTGCTGTCGAGGACCTGCCGGTGCACCTGTACGAGGCCATGGGCCAGTTGCAGGCGAAGATTCCTACCGAAGTGCTGATTTCCGATCGAAAGGAATTCGAACTCGCCGAAGAGGGTTTCATTGCCCTGACCATGCGCAAAGACAGTGACAATGCCGCGTTCTTCTCGGCCAACTCGGCGCAAAAACCCAAGAACTTCCCAAAGACGCCCGAAGGGCTGCAAGCCCAGACCAACTACAAGCTCGGTACGCAGTTGCCCTACCTGTTCATCGTCAATCGCCTGGCCCATTACATCAAGGTGCTGCAGCGCGAACAGATCGGCAGCTGGAAGGAGCGACGCGATCTCGAGGCCGAACTCAACAAGTGGATCAAACAGTACGTCGCCGACCAGGAGAACCCTTCAGCGGATGTACGCAGCCGCCGTCCACTGCGTGCTGCACGGGTAGAAGTCTCGGACGTTGCCGGTGATCCAGGCTGGTACCAGGTCTCGCTCGCTGTGCGCCCTCACTTCAAGTACATGGGCGCGAACTTCGAGATTTCCCTGGTTGGACGGCTCGACACCCAATGACTGGCTTTTTTGATCGTTTGACGGCTGGTCAATCCGCTATCGGCGGGCACTCCCTGCAGGAGAACGCCTTCCACAAGATCGCCGCCATCAAGCGCCACCTCGAAACACTGCTCAACGCCCGGCAAGGTTGCTCACAGAGCAGCCCTGAACTGGGCCTGCGGGATTTCAATGGACACGATGCGAGCAGTGGCGACCTGCTGGAACAAGTGAGCCTTGATATCCGCCGCACCATCCGACGCTTTGAACCACGCATACAAGTCTGTGCGCTTAGAGCCGTGCCCGATTATCACACCCCGCTGGAATTGCATTTCCGGCTGGACTGCCAGGTACAGGTCAATGACCAGGCAGAGCAGTTGCAACTGGAACTGCTGGTCAACGGGCACAACCGCTTCACCCGAGTGAGATGAACCATGTCACTGAAGGACAGATTCAGCGAAGAACTGCGGTACCTGCGCGAATTGGGAAACGATTTCGTCAAGGACAACCCGCAACTGGCCCGGTTGCTTGGCAACGGGGGAAGCGACCCGGATGTCGAGCGTCTGATGGAAGCATTCGCATTTCTCACAGCCAGGCTGAGGCTGAAGCTGGAAGACGACCTGCCGGAATTGACCCACCCCATGCTGCAGTTGCTGTGGCCCAACTACCTTCGGCCCCTGCCCAGCGTGACGATTATCGAGTTCACGCCACGCATGCAGGCACTCAGCCAGGCACAACAGATCGCCAAAGGCTCGAGGCTGTTCTCAAAGCCGGTGGACGGTGTCGCCTGCGAGTTTCGCACCTGCACGCCGGTGAACATTCATCCGTTCGCAATCGACACGGTTGGCGCAACCCAGACCCTCGACAGCGCAGTGGTCCGCATCCGCCTGCAAACGCTGGTCGAACGGCCATTGAATACGCTGGGCTGTACCAGCCTCGACTTTCACCTCAGCGGTGACCAGCGTACCGCCCGTACGTTGTATCTGTGGATGTCGCAGTACCTCGAGCATGTCTGCGTCAGCGTCAATGGCCAGGTCCGCCGGATGCCGGCCAGCAGCCTTGCCTTCCCCGGCTTCAGCGCTGATGAAGCCCTGCTGCCCTACCCGAAAAATGTCTTTGATGGTTACCGGATCCTGCAGGAATACTTCATGTTCGCGCAGCGCTTCCATTTTTTCACCATCACCGGGCTGGACAGGCTTTGGCCCGCGGAACAAAGCAAGCAGGTCGACATCGAATTCCACTTCTGCCGCTTGCTGCCTGATTCGCTGCGTATCGGCAAAGCAGATTTCAAGCTGTTCTGCACGCCGGCGGTCAACCTGTTCGAACACAGCGCCGAGCCCATCGACCTGTCCAGCAGCAAAGCCCAGTTCGAGCTTAAGCCCAAAGGCACGCAGCAGTACGCTCACGAGATCTTCAGCGTAGATGCGGTCATCAGCACCCGCACCACCGCAGACGGGAGCATCGGCGAACACCTCAGAACCTTCCGGCCATTCGAGTCGTTCGCCCACGAAATCGAGCACGTGCAAGGCCGCACGGCGTTGTATTACCGCTACACGCTCGAAGAATCCTTGCGCGACCAAGGCGTCACGCACCGCATCGCCTTCGTACGCGCGGATGCCAACACCTATATCGGCGAGCTGGAAACTGCGTCCATCGACCTGACCTGCACCAACCGCGACCTGCCGCTAGCTTTGGGCATCGGTGACATCAACGTGCTCACCGAGGCTACGCCTCCCCTCGCCACCTACACCAACATCTGCGCTCCGTCGCGCCCCTATCGCCCGGTGCTGGACGGCCAGTTGCAGTGGGCGTTGATTTCCAACATGTCACTCAACTACCTGTCACTGCTATCGGTCGATCCACTGAAAGCAGTGATACGCGCGTACGACTTCGCCGCTCTGCACGACATCCAGCACGCTCGCACCACGCGCAAGCACCTCGACGGCATCCGCGAGATCCATACAGAGCCCCTGGACTGGCTGATAAAAGGGCAGCCCATTCGCGGGCTGCGTACCCGCCTGAAGCTGGACCAGGCTGCCTTCCTTTGTGAGGGCGACCTCTACCTGTTCAGTTGCGCACTGGCCCACTTCTTCGCGCTGTACGCCAGCATCAACTCCTTCCACCAACTGGAAGTGATCAACATCTCCAACAACGAGCACTACACATGGCCACTGCAGACCGGCAAACAACCACTGATCTAGCCGACAGATTGCTCGCCGACGCGCACCAGTACAACTTCTTCCAGTTGCTGGAGCGCTTGTACGGACTGCACGGCGATGACCTTGAACCACGCTGGCCAAGCGAGGCCACCCGGTTGCGGGTACGGCTTGCCAGCGACCCGCGGCTGACTTTCCCGGTTTCGGACGTATACAAAGCCGAACGTATGCCCGGCCCGGAACAGCGCTATCGCGTGTGCACGACCTTCATGGGCTTGCACGGCACCGACTCGCCGTTGCCGACCTATTACCTGGAACAGGTGGCCTACGAACAAGCACAGGGTATCGGTATACGCCCGGCATTCTTCGATTTCTTCAACCACTACCTGCTCAGCCTGCTGCATCGCATCTGGCGTAAATACCGCTACTACATCCGCTTCCAGCCGGGAGCCACCGATGGGTTCTCACAGTACATTTTTGCGCTGCTCGGCCTGAACGACAGGCAGTTGCGGGGCAACACCGCGCTGCCGTGGAGCCGGCTGCTCAGCTTCGCTGGTGTCATTGCCAGCCGCAGCCGTGCGCCAGGAACCGTCGCCGGCATCATTGCCCACTGTTTCGACCTCGAGCAGGTCCATATTCGCGAGTTCGAAACGCGTTCCGTATCCACCACGCTGAAGCAATTGGCCTGCCTTGGTCGGCGTAATGGCGAACTGGGCCGCACGTTCATGCTGGGCAGCCGCACGCGTACCCGCAGCAGCAAGTTCACCATCGTGATTGGCGAAATCGACCAGACGCAGTTGCATGATCTGCTTCCGGGCGGTGTCAACTTCGACCGCTTGCGCGCGCTGATCAATCTATTGCTGCGCGATGGTCTGGCCTATGACCTGGAGCTGCGCCTGAAGCGCAACGCGCTATCGCCATTCTGCCTGCATCGCAGCCAGGGGGCCTACCTGGGCTGGACCAGCTTTGTCGATGACCGCCACGGCCGGGTCAGCCCTGTTGTCCGCTTTCGGGGGCGCGCATGAGCAGCCTTACCTTGAGCGTCATCAATCTCGACCAATTGCAGCACAGCGTAACAGCGCGGCACCGGTTCGACCGCACGGGCGGCACCATCGGCAGCGAAGCGGCTACCTGGCTGCTCACTGACCGCGAGCAGAGCGTGGCGCCCATCCACTGCGAAATCCGCTGGCTGGAGGGCAGCTTCTGTGTGATTGACCACTGTAACCGCACCTACCTGAACGACAGCAGCGTCAGCCTCGGCAAGCGCCCTGCGCGACGGCTTGTCGAGGGCGACCAGCTTCGTGTCGGCAGCTATCGGCTGCTGGTTCAGTACGCACACGCCGATGCACGCCTGGAAGCGCTGTTTAACCCTGACCACAGCGTACTGGACCAGTTGCTCGCCGAGACTTCGGCCCAGGCCTGGCAGCCCAGCCCGGCAGCGCCACAGGCGGCCACCGAGATCTGCTCGGTCTTCAACTGCGACACCGGGAAAGATCCGCTGGCGGCACTCGATGCAGTTGCAGTGACCAGGCCATCGTCGGAGAACCCGCTGCAGTGCCTGATCGCAGGAGAAAGCGCATGATCCGAAGTCTGTTCACCGCCGCCCTTTGCACTGCGCTGATCGCGCTTGCTGGCTGTACCGCCATGAGCAGGGTGAGCCAGGTGGTCCTGGACCCTTCGCTGCCCATCGGGCCGCCCAAGGATCACCCGACCGCGGTTGCATTCAGCATCAACGCCAGCCCGACCCTCAATAGCAACCCGAACAGCCTTGACCCCACCGTCGAACCGGCGACAGCCCTGGATCCCAGCCCCTACGCCGTGAGCCTGAGCGCAAGCGACCCTTACGTTCTGGCTGAGAAAGTCGGGACCCTGTTCGAATACCTCCAGGAGCAATTCCCTGCAACCCCGGCCGTGGTGATGGCTGATGAAGACGGCGCCGCTCCGCTTCGCTCACCGCTGGAGGAAAGTACCCCTGGCAGCTACGACGACTCGACGGTAGTCCTGACCATGCCGCGTGCCACGACCATGGCCAGCGAGGCCGTGGCGACCCCCATCGCCATCAAGATCCTGCAACTGCGTGACGACTCGCTGCTACGCAACAGCGTCTATGAGTTGCTGGAGCAAAACCCTGCCAAAGCCCTGCGCAGCACCTACATCCGCGATGACGACTACCTGCTGCGGCCCGGCCAGTTCAAGTTCATCCCCTTTGCCCCGATTGAGCCTGACACCCGCTTCGTCGCCGTCATCGGCGACTACCGAAACCAGGAAAACGCCACCTGGCAGCAAGTGCTGCGCATTCCGCCACGCGGTCACCAGATCATTCTGTCGGTGTTGGTAAACGACACGCAGATCCTGCTCAAGGAAGAGGATTGATGAAGCCGGCAACCCTTCCCGTTTCGCTTACTCGCGCTGACATGGAGTGCCCATGAGTACACGTAATCCTGTCCTTTGGCCTGAAGGCCTGTTCGTCAAGCCGCAGCATTTTCAACAGGCAGCCCGCGCCAGCGAAGCAGCCTTGCAGCAACGCCTCGGTAGCCTCAATGCAGCCTTTTATGGCTTCAGCGAACTACAGCTGAACGACGAATATCTGACCCTTGGCAAAATCGCCATCACCCGGGCCCGGGGCATCATGCCGGATGGCACGGTGTTCGATATTCCCGCCGATCTGCCACCGCCCCCACCGCTGGAAATCGAAGATGATGGCGCGAGAGACAGCGAGGTGTATCTGTGCCTGCCCTTGCGCACCAATGGCGGCCGTGAAGTGAGTTGGCCCGACCACGCTGCCAACCTGCGCTACATCGCTCAGGCCCACGAAATCAAGGACACCCATAGCGCTGACGGTGACCTGGTTTCGGTCGACCTGGCCGTTCCCAACCTGCAGCTCAAACGCCAGACCGAAGACAGTAGCGCCTATACCCGCCTGGCCCTGGCACGTATCCTGGAGCGTCGTCCCGACGGCAGCTTGCAGCTGGACGAAGCGTTCTACCCCACCTGTGTGTCGGTACGGGCGATACCGACGCTGCAACGCTTCCTGGAAGAAATCACCAATACCTTGCGCGAACGTGGGCGCAACCTCGCCGCACGCCTCGGCGGGGGGCGCCAGTCGGGGATCGCCGACATCCGCGACTTCAACCTGCTGCAAGCCATGAACCGCTGGTGGCCCTGCTTCCAGCACCTGGCCAGGCAAGCCCAGACACACCCCGAGCAGGTCTATCTGTGCATGAGCCAGGCCTGCGGTGAGTTCGTGACATTCACCGACCCCGATCGGTTGCCGCAGGAATACCCCGCCTATCGCCACACCGCGCTGCGCACCTCGTTCCAGCCACTGCAGGACACGCTACGCCGGGCGCTGAGTACGGTACTGCAACCACGTGCCGTGTCATTGCCACTGGAAACGCTGGACTACGGCGTGATGAAGGCCACGCTGGACGACCGCCGGTTGATCGATGGGGCCGACTTCGTTATCGCCGTGGGCGCCCATCTGCAACCGCAGGTGTTACGCCAGATGTTCGTGCAGAAAGCCAAGATCACTTCGCTGGAAGCCCTGGAGGAACTGGTGCCGTTGCAGCTCCCCGGCATCCCTTTGAACCCCTTGCCAGTGGCGCCTCGCGACCTGCCCTTCCATGCAGGCTTCAGCTACTTCGAACTGGACCGGCGTGATCCAGCCTGGGCATGCATGAAGACGGCAAACGGCTTCGGCATCCATATCGCAGGGGACTTCCCTGGGCTTGAACTGCAGTTCTGGGCGATCAGGAGTGAATGAGATGAAAGGCAACAACACTACCCCCACCGATGCCACAGGTGTTGAAAGCACGCCGCTGCAGGCGGTGCTCGGCAAGCCGTTGCCCCCTGAGCCAGCTGTTTCGGCCCAGCCGGAAGCCTCGGCGCGGACGCCACCGCCGGAACAGGTTGAGGAAGGCTACCCGGCAGATCCGGAATTCCAATTGCGTGGCGGCTACGACAACCTCATGCTGGATGCTGCGGCACCGCTGTTCGGCCTGGTCATACGCCTGCGCACGCTGGACGAGTTGCCCAATATCCAGAAGGTGCACCAGCAAGTGCGCACCCAGATCGAGAATATCCAGGAGGAGATCCGCCAGCATGGCTACGAGCCCGCCCAGGCGCTCGCCTATTCCTATGCCCTGTGCCTGTACATCGATGAAGCGGTCATGGAAAGGCCATGGGGCAAGAACAGTTGCTGGAGCCAGGAACCCCTGCTGAGCATCTTCCACGACGAAACCTGGGGTGGGGAAAAATTCTTCACCGTGTTGTCCCGCCTGATGCAGGAACCCGCACGTTATCAGGACGTACTGGAGTTCATGTATTTCGCCTTGTGCCTGGGGCTGAAAGGCAAGTATGCCATCGCGCCAAAAGGCGAAGAAACGCTGAACGCGCTGATCCACCAGCTTCACGGGATGCTTCGTGAGCTACGGGGCCCTGCACCCGAAGCGGTATGCGACCCCTACACCCATGTCGCGCCGCGAAACTTCCGCATGAACCGGCAATGGCCGTGGTGGAGTCCCCTGGTGATTTCCCTGGTTGCCATGGCCGTGGCCTACGGGATCTACAGCTATCGCCTGCACTTGATTACCACCGAAGTACTGGAATCCCTCAACGGCATTTTGCAGCAGTAATCCAGCTGAAACACATCATCGACTGCCACGAATTAGCGGGGCACCCGCCTCGTTGACAAGCCCATCGTTTCCGATGGCCATGCCCGTGCAAGACAGGGCATGTAACCCGTGTAAATCTGGAGTACACAATGGCCTCACCCGCATATTTGAAAGTCACCGGCAAAGTGCAAGGCGATATCAGCGAAGGCGCAAGCACTGCGGCGTCGATCGGCAATATCTATCAGTCCGAGTTTGAAAGTGAAATCATGTTGCAAAAGGTCGAACATGAGATCAACACACCGATCGACCCACAGAACGGCCAACCGTCTGGCAAGCGTGTGCATGGGCCGTACAAGGTGACCTTCACCACGAACAAATCCAAGCCGCTGTTACTGGAAGCAATCTGCAAGGCAGAGTTATTGCCGGAAGTGACAATCAAGCAATTTCGCGCCACCAGCGAAGACCCCAACGAGCACTATTACACAACGACACTGACGGACGCGACAATCATCAAGATGCGGACCGAGCAGCCGCATGCACAAGAAATCACCTCCACACCGCGACATCAAGAGGTGGAACTTTGGTTTTCCTATCGAAAGATAACGGAATGCCACGAAATCTGCGGCACCGAAGGGTCTGACGACTGGCAACAGTCCTGACCCCCAACCACGCGTCCAGGGTATTGGATGACCCGGACGGCTTCGCCGCCCGGGCACCTGGGTACCATCAGACGGTGAACAAGGACTGCTCATGCCTAGCCAATCCGACCTGTACTACAGCTTCCAACCGCTTGTTTACCGACCTGCGCTGGAGGTTGTGTCCTTTACGCTCAAGGAAGGTATCAGCCAAAACTTCAAGCTGGAACTGGAACTCATCAGCTATGAACACGACCTCGACTTCGGGCAATTACTCGACAAGCCGGCATTGTTCACCATCAGCCGGGCGAACTGCCCCGTGCGGCATGTCCATGGCCTGATCAGCGCGTTCAGCCAAGCCGATAGTGGCCCGCATCGCACCCGCTACAGCGCGGTCGTCGAACCGCAACTGGCCCGCGCCGGCCTTCGCTCGAACTGGCGGATCTTCCAGCACAAGAGCGTGCCGCAGATTCTCGAAATGATGCTCAAACGCCAAGGCATTACTGAATACCATATCGCCAAGGGTTTCGATCACCCTGCGCGGGAGTTCTGCGTCCAGGCCGGAGAAACCGACCTCGCTTTCTTTTCCCGCCTGGCGGCCGAAGAAGGCTTCGTCTATCGCTTCGAACATACCGAAAACAATCACAAACTCATCCTGACCGACCGAGTACTTGCATTCGGGAACATCCCCTCCGCTACAACCCCCGCCAGCCATGACGAAGAAGGCTTCTTCAATGATGACAGGCCTGGCGAGCCGCGCAGCGTGCTGTATCGATCGCATGGCGGTGGCGCCCAGGCAAGCCCCTGCTTACAGCGTTTGCGCTATAGCGAGCGAGTGCGTACCGCCCGCCAGGTGCAGCGCGACTATACCTTCACAAAACCGGCCTATCGCCTGGAGCAAAGCGCTTCTGGGCCTTTTCTGGAGCACCAGTCCAGCGCCTATGAACGCTTCGATTATCCGGGCCGTTACAAGTCAGATGCCGTCGGCAAGCCGTTTACCGAACACCGCATCACCGCATTGCGTCACGATGTACGTATTGCCGAAGTCGAAGGCGACGACCCGCGCTTGCAACCTGGCCTGAGCTTCACACTTGCCGGCCACCCGCGAGACGACCTCAATGTGCATTGGCGGGTGAATGCGGTCAGCCACACCGGCAGCCAGTTCACCAGCCTGCAGGAAGAAGCCGCCGGCACCGACCAGAGCACCCGCTACCAGCAAACCGCGACGCTGGTCCCTGGCAGAAGCGAGTGGCGCCCTGCACCGCTGGCCAGGCCTCGCGTCGATGGCCCGCACATGGCCACGGTGGTCGGCCCGCCCGGCGAAGAGATCCATTGCGATGAGTGGGGCCGGGTGAAGGTCAGCTTTCCCTGGGACCGTGAAAGCCAGAACAACGCGTCCAGCTCCTGCTGGGTGCGGGTATCGCAAGGCTGGGCGGGTGGCAGCTGGGGTTCGATGGCCATCCCCCGGATCGGCCAGGAGGTGATCATCCAGTTCGTCAATGGCGACCCCGACCAGCCGGTGATTACCGGACGTACCTACTGCGCAGATCAACTGCCGCCTTACGACCTTCCCCGGCACAAGACACGCATGACGATCAAGAGCCAGACCCACAAGGGCGATGGCTTCAACGAGCTGCGCTTCGAAGATGAACTGGGGCAGGAGGAAGTCTTCATCCATGCACAGAAAGACCAGAACATTGTGGTCAGGCACGATGAGTCCACGCAGATCGGCAATGACCGCAAGGAACAGGTCAATAACAACGAGTCCATTCTGATTGGCCGCGACCGCGCTGAAACGGTTGGCAATGATGAACGCGTCGACATTGGCCATGACGCCACACTCGTTATCGGTCGAAACCAGACAATCAAGATCGCCAAGGACCGGGTTGAAACCATCGGCAACCACCGCCATGACCAGATCGCTGCCAACCACCACACCCGCATTGGCGGCAATCTTGAGCAACAGGTGGAAGGGCATGTTGAGCTGGAGGCCCGCGGCGAAATCCGCAGGCGTACCCGGCGCTATGAGCTGCGTACAGCAGAAGCGCTGGTCATCCAGGGCCCTGGCGGCTCCATCCGGATCGACGAGGCAGGCATAACCCTGGACAGCCCGACAATACGCATCAACGGCCAGGTGCTGCAATCGGCAGATGGAGCAGGCAAGCTGTTCTCCATCAGTGGTGCTCCAGACCCTGGCAAGCCACTGGATCGCCAGTGCGGGCGCCGCCCCGATGGTTCCTGCCCGTTGCCCGACTGCCGTTGTCGCAGGGGGCCAGGTCGATGAAAACCACATCCTCAAACACATTGCCAAGCGTGCAGTTCGGGGAAAGTGCGCGCTTTCTGCTGCTGATGACCAGCGCGCTCGAGCACTGGGCCTACCGGCCAATATCCCAGATTCTGCCCAATGGCGAGCTGGTGCCGGCCTATGCCCCTTCGGTACTTGAGCTTGTCAGTGATGTGCGCCGAAACACCCGGCAGGCGTGGCTGTGGAAGCGCAGCGCCCTGGACGAGCGCCACGACTTCGGGCCATTGCTGGTAGACGTGGCAGACGCGCCCGAACTGCTTGCCCATGCAATCGCTACCTGGATGCCCATTGGCGGTGCCATCGCGCTGGATGCCGATATTGGCCTCGGTGGCTTGGCAGACCATTTCACCAGCCTGGTACAGGTCTCGCTTCCTGACCAGGGGCTGGCCACGTTCCAGTTCAGACCGGATCACCTTGCAGCCTGGCTGGATGCACTGGATGACGACCATCGGGCCGATTGGCTCGGGCCTGTGACATCACTGGCCTGGCGAGTGAACTGGGGACCGGCCCACGAGTGGAAGACACTCGAGCGCAAGCCGGGCAGTGCACGTGCCTTCTCGCAAGCTCCACTGTCCCTGAGCAAGGTCGAACTGGAACGGCTGCAGGCAGGCATGCATGAGCACTTCGTGCTCACCTTGGCTCACGAGATGGTAGCCCTGCCACAGCATGCCAGCCGCACATTAGCGGACATCAGGCAATGGATTGAACACCTGCTGCCGCAATTGAAAGCGCTCAATTTTCGTGATGAAGAAACCGCGGGGCAATTCATCAGGCTAACCGCCAGGAACCTGTGGCTCATGACCGATGAACAGGCCGTAAAGATCTACACCAACCTGAAGGAGTCACCCCAGAGCCGGCTCCATGAACTGCACGCTTTGATCGAAAGCAAGGAGCCCGCCCCATGAACGACGCCTCCGTGAGCAGCGCCACCTCCGGCCCTGCCTGCAGCGCACGCATCCCGATCCTGCCGGTGCGCTATGCCATCGTCCCGCGCAGTGGCGACGCTCCCGCCTGCCGCTATGCCGATGCCGGCTTCAACCTGGAACAAGGCTTCCCCCTGCTGCGGCACTCCGCCTACACCCTGCGCGCCCTGCGCCCAGGCTATGTCTATGTGTTCATGCAAGGCCCCCTGGGCCAGAAGCTGGTCATCCACGAGTACCTCGGCGCAGGCCTCTACAAGGAACTGCGCTATCGCGGCCTGGAGGGCTACCACCTGCGCGATCGCTACCTGTCCAGCCGTACCCTGGGCTGGGTCTGGGCCGACACCTGCCCCGATACCGCCAGCGAAGTGTGGGTCGGCTACAGCCCGCACCTGTGGACCAATGCCATGACCGCCCGCATCAGCGCTTCGCCAGCCCTGCGCAAACGGCACATGCGCCAGCTGGACATGGCCGAACTCATCAGCGCCAGCCAGGCCCCGTCAAGCCAGCCGCATGTCTTGCCAGTCAGTGCCCTGCCCACCTGGGTTGAAGATTTCAAGCCCGCCGCGCGGCGCATGCCCCTGACCTGGAGCAGCGATCCGCTCAGCGAAACCTTGCCCATCGGCAACCTTGTGGCCATCGGCCGGCACTACCCTTACACCCAGCCGAAGGTCCCGGTGGTGGTCGCGCTCGCCGACGCCGAGGGCATGGCCCTGGACCTGAGCCTGTCGGTGTCCGCCTACCAGCACCAACTGCGCGACCTGATGCCCGCCGAGCAGCTGCCACACCTGAAACCCGCAGAGGGCCCCGAGCACGAACGGGTACCGGCCTGCTATCGGCTGGATGCCGAACAGCTGAGCCCGCAGAGCCGCGACTTCCACCACCGCAACCTGGTCGCCGTGCTGCTGGACAAGACCCTGGTAAGCCTGTATCCGGCGGATGCGCCATCTCCGGAGCTGGCCGCGTTCCGGCTGGGCACGGAACGTCGCGGGCCTGCCCTGTCGCCCTCGGCCTCGCGTTTCCAGGCCCTCACCCACGAGGACTATTCACCCCACGGCGCGCGTCTGGCACAGCGCCTCGATAGCGCCAGCTACCTGCGCTTCCTCGCCGAACGCGATGAGCTGGAGCAGCGCATCGGCGCCCTGCGCAGCCAGGCCTTGCAAGCCAGCCACGACCATGACACCTGGCTGGCAACCGCCGAACCCCGACATATCGACGATCCCTACAGCCTGGCCGCCGCCCTGGCCTGCTACGACCGCGACGAACTCACCTCTGCCCGCGGGCTGGAAATTTCCCTGGCGCTGCTGATCCAGCCGATGGCCCAGCCGGCTCCCGGTACCGAAGACCAGGACCGGCGCTTCAAGCGCCTGGAGCAGTGGCTGGACCAGCACGACAGCCCGCTCTACACCGCCCTCGCCCCGTTCAACCCGTTCAAGGACAAGGCCGACGCGATCGGCAGCCTGCTCGGCGCCAGCGACAACGTGATCGAAGGCTTGGCCGGGCGTTTTCCGGCCATGGCCGACATCACCGACCTGACGGCCCAGTCGGTCAACACCGTGGTGCTCAAGCGCCTGCGCGGGCAGACTCGCTGGGATGCCAGCCGTGGCCTGCGCCAGCAAGTGCTGCTGGCGGCAGGTGAAGCCAATGCCGAGAAGGCACTCGGGCTGTTGGCGGCACGCTATCGGATTACCGACCAGGCGATCAGGGAAAATCCATTCAGCCAGGAGGTGCAGAAGTACCTGAAAAGCGGCATGGCGCAGGTGGAGGAAATGAAGCGCCTGCGGATCTCGGGGAGCCGGACGATTTCAGTTGAAATGACCACTACCGTACGGGTGAAACCCAACTTCCTCGGGTTGCTGACATCCAGCGTTGGCGGCGGGTTGAACGCCGGGATGCTGTGGTTCAACGTGTTATCGCTGAAGACGGCCTACAACAGCCTGCAGAAAAGTGATGCGCCGGAATACACCACGGGCTTCGCTTCATCGATTTTCGGTGTTATCGGTGCGGCCGCGTCGACATTGGTCAGCGTGCGCGCAACGCAGAAAGCCGTGATGATGAGATTGAGTTCGACTGCGCCAGGAATGGCGTTTGGCAATGGGTTCATTAGCTACCTGAGCAGTAATCTCTTTGCGCGTTTAGCAGGATATCCGGCAATAGCATTTGGCCTATTCTCTGATGGCGCCAAGGGGCTGCGCCAGTTCGATAACGGTGATTCTACTGCTGGGAGATACACAATGGCTGGTGGATTTACCATGGCTATTGGTTCTGCTGTGGTTCTTGAGGCTGGACTTGCTGTTGCGGGTGCAACATTGGTTGTGCCCTTCGCCGGATGGGCCGCAGCTGCCCTTGTACTTGTCGGAACAGCCATCATTGCAGGGGGTCTATACCTGCACACCAAGGCACATGAGCGACTTCACAGTCCAATAGAGCTTTGGGCAGCACGTGGCATCTTCGGCAATCGCCATAACGATGGCGAAGTCCGCCCTGGAATCATGTTGGATCATGAAAAAAAACTGCCTACATTCCCATCGCTGCATGCTGAAATTAAAACTTGGCACAACGAGCATTATGGACCAAAACTCCTATCAGCCGAGCAAGCCCGATCACTTGGCATAACTGAAGTTGACACTCGGTGGCATCAGAACGACCACTGGACGCTGCCAAACTGGACAGCTATCACATCTAACGAAGTTGCCACGCTTCAACCAACCGTGGAGTTTACAGTACTTCTACCGGGTTTCGTAACTGGGGTGAGCGAATGGTCCGGAAAATTGAGTGGCTTTTTTGATGATCGGGGCGTAGACGTGTTTCCACTCATCCCAACCGGCTTCATCGTCGACGCTGGTTTGGTTTTACATTTCAAAACCACGCTAACCAATCAAAGACATGTCTCACTGCACCTAGCCTATAGGGCCAATCAAGGGTTGGATGAAAACAATGAGATTTCTGCAACCTTTCATCTAGAGCGCTGATCATGGCAACCATCTGGACATTCGACACAACATCAAAATCAGGACACAAACCTGCGATTGGCGGACAGCTAATGAGCCTATCCAATAACACCCTATGCCTGCGAAACCCATGGGTAACAGATTCGGTTTTCATGGGAAAGCTGTACTGCGCAATGACGATCACCCTATTAATTGGCTTTTATCCCTATCTCTTTCCAAGCCTTTCAGACTTATACACTGAAGATACCACGTTAATGCTAATGTTTTTAATGGCGCCCTTCACATTCACGCCATTCCTGATCTATAGAATCTACTTCATAAAAGGCTTATCGGCTATTTGCCTGAACCGCTATTCCAAAAAAATCTACTATCAGCGATTGAGCAAGACATTAGTCTTTGACTGGAATAACACCGGAGGTGGTATCTTCAAACGCACCGAGTTTGGCGGCGCCTCCTTCAGCACCTGCTATGCCCTCGCCTTCGCCCCTCGCCGGAAAGACGGCAGCCTTCACCAAAAGGACTGCCTCTGGGTCGACAGCAACGAACCCACCGAAGCCAGCGTCAAGCATGTCGCCGAAGTATGGGAATACCTACGTCACTTCATGGACCACGGTCTCGACAAACTCCCCCCACCTGGTGAACCCAATTGGTGGCACCGGCCGCTTCACGCCATTTGCCTGACCCCGGCAGAGGCCTGGCGCCACTACGCCCCCTGGCGGACAGGCGAGCCCGGTGAAATGCAGGGCAAGAAGAACTGGCAACTACCGTTCTGGGCCGTACTGTTTCCCTACAACCTGACAGTCGCCATCTGCTGGTACGGCGTCTGTCGGCTGTTCAATGTCCGCGCAGCCGCACCACCTCCGGAAGCCTTTCAGAACGCCACCGTGCAACCCTTTAAAAAGAAGCGCAGATGAAACCCGCGGTTGGCCATCGACATAGCTGCACGGTCCAGGGCGAAGGCCCACGATTCGGATAAAGCCCTCAACCAAACAGTCGGGCCGCCTTGCGGCCCAACGGCAACGCCCCTCCGGAACAAAGTAGTCATCACAATTTATTACATCCAATCAACTTTACTGCGGGAACAAACTTACAAAAACAAACCGGAATTAAACATCCCACCCAAGACGATGCACGAACTGCCAAACCTAAACATTTCACAAATTATTTCCGCGCTTGCATTATCGTTCGACAGCCACTAACACTACCCCATCAATCGATGGAGAGATAACATGTCCAGACTTGCCGAATTCCGTGCACTCGAACACCTGCTCGCCGCCAAGAAGTCCGAACTCTCTTTCATAAAAATCGATCCGCACCTCAAGCGCGAATTCGAGTTCGAAGGCAAACTCCGCGACCTGCTCGCCGAATACCAATTCGGCTTATCGGATATATTGGCAATCAGAGGGATCGAGGACGAAGATAGCAAGCATTCATGGTCGCCCCCTTTACCACTCCGCCGCTTCAGGGCACGGCAATGCAAGTACTACAGAAACCCGTACACCGGTGAGATGGTAGAAGCGAAGAGCACGTTAAACAAAACACTACAATTGTGGATGCAACAGTACGGCCGCGAGGAGGTGAAACGCTGGGCAACTGTGTGGTACTGACACCTTGGCGCCAACTCATGCTCTGCCCTGCCGATACTTTACCGGCCTGCGGTGCCGAGTAACGACGGCCCCGTCTCCTTCGGCATGGTCCGAACCACCGCCTCGCCCACAGGCCACCGCAACCGTTCGGTAACCGAACACTAGCCTCTCACTTGAATTGACGCTGCCGCCTTCACTGCCCACCATGCACCGGCCTTGCATGTCCCCTGCCTGGGACCCGGCGATCTACCCGTAGCACCGCAGCTGAATACAATTTCAAGAACGAGCAGTTTATGAACCACTCCAGGACCACTCCCGCCGCCCCTCGGACGCACCAAGGTTCGATCGGCGACAAGCTTCGCGGCGCCTTCGCCGTCGGCAAGACCCGCTGGGGCATGCTTGCCCTGGTATTCTTCGCCACCACCTTGAACTACATCGACCGTGCCGCGCTGGGCATCATGCAGCCAATCCTGGCCAAGGAAATGAGCTGGACGGCGATGGACTACGCCAACATCAACTTCTGGTTCCAGGTCGGCTACGCCATCGGATTCCTGCTGCAAGGCCGGTTGATCGACAAGGTCGGGGTAAAGCGCGCGTTCTTCTGCGCCGTGCTGCTATGGAGCCTGGCCACCGGCGCCCATGGCCTGGCCACGTCGGCCGCCGGTTTCATGGTCTGCCGCTTCATCCTCGGCCTGACCGAGGCGGCCAACTACCCGGCCTGTGTGAAGACCGTGCGCCTGTGGTTCCCGGCGGGGGAGCGCGCCATCGCCACCGGCCTGTTCAATGCCGGTACCAACGTCGGCGCCATGGTCACCCCGGCCCTGTTACCGCTGATCCTGGCGGTGTGGGGCTGGCAGGCCGCGTTCATCGCCATGGGTAGCCTGGGCCTGGTGTGGGTGGTGCTGTGGGTGCTGAAGTACTACAACCCGGAAGACCATCCCCGCGTGCGCCAGAGCGAGGTGGAATACATCCAGCAGGGCGATACCGCCGAGCCAAGCCGCGTGCCGTTCAGCCGCATTCTGCGCCTGCGTGGCACCTGGGCCTTCGCGGTGGCCTATGCGATTACCGCGCCGGTGTTCTGGTTCTATCTGTACTGGTTGCCACCGTTCCTCAACCAACAGTACAGCCTGGGTATCAACGTGACCCAGATGGGTATCCCGCTGATCATCATCTGGCTGACAGCGGACTTCGGCAGCATCGGCGGCGGCGTCCTGTCGTCCTGGCTGATCGGGCGTGGCATGCGCGCCACCACGGCGCGGCTGGTATCGATGCTGATCTTCGCCTGCACCATGCTCAGCGTCACCTTCGCCGCCAACGCCAGTGGCCTGTGGGTCGCGGTGGCCGCCATTTCGCTGGCGGTGGGCGCGCACCAGGCGTGGACGGCCAATATCTGGAGCCTGGTGATGGACTACACACCCCGGCACCTGGTGAGTACGGTGTTCGGCTTCGGCAGCATGTGCGCGGCGATTGGCGGCATGTTCATGACCCAGATCGTCGGCAGCGTACTGACCGCCACAAACAACAACTATGCGCTGTTGTTCACCCTGATTCCGGCCATGTACTTCCTGGCGCTGGTGTGGATGTACTTCATGGCGCCGCGCAAGGTCGAGCACGCCTAGGCGCGCAGCCACTTACCTCTACGGGGCCCCTTGCGGGCCTTTTTTGGTTCAGGCCGCAATGGCAATGCTTGCACCGGCCCCGTCGTCGCCAAGCCGGCTCCTGCCGCACAGCAGCTGGCTTGCCGGCGAACAGGTTTCGGTCAGACCTTGCCCAGCACCGCCATGGCTTTCTCCAGTGCCATGCGCGCACGCTGTTCCCCACTGATGCCCTGCGCCAGTAGCTGCCGCGTGGGTATTTCCAGGCTCAGCGGTACGTTCGATGGCAAGCCGCGCAGCAGGCCGACCAGGTCGGCATCGCCCTCGCCCGGAAAGCGCCGTTCATTGCGTGCCTGGCGCAGGATTTCGTTCATGTCGGCCGGCACCGGGCCAGCGACGTCGCACAACTGGGCGTAGCGCATGCGCTGCGGCGCCAGCTGCGCCAGGTCATGCAACGAACAGCTGGAGCGGTTGAAGTGGAACGCATCCACCAGCACGCAGCCATTGACGCGGTCGGCATTGGCCACCACCCGCATGGCCTGGCGCAGGTCACGCACATCGGTCCAGGGCATGAACTCCAGATGCGGATAAATACCGTAGCCCGCCGCCAGGTCGCACAGCGCGGCAAAACGCTCGGTCAAGCGCGCCTCGTCCGGATCGTTGCCAGCCACCAGAAGCTCTGTACCGCCCAGTTCTGCACCCACTGCCAGAATCGGCTCGAAACTGGCCACACAGGAGTCCGCCTTCAGGCGCAGGATTTCCAGGTCCAGCACCTTGACGCCCGTATCGCGCAAACGCGCCTGGGTCTTGCGGCGCAGGTCGCCATCGGCCACCAGCGGAAAATGCTGTTCCTGTTCGGTGGCAGGCACCAGGCGCAGGCCAACGTGGCTGTAACCGGCGCGGGCTGCCGCTTCAACCATGTCGGGTGGCGACAGTTCGAGCACAGTCAGTGCCGCCAGCGAAAACATTCGATCAGTCATCAGTCGTCACCCGCGAGAATGAATGGCGCATTCAGACCACCTGCTCGGGCATACAGGCCCGACCGCTTTCCGCTGCCTTGCGGATCGCTTCGATCAAGGCCAGGGTACGCCCTCCATCGGCCGCATCGACCAGCGGCGCCTGTTCGCCTCGGGCCACCCGCACAAAGTGCTGCAGCTGGAGGGTCAATGCCTCGCCGGCGGGGATGCTTTCCTCACTCTGCAACAGCGGCGCATGCCAACCCGCGCCCGCCTCGGCGTAGTGCCAGCGCTTGAGCTGGGGAATGCTCAGCGCGCCCAGGGTGCCAGCCAGCAGGTAGCAAGGCTGGCCGTGCTGACGCGGGTACACCGGGCTTTCGCCAGAGCCCAGCTCCCAGCTCCAGGGCGCGGCTACCGCGTCGGAACCGGTCAGGCTACCCAACGCGCCATTGGCGAATTGCAATAGCACCGCTGCACTGTCTTCGTTGGCATAACCGCGCACATCGCTGCGGGTGAAGGCCTGCACCTGCTCCACCTCGCCACACAGGTGACGCAGCAGGTCGAGGTCATGGATCAGGTTGGTCAGCAGGAAACCGGCACCCGGCTCGCGGCGCCATGGGGTTTCGAAGTAGCTGTCGGGCTTTTGCAATTGCCACAGCGC